>WSMR01000005.1 GCA_013316435.1 Candidatus Saccharimonadota bacterium | reverse complement strand
CCGACCGAACTTGACCAATATCAACCCCTTGGCGAATCGCCTGGCGAATTTTCACGTTTGACAACATATCACTCTTGGTATTTAGAAACGCAAAAACACCACTAGCGAGCGCAGTCTGTTTCTCATAAATCAAATCCGTAGGCAATTGATCGCGATAGACGGCCGACAGTTCCGCCGTAGCGGTTGCCTCACCGGTCGTAATCGCTTTTACAATCTCCTCATTAGTCTCATAAGTATGAATCGCGAAGCTCTCAAGCATCGGGCGACCTTCATAGTAATTATTATTTGCGGCAAGATAAATAATCTTCTCGCCGTCCGTCGATACGCTCTGCATCGCATTAAAAGCAAACGCACCCGAGGTAATCGGGTTTAGACTAAAATTACTCTCCAGGAGCTGGCTCACATTGACGTCTTCTAGGGCATGTTTCGGCAAAATCGGTACATTCAAAGTGGCATCAAAATCAACATAGGCCGAAGGCAAGGTAAAAGTCAGAGTATCCTCACTGCGAGTAATTTTAATCCCTTCAAAATTAGAAGAATAAGTCGAGTTGACCGCTGGGTCCTTAATCAACCCCATCGTAAATTCGACATCATCCAACGTAATTGGCTCACCATCCGACCATTTTAAGCCTTCGCGTAGCTTTAATGTCCAAACCTTACTAGTTTCATCCGGGGTAATTGAAGCGGCCAGCCCCAGGCCAACGTGACCGGAGTAATCAATCTTCGACAAAGTTGCAAACATTAGTTTCGAGAGGGCTTTCTCGCTGCTAGTCTTGGCAAACAGAGGGTTGAGCGAATTCACCTTGCCTAGCGTTGCTTCCGTATAAGAACCACCGCCAACATAGGCCTGTGTAGCATACGACTGGCGATACCAAAAAGCCTGCGTAAGCGCCAGTGATACAATTACTACGATTAGCAAGCACCATTCCAAAATCAAGAGTCGCACTCGCCGCGCATTCGGCAAACGTTCAATCAAATTCTCTTGGATATGCTCACGACTGGTTTCTTTTGCCTGCGCAGAGAAGCTCTCCCAGCGCTTTGCTAGTTTTTGCCCACGCTTTTTTCCTCGCTGTTTCATTGCTTGATCTCAAATCCTCA
The DNA here is from genome assembly GCA_013316435.1 of Candidatus Saccharimonadota bacterium. Taxonomy (GTDB): domain Bacteria; phylum Patescibacteriota; class Saccharimonadia; order Saccharimonadales; family Saccharimonadaceae; genus Nanosyncoccus. Next base: position 34,376 of record WSMR01000005.1, on the reverse strand, counting down.
CGCCGGTATTAGTACCATCCCTAGAATCGACAAAACAAAAATCAGTACAAAAATAATCGTTGCATTAAATAATGAACGCTCAAGCCCACGACGCTCGGTGTATAACTCGCCGGAGCTACCAAACCCTGCCCCGAGCGAAGCGCCACGCTGCTGCAAAAGAATTAACAAAATCGACAAGATTGCCGAGACAAAGGTAAGACCTTGTAGTAGTGTTCCCAAACTCATGCATATATTATAGCGCGTACGTACCAAAAAGACAAGCAATCTATTTGAGCAGGCCTTTGCGTTTTAATAGCGTATGGTAAGTAATTGCAAAACGGTGCGCTTCGTCATCAATTCGTGCAATCAACTTCGCGAGATGACTACTAGAATCCAGCTGCAGGTGACGATAACTGCAATTTTCAGGGATCACAATCTCAACCGCCGAATTACGACCATGACTACCATCTTTATCGCGCCCAATAAATTTAATTCTGGTTGGCAACAACAAATCTTTTACCGCTTCAAGTTGCGGCTCGCCACCATCAAGTAAAATTAAGTCGGGGCTTTCCCATTCCGAATGCTTCAAGCGGCGCTCCAGTACCTCATGCAGGGCAGCAAAATCATTATTCTGCTGACGGTGCAGCTTAAATTTCCGATATTCGCTACGATCACTTACGCCATTTACGAATACTACCATCGAACCAACCACATTGGTACCGGATTGGTGCGAAATATCGTATCCCTCAATTCGCCGCGGTGGGTGTTCAAGGCTGAGTATTTGCTGTAATTCTAATAAAGCCTGATCAGAAGAAATGTCCAAAAACTCGCGATCTGAAAAAACAATCTTCTTTTGCAGCTCGCGCAAAGCAAAAAGTTGCTTTCTCGCCTCGGCGGCTTCCTCAAAACGCTCGGCTTTGGCTGCTGCTTTCATTTGTTTTTCAAGATCTTTCAGAAGCTTGTGACGCCCACCCTGTAGATATAATTCTAGCTTACGCAGATTTTTCTTATATTCCGCCGGCATTGAATTACCTACTTCAATTCCCGGCGTCAGTCCAAGGTCAGTATTCAAAGTCTTTTTACCGTCGTAAGGTTTATCGTAATATGGAAATACCTTCCTGAGAATCCTGAGCGCCTTCTCGAGCGGCAATTTACTATAAAATGGACCAATATAGTCCGCTTTGTCATCCTGCGGCGTACGCGTAAAACTCACATATGGCACTTCGGACTTCATATTGATGCGTACATAATTTACATTTTTATCATCACGTAGTAAGATATTCCACTTTGGCTTGTAGCGCTTAATCATTTCTGACTCGAGAAATAGCGCATCCATTTCAGTGTCGACAACAATCCAATCGGTATCAGCAATTTCCCTAACTAGCGCCTCGGTCTTGACGTCTTTGTTGGTTTTATGGAAATACTGCCGCACACGATTTTTGAGTACTGCCGCCTTACCAACGTAAATCACATTGCCATCGGCATCTTTGTGGAAATAAACTCCTGGCGCTGCGGGAAGAGTCTTCAGTTTCTCTGTAAGCTTCTCCGAACGAGGGTGATTTTCCTCTCTAGTGCTTTTCACCCCTTTTACGTCAAGGTTAGCATGATCAGAATCTGCTAGTTCTGTTCCTGCCACTACTCCGTCCTCAAAGCCTCAACTGGATCCTTTTTGCTGGCCATACGTGCCGGGATCAAGCCGGCTAGCACCGTCAGCAGCACGCTCAGCACGATCAAAATCACTGCACCGGTTATCGGCAAGACCGCAATATTCTTCACCCCTAGCGCTTGTTCCACCACCATATTGATAGGAATCGTCAGTAGCAAGGTCACACCAATACCAAGCAAACCAGCCGCCAAGCCCTCAATCAACGTTTCGGCATTAAAGACGCGCGATACATCACGCTTACTAGCGCCAATTGCCCTAAGAACACCAATCTCCTTAGTACGCTCAAGCACACTGATATAAGTGATAATCGCAATCATGATGCTCGAAACTACCAAGCTAATCGCCACAAAGGCAATCAAAACTGCACTAATTACATCAACAATCATCGAGACCGACGAAATCATCGTGCCCATCATGTCGGTATATGTGATTTGGTCTTCCTCGCTTTTACCTTCGTTATAGCGATCAATAATTTGCTCTATATTGGTCTTAGCCTCAAAATCTTTCGGGAAGAGTGAAATCGTGTCCGGATCGTCAAGATTCGCAATCCCTAGCTTTTCGAGATTACTTTCATAAGTTGCGTTGGCATTCTCTTGGTAAGACGAAACTACCTCAGCTAATTCCGCCGCATCAAGCGTAGCAAGATAAGCCTGCTGCTCGGGCGTAAGATTCTCGGCGCTAAACTTTTCTTCAGCACCAAATTTCTTGCCCGTCAGTACATTTACGGTCTTATCTTTCTTTTGCGCCTTGGCGATTTCCGATTCATTCACTTTGTTTATGATGTATTCTTCAAGACTTTGCTTATAGCCGAGATAGCCCGGGAAACTGCTGGTGAGTGCCGAATCGCCGTTTGGTTTTACGATCCCGACGACTTTTAGCTCCGGAGCTTTCTTCAAAACTTCCTTCATATAGTCTTCGTCACCGCTCATATCAACCCAAATATTGCCTTGCTTTTTATAATAATCGGTCGGTAGTACGAGGCGGAATTTAAGGTTTAGCAAATCTTTAATATCATAAGATGTATTTTCAAAGCTAACTTCTTCGCCAGCGATAATCTTGTTTAGCGCCTTTTTGAGATCGCTTTGTGGCAAAATCCCCAGCGTATAAAGTGTGTAATCCGAAATTTCGCCATTTTCACCTACCGACAGCACTAATTCGTTATAATTTTCCGGCCAACGCCCATCAACCACGTCATACATTCGGTCGAGCAAGTCTTGATTTGCACCAATATTGGCAAAGATTTCCATATTCATCATCATTGAACTCATGCCGTCCGTACCCATGCCGACTGCGTCCATCGCCGTTGAAGGATGAACTTGAACGACTTCCTTGGTGCTATCCTTATAAATCTTTAGTGGCAAATCCCAACCGTAAGAAATCGCACTAGTGTAATCTTTGATGTCTTGACCAGCTCCGGTTTCGATGTAAGTTTTGAATTCCTTTAAATTATTTGCGGTATTGGTGCTTACCTGCGCCAATACATCGCCCATAATGTTGCGTGAATGAATTTTACCATCATCATGCTGCTCACCTTCAGTACCGCCGGTAAATGCCGTTGCAAAAGCTGAAATATCTACGGCATTCTTCTGAAGCTGAATCGGATACTCACTCAAAGCCTCCTCTTCGGTACGATTAATGTATTCGTGGATGCCATTACTTAGGCTCAGAATCAATGCAATCCCAATGATCCCAACTGACCCGGCAATAGCGGTTAAAATCGTACGACCTTTCTTGGTCATCAAGTTATTCATCGAAAGGCCAAAGGCAGTCCAAAAACTCATCGAAGTGCGAGATTTTTTAGTTTTTCCAGTTGGCGCCAAAGCCTCCTTAGTCTTTTTTGGCTTATAGGCGTTTGAATCCTTCAGAATCTTTCCGTCTTGAATCGTAATAATTCTAGTTGAATACTGCTTAGCAAGCTCAGGATTATGTGTCACCATGATCACTAGCCGATCTTTTGCCACTTCTTTTAGTAAATCCATAATCTGCTCGCTAGTTTCAGAATCTAGCGCGCCAGTTGGCTCATCCGCCAGCAAAATTTCCGGGTCATTCACTAATGCCCGAGCAATCGCTACTCGTTGCATCTGGCCGCCTGATAGCTGGCTCGGTCGCTTATTGATGTGTTGTGAAAGTCCCACGTCTTTCAGGGCTTTTTTAGCGCGCTCGGTCCGCTCTCTGCGCCCCACACCGGAAAGCGTCAAAGCTAGTTCAACGTTCCTAAGCACACTCTGATGGCCAATCAGGTTATAGCTTTGGAACACAAATCCTACCGAGTGATTACGGTAATTATCCCAATCTCGGTCCGAATATTTCTTGGTGCTAACGCCATTAATCAGCAAATCACCGGAAGTATAGTCATCCAGTCCACCGATAATATTTAGAAGCGTCGTCTTTCCGGAACCACTCGGACCCAAAATTGAAACAAATTCTTTGTCCCGAAAAGTAATCGAAACATTCCTCAGCGCAATTTGTTTTAGGTCGCTGCTTTGATAAACTTTTTTAATATTTTTTAGTTCTAGCATTTTCCCTCTTCAAATATTCCTTAACTGCTTCCGCGGCGGCCGCACCCTCAGCCGTCTGCTTTGAGTGGCCTTCACCCTTCGCTTTGAGCTGGCCTCCAACATATACCCCTACAGTAAATAGTTTATCATGATCCGGCCCATCTTCGCCAAGTACCCGATAAACTGGCGTCGCGCCATCGTGATGTTGCGATAACTCCTGTAAATAGGTTTTCGGATCGCGCCAGCTACCCTCTTCAAGGATTCGATCAATTTTCACCAAAATCCATTTATCGATAAACTCCTTGACCGTATCGTAACCCTGGTCAAGATAGATTGCTCCAATTACGGCCTCAAAACAGTCTGCCAAAATCGAAGCATGCGCCCGCGCCGTGCCATGTTTTTCGCCTTTTGAAAGACGCACTAGCGGCGCATATCCCAACTGCTCACCTGACTCACCGATACTCTCTGTTCGCACCAAAGCCGAACGCCAAGCCGTCATAATCCCTTCGGGTTCATTGTAATTACGATACAAAAAATCCGAAGAAACTAGCTCAAGCACTGCGTCGCCCAAAAATTCAAGCCGCTCATTGTGCGCGTCACAACTCTTTTTGTGCTCATTCATATAGCTACGGTGCGTAAGCGCTGTCACGAGTAGCATCGGATCGTGAAATTCAAACCCTAATTTTTCTTTTGCAAACTCTTGATATTTTGCAAGTTCGTGTTTATCCATTTTTACCCCTTTTTGGTGCCTTGTCTAATTTTGTTTCTTGCTACAAGCATTAGTTTTTCAATGTCTTCGTATTCAATCGCCTCAATTGCGTCATTAAAGCGAAACCACTTAATCCCCTTCATCCACTGTTCCTTATGTGGCGTCTCGCTCATATCTAGAGCACGTACTAGATAGATCTGCGTCATCATTAGCACTAGTTTATTCACGCGCCGATACTGAAAATGAATTTTACCAAGCCAAGTCACGACTTCAATATGAAACAACCCCGCCTCTTCACCAATCTCACGAATTGCGGTTTGGCGCGCAGTTTCGCCCGGCTCAATGTGACCTTTAGGAATCGTCCAGCGCCCCTTAGAGTCTTGAATCAAAAGGATTTCAATATCTTGCCCATCAGCCGAATTTCGAAAAACGATCCCCCCAGCAGTCGGCTCGCGCACAACCTCTTGAATTGGCGGTTTTTTAAGAATTCGTGATGTAAACCGCTTAACACCGGAAATCTTCTCGGATTTTAACGGCAAAGCCTCCGGGACTTTCTTCGGATTAGACCTCGCCTTCGCCTCCGTTGTCGCCTCCATCATTGGTGGCTGGCTGATCTGTTCCGGCACTTTCTGCTGCGCCTGCACCCCTAGAGTCTTTTTGTTCTTTTTCGATTTTTTCTTGCTCATTTTGCTCCTTGCTCGGTGCTTGGCCGACAGATTCCGGCTCATAAATTTGACGATATGCAGTACCAAGTACACCGTTAACGAATTTGGAGGAGTTTTCCGCACCAAACGCTTTTGCTAGCTCAACCGCCTCGTTGATTGCGACTTTTGGCGGTACCGCTTCAACCGAATTCCTCAGCTCGTAAAGCCCCATTCGCAAAATATTACGATCTATCGCTGCAATCGTATCAAGCGGCCATTCCGGCGCCATCGGTTGCAAGATCTCATCCAATTCTTTAAACTGCCCGGAAACTGCGCGCGCCAAACCATAGACGAACTCAGTATCACCAAGCGCTTTTTCATATGGCTCAATATCCTTTGCGACGATTACATCAATATCCGCCGTTTTGTCCCCAGCTTTCGTTCGAAATTCGTATTCATACAAACTCTGTAAAACAATAATTCTGCCCAAGTGCCGGTTACTAGCCATATACCTTCCCTTTTATTTAGTTTTCTTAGTGACTTTCGTAGTAGTCTTTGCAATCTTTTTGCCCGCTTTGTCAAGGTCTTTCGCAGCCCTCTTTGCTGCTTTCACGGTCAAAGTTTTAGCGTTTTTTACGGTCTTGACCTTAAGATTTGGCGTCTTCTTCGCGGTCTCAAATGCTTTGACCGGAGAAGTGCTATTCACCGCCCGCGCCAACTTCAAGCGAAGATGACTACGGCGTAGACCAGTTTTGCGTGGGCTACTCTGTTTTTTAGGTTCAGGCATAATGCTCCTTAAATTAATATGAAATTCTCTTCTTAGATTATCACATTTTAAGCCATCCTACAAGGGTCATTTTTGCAGTTAAATTACAGTCTCACGCACCTTTTGACAAAAAGCTATCCATGATTTTTGGCTAAGTCAGCGATCATTTTCGCAACTTGCTTCTTCCCCAGCGAAGCATCAATACACAAATCATAGTTTTTAGGCTCACTCCACTTTTGCCCCGAAATCAACTGATAATATTCAGCACGGTTGCGGTCAGCTCGCTCAAAGTGCTTTTTAGCCGACTTTTGATCATCGCCATACATATCCTGCAAATTATTCAAGCGATAATCTTTTGGCGCATAGATATATACTCTGAGCAGTGCAGCCTCATTCCTTAGAATATAATCCGCCGCTCGCTCCACAATCACACAACTGCCATGTTTCGCGATCTCTTTCAAGACCGCATCCTGAGCCTCAATGGCATATTTCGCAGGTGACGTCGTCAAATATAGCTCTTCTGCAATTTTCTGACCGTCATTACTATTAACCTTCTTGATATATTCTCGATCTAAGCCACTCTCAGCTGCAGCTAAAGCTGTTACTTCTTTATAAGATTCGCGTATAATGGTCGTCTGAGCTTTGCTATTAACCCTATCACGGCCAAGATATCGAGAATAAAGTGCTTGAACTGTCGAGGATAGCGAGTGATAAAGAAACCCAAATATTTCTTTCTTCGAGCGACGCAGGCAGCAATAGAAAAACTTATGTTTTTCTATTGACTTTTTTCGCCATGTGTGCTATAATGGAAGTATATGCTCGTGAAACGGGGGTGATATGAATGAGCTTTGTACCTACTGGTAAATGGGCGGACGTAGGTAATGGTATTTTATTAAGAACTGATCAAAAGAAATACATAGCGGCCAAAGATTTGTTGGTCAGCCTCAGGGAGTACGACATGATGGAGATTAAGTTGCTCCATCCCGAGGAACATCCCGTAGCAGTGGATATTGGTGTAAAACCACGCATCATCCATCAGGATGGACAAGACGACGTAATCTTGCTTGGGCAGGTCTCAACCCTGCAGCGCTTCTCGAAGATGATCCAATTTCAATGCGATTGCCTTGACAGAGTAAATCAAGACTATTATACGCTGTCGTTAGGCATCAGTTGTAAAGCACCGCACGGAGCCTCGATGCGCATTTGCGCCAGCCCACAACCTATCGAAGATTTTGGCGCTCCACCGCCGGATATGGATGCAGCTTTTGCAGCTTTTTTTGCTAAGATGCATCCAGGGAAAACCCCTCCAAAATAGCTTTCGGGCCTGGAGGGGTCATTTTTATTTGCTATTTATTAAGTCCTTGGCGCAGGTTGATATAAGAATTCTTTACCTTCGGATTAGGAGTAAATTCTATTTCTAGATCTTCGTAATGCCCAACCCATTTCTCTAGATCATAATGCTTAGGATTTGACATCAAAATTCGACCTTCTCGGTAGATCTTGGCGAGGCGCTGAAACTCCTTCATCAGCTCAACCGAGCTCTCACCTTCTTGCGCCGCCATATTGAGCGTTCGACCTCGAAAGGGAGCGATATAGAGCGCGTTTAGTTGCTCAACGCCACCATCTCTCTCAAACTTTTTTCGCAGCTCCCGAAAGTTCACATTTCCAATCCCCTTACCAAGCTCGGGGTTTACATCATGATCATACCACACTGGTGCCGACTGCATTTGCGCCTGATCCCCTTCAACCTGTTTTGTGCCCGCTTCCCAAAAAATGTGCGTATCAACCTCTGTGCCCGGATCATTCACGGCGCGCATGATAATTTCTTTGGCAATCTCGGCAGTTGCGCCAGAGTTTTGAACCTCATCAATTACCATAATCTTTTTGCCCTCTAAACCCGTAGGGATTGCAAAAACCTTCTCAATAATCCATTCCGGAAGCTCCGGAGCAGTTTCATTTTGGTCACGTTCGCTTGATTCAAAAACCAGCGGATTATAAGCGTCAAATTTCATTAGCTCTTCCTCGTTCATTGAATCACGTAGACTCTCAATACCATCCGGCATCAACGCTAAGCGTGCTCGGGCAAGATCACTTCGACGAATCGGGCTCTCAGACATTGCTCGCTGAAAATCGCTAAAATTAGCTTTAGTTCCTTTTCGCTTTATTCCGGTATCTTCTTTCAAATTCCCTTGATCGTCCACTTCGAGACCCACAGCACGAAACCAAGTGATACGGTCGATCCCCATAAATCCTTCAAATTCCGGACGCTTAGCCGTGGTAAAGTCTTCCCACATCTCGTTCACCAACCAACTTACTGGCCGCGCAGATTTATCAAGATAAATAACAGCATCAGCCCTCCGCGTTGGCGGGTCAGTTTCGCCAGTCAATATCGCAACCGTATCAGCAGCATCTTGAACCAGTAGACTCAAAGTTTCATCAATCTTCAGAGTTTCATTACTGATTGCCTGATCGCGTAAAATTGGAAATCGATCCGGATTTACTTTGAACCGCTGCTCGGGATGGCTTTGCAATTCCGCCTCGGTTAAGTCATTTTCATAATCCGGCTCAGTTTCTGCGCGCACGAACGAAGTATTACGCTTCCAATTATCACTGCTTTCTAGATCGAGAACTTTACGCCCTAAATCCTGATGGCTAGAGCGGTGTAATTCATTATTTGATTCAACCTCCGCCAAGGAAGTTTCTCCTATCTCCCCTGGCTTCAGGGGAGATTCGGTTACCGAATCATTTTCCCAGGTTGATGGATTTTGCTCTGTGCTACGCGGACTTTTCTCCATTTTACCTCCAATTTTATTGATTACGCTTGACTTTTTGCGCGTCCTGTGATATAATAGAAAGATATAGTCTTTATCATATTCTTCGGCTTTACACGACGATATTGATCAATTTCGCGCCTTTCGGGATAATTACCTTGCGAATTTCCCGATCTGAGACAAATTTTTGAACGTTACCGTCTTCTAGGGCTAGTTTTTGTAGCTCGTCGGCATCTCCGGCTTTATCCGCTGCGACGCTTAGCCTCGCCCGAAGTTTACCATTTACCTGTACTACGATCTCAATCTCGTCACTGACTAGATATTTTTCGTCCCAAGTCGGCCAAACATCGCCCGCACCCAAGTGCTCAAGCATTTCCGAGGCAAGATGTGGAGCAAATGGTTTCAAGAGTTTTGCTAGCGCCACAATGTCCTCAACGTCGACTATCGGCGTTTTGTATAACTCATTGACATATTCCATCAGTGCCGCCACGGCGGTATTGAAGCTTTGACGATGCAAGTCGGTAGTGACTTTTTTGATGGTTTTATGGCGCAGCATGAGGTGGTGGCGACCATCTTTCTTCTCGGAACCCGCTTGCTCCAACCCATCGTTATGGGTGGAGCTGCGCTTTGGTTGCTCCCCGTTGGTCGCAAAAAGTTCCTCCGAAGAACGCCGCTCACCACTATCTATGTCATGCGCAAAACACAGCGTCCAACAACGGTTCAAGAAGCGATAAACGCCACCAATTGCCTTGGTATCCCAAGCCGCATCTTGATCGTATGGACCAATAAACATCTCGTAAGTTCTCAGCGTATCGGCGCCATAGCCACTATCAATTACCTCCAAAGGGTCAATTACGTTCCCCTTACTCTTACTCATCTTTTTGCCATCCGGGGCATTGATATAGCCATTATAAAGTAGCTTTTTCACCGGCTCGCGAAATGACAGATATCCCTGATCAGCAAAAAACTTACACCAAAAACGTACATAGAGCAAATGTGCTACTGCATGATCGCCACCACAATAAATATCCGTTGGCGCCCAATATTTAATCGCTTCCGGATCCCAGGCCGCCTCGGTATCGTGCGGGCTAACATAACGCCACAAATACCAACTTGAGCAAGCATAACCGTCAAGTGTATCGGTCTCACGCGTACATTCAATATCGTTACCGTTTTCGTCTTTCAAAGTCACTTTCAGCCAATCCTCAGCCTTGGCAAGTGGCGAACGACCCGAATCATCCGGCTGATAATCCTTGACCTCGGGATGCATGACCGGAAGCTGGTCTTCAGGAATCGGGTGCGCATTACCGTCTTTGTCATAAGCAATCGGAATTGGACAGCCCCAATAACGCTGACGCGAGATTAGCCAATCACGCATACGATAGGTGACTTTTTGATGCCCGACACCCTGACCTTCTAGCCAAGCTACAATCTGCTCGCGAGCATCTTCACTACGCGTACCGTCAAATTGTTTAGAGTTCACCAGTTCACCCTCACCATGATAGCAGCGGCTGTCATCATCACTATTTTCCGGTTTTTCGATGACTTCTTTTACTGGCAAATCGAACTTCTCTGCAAACTCAAAATCACGCTCGTCATGTGCCGGCACCGCCATAATCGCACCAGTGCCATAACCCATGAGAACATAGTCCGCCACCCAAATTGAAATCTTCTCGCCGGTAGCTGGATTGATGGCGTAGCTGCCGGTGAAAACGCCGGTTTTTTCTTTATTTTCTTGGCGTTCAATTTCGGATTTTTTAAGCGCGATTTTACAATATTGCTCAACTTTCTCGCGTGTATCATCATTCACAAGGAATTTGATTAGTGGATGCTCAGGCGCAAGCACGAGGAAAGTGACGCCGAAAATTGTATCAGGACGGGTGGTGAAGACGCGAATAGAGTTTAAGGTATTTAGGGACACCTCAATCTCGTCGTGCTTCAACCAATCGATACGAGCAAATGCTAACTCAACTTCCTTGACAGCTTGGAGGCGCGGCTCGGTAAAGATTTCTTCTTTGGTCAGCCATACCGGTTCTTGAATAGCTTTTTCTTCTGCTGACATTTCATCGCGCTCTTCATTTTCTAGCTCAAAGAGGAATTGAGTGCAGACAACATCACGATTGACGTCCTTATGGGCAGCATAAAACTCCGAACGGTACCGCCCAAGCACGCTCTTAAGTCTAAGATTCTTATAGCCAGTCTCTTCCAAAACTTCGCGACGGGCGGCAGTTTCCGGATCTTCATCCTCTTCGATCCCGCCTTGCACCATCGAAATCCAAGGTTGGGTTTTATACTCGACAGCTAGGTACTTCTTTGTCTGAGGATTATAAACATATACTTGCACGACCTTGCGCTTCGTGTTCTTTTTTCCTTCAATCGGCGGATGCACACTATCGACAAAGTGCGGCAAGTTTGCGAACTCGAAGTCAATCTCCGCCCCTTCAGATCGGCCAATCCAGTTTTTCTGCATAGTTTTGATTTTTTCCGGCCATTCCAAAGCATCGATTCCATCCAGCAACTCATCAGCATAATCCGTAATCTTGAAGAACCACTGCTTCATTTTCTTCTTTTCAACTTCATGACCACAACGCCAACACTTGCCATTCTCAACCTGCTCATTTGCTAGCACGGTCTTATCAACCGGGCACCACCACTGATACGATTCCTTCTGATAGGCTAAGCCCGCCTTATAAAGTTGCAAAAAGCACCACTGCGTCCACTTATAATATTCCGGATCGCTAGTATTGATTTCGCGGCTCCAATCGATCGCGTAGCCAAGCTTCTTGGCCTGATTACGGAAATTATTGATATTCGTCTCGGTCGCTTCTTGCGGCGAAATGCCAGTTTTGATCGCATAATTCTCGGCCGGCAAGCCAAACGTATCGTAGCCAAACGGGCGTAATACATTCATCTCCTGCTGACGATAAAAGCGTGCCAGCACATCAACAATCGTAAAATTGCGTACGTGTCCAACATGCAAACCTGCCCCCGAAGGATATGGGAACATCTCCGCAAGGTACATTTTTGGTTTATTCTTATCAACCGAGCCAGCTTTAAAAGCTTCGGTCTCATCCCAAATTTTTTGCCATTTTTGTTCAATTTTCAGCGGGTCATATCTATCCATACTCTATATTATAGCATATTTTAAAAACTCCCCCAATTGAGTTTCTATGTTACAATATTTTTATGCAAATCACGCTAGTTCTACATAATATTCGCTCGACTTACAATGTTGGAGCGATTTTGCGCACCGCCGAAGGACTAGGGGTTGACGAAGTAGTCTATTCCGGTTATACTCCACGTTACGACGATCAAAAGCTACTACCTCACCTACGCGAAAAACTAAATCACCAAATCAGCAAATCGGCAATTGGCGCAGAAAATTTAGTCTCGCAAATCGTTATTGACAATCTACTAAAATGGCTAGAACTAGAGCGGTCTCAGGGCAGCCTCATTCTCGGTTTAGAAAATAACCTTGACCCTACGGAGGAAAACCGCAAAATTGTCCTCGGGGCCCCTAAGCTAGATTGGCAAAGCCTGCTGATAAAATCAGAAAAGCTAGATAGCTTGGCCTCCAAAATTGTCCTGATTCTTGGTGAAGAAGTGGCAGGAATTCAGGCGGAAATTCGTAATCATTGTGATTATTTTCTAGAAATTCCAATGTATGGGCAAAAAGAATCTTTTAATGTCTCCGTGGCAACTGCAATCGCGCTTTGGGAACTAATAAAAATAGCCCGGCTTTGACGCCGGACTATAGTCGCATACTTCTGAAAACCAAGCTCATCTGTTGAAGGATTCCGAAATCTACCTTTCGGCTGCAGGTGGCTCGTCTACTGCGGATGGGATACCCGGCAGCATTGGCGGATCAGGATAAAGCTCACTGAGGATTTGAATCTGGCCAAGGACTAGTCTCCGTCACTTCAAAACACAAGCGATAAACCTGCCCCCACGTTTCTTCTACAAAAACATCGTCAAGAGCATATTTAATCACAACAAATTTTTCACTCCTAAACGGCACACAGATCTGATGAAACTGCCGATTTTCGTCGTCATACAATGCAAATGTAATCGCCCTTTCACTATCCCCCCTCAACCTGGTCGGAACAATGAAATACTTCATCGTCTTCTGATCCACGGGTAATGACAAATTGTATCGGGTGCAGTCAAACTCAATCTGATATTTACCTGGCTCAATGATTACAGGCTCTTCAATATAATCATCAAAACTCCTGCGTTGCCCGTCATCATCCTCGGTCATAAAAAGCGCTGACAATGAATTAGCAAGTTCAGAATCATTCAAATTACGACTCTCGACCGTACTGTCTTCCAGTCCCTGCTCTGACACATCACCATAGACTGCAATCTGCCAGTCGGAGTCTTCACCCAACTCCTTACTCGGAACCATCTGTCCGCCTTTGTACCAAGAGTCAACAATAGCCGGAGCCGGAGTTGGTGGAGCAGGGTCAATTACGTGGTCTACGCTTTTGTCAAGCTTAGTAGCGTTTTCCTGCTGCTCGGCTAATCGCCGTTCTTCGCGATCCGCCCGCCAATACATTAAGCTTACGATCGCGCAAATCAGCCCTCCGAAAATAAAAATTCGGCCGAGCCTCGCCATTTTCCTTGCTTTTTCCTTCAAATTCTGTTCTCTTTTCATGAGAATTCCCCCTTTTTCTTTATGCTAGGCATCAAAAGTATACAAATATATACGTAAGTATATTAAAGTACTTCAATGCCCGCCCATATGATATCTCTTCATTATAGCACACATTGCTCAAAAAGTCAATAGTTTATATGCTAATTTCGGTATTTTTCGTATAAGGCTTGACACTAATGTGACCCATAACCCTAATTCTGTATCCTGGACTTGTTCGTAGTAAAAATTACAACAGAACGTGTTTAGCTTATGGACTAAGTTGGCTGTTGTATTTTTACTACAGCCCAAATCTGAGAAAGGATACAGAGCTAGGGCTATGGGCTGTCGTAGTGCCAACATTCATCCCGGAGTCCTACGCAACTTAGCCCTCAACTTGAACTAATTTAAGAAATTCCGCCTCACTTAGCGTAGGAATGCCAAGTTTTTCGGCCTTTTCTAGCTTGCTCTTGCCCGGTTTTGCACCGAGGATTAAGGCCGTAGTGGTTTTTGTCACGCCGCTCGTCACGCTCGCTCCAAGTGCGCGCAAACGATCCTCTGCTTCCTCACGCCCCATACTTTCCAAAGTCCCACTCACGATATAACTTTGTCCTGCAAGCGGCAGACTTGCAACGTCAACATACTGCGGCTCAACGCCTAACCCTTTCAACTCTTCCAGTAGCTTCAGGTTATCTTCGTCGGCAAACCACGCCAAGATTGATTCAGTAACAATCTTGCCGATATCCGGCATTTTTAGCAAATCATCCTCGGTCGCCTCCTGCAACTTTTCGATAGTAGAAAACCCCTGTGCCAAAGTTACCGCCGTTTGCGTGCCAACGTGACGAATTCCAAGCGCAGCGATAAACTTGGCTAGCGGCGGATGTTTCGAATCTTCCACGGACTGTACTAGCTTTTTGGCACTTAGTTTCGCAAACCGACCCAAGCTCGCCACCTGAGGGATCGTAAGTCGATACAGGTCCGCAATACTGTGCACCAAACCCGCATCCACCAAGGCCGCAACATTTTTCTCACCCAGCCCCTCAATATTAAGCGCCGGTTTCGAGGCATAATATTCAATTGCCCGCTTCAAAATCAGATTTGAATCTTCACCCTTCACGCGATAAACTACTTCACCGGCTGGGCGTTCAAACTCTAGCTCGGGATATTGACGCTTTAGAGCCGCTTCATAATCAAATTTCTCAGCATCTTCGGGGCGCAAGCTCAACAAAACTTCTTTGATCTGCGGAATAATATCCCCAGCTTTATAAATAATCACCGTATCGCCAATTCGCACATCAAGGCGTGCAATTTCATCGGCATTATGCAAGCTAGCATGACGTACTGTACTACCCGCCACCACAACCGGATCAAGAATCGCCACCGGCGTAGCCGCACCAGTGCGCCCAATCGAAATCACGATATCGCGCACTATCGTACTACTTTCCTCGGCCGGATACTTATACGCTACCGCCCCGCGCGGAGTTTTGCCAACAATACCTAACTTTTGATAAATCGCGCGATCATTAATTTTAATCACCATACCGTCAGTATTAAAGGGCAACGTCGCACGCGTAGTTTCGAGGCGTTTAATTTCTTCGATGACGGCGTCTAGGCTCTTAAAAACATGGTCCTCACCCGAAGTCCGAAAGCCCATTTTCCTGAGCCAAGCATAGGCCTCAGAATGTTTGGCAAGATTCGGTTCGACCAGGTCATAAGCCATAAATCTGAGTCGGCGCGAAGCCGCCACTCGCGGATTAAGCTGGCGAATACTGCCAGCAGCCAAATTACGCGGGTTCGCAAACGGTTTCTCACCACGCTTTTTTTGCTGCTGGTTCAATTCCTCAAAATCACGTTTAAAAATCACAATCTCCCCGCGCACTTCCACGTGTCCTGGCGCATCAATTCTTAGCGGTACATTCTCGATGGTGCGTACATTCATTGTCACATTCTCGCCCACCATACCATCACCACGCGTCACAGCTTTTTCCAACACACCGTCTTGATAATGCAGAGCACAAGCTAGTCCATCCATTTTGATATCAGTAAAATATTCTTGCACGGGACCAACTAATTTCGTATTTGAATTATCCCATTCTTTCAGCTCATCTTTCGAAAACACATCCGAGAGCGAAATCATCCGCTCGCGATGTTGAACTTTTTCAAATTTATCCAGTGGACGTCCAGCCACCCGCTGAGTCGGCGAATCAGGCGTGACTAGATCCGGATACTGCTTTTCAAGTTTAGACAATTCATGCTTCAAAGAATCGGCCGCCGCTTCCGACATAATTGATTTGTCCAAGACGTGATAATGATAACGGTAATCATCAATCAGTTTGCGTAACCTCAAAATCCGCTGCTCGGCCTCATTTTTCGTCATTTTACCTCCAAAACTAATTCTATTGTAGCATATTTTAGATTTTGGTAGCGCTTACTTCTCTTGGTAATCTAGCAGCGCACGGTAATACTGATAAATATAAGTTGCCGAGTAAACAAAGATAAAGCAAGTACAAGCCAGCAGCATAAACGGCACAATCGGTACACTGGATAGCCAATCAAAACTGCTTTTGAGCCACAAGTCAAGCAAAATCACCGGCATCATTACAATAATGTATATTAGAACCACGACTATTAGCAGAGCGACTAGCCGCACAATAAAATGTATACGCCGCCCCATCATTAAATCGGACGCTGAACCGAGCGCTACGAGCGGATAAACTCCAGGCGCTGTCACCGCAGCTAGTGCAATCAGCGAACTCGAGAAACAATAAACCGAGATTAATAGCATTAGCATCGCAAAAATGAAGTAAATTAAGGCATAAAACGGTGTTGCAAGAAAGCCAGTCGCTACCGCCGCCGAATAAGTAATCAAAACTAGCATCAATGGAATTGCCTGAATAAAGATAATTATCAGTACCGCCAACGTCGAAATTAGTGGCGCAAGTGCATTATAGAGTCCGTCGCGCAATTTTGGCTGATGGCCGGCCATAAAATGGCGCACAAGATAAATCGTCACTAGCCACATCACCAAGAATAAAATCATCATAAAACTTCGGCTGACTTCGTCCATACCGGAATCAAGCCCACCGGTCGTTACGGTAGAAGATAGCAGTAGGGCCGCTTTGGCAAACGTGCCAATTTTGGCTACACCCTCAGCTTCGTTAGCCTCGTTGATTGAATCATGATATTCCTGGTAAAATTCCTCGCTCATGAGTCCTACTAGCAAAATATAGCCCACAACCATCAGTAAAATTAGTGGCAAAAAGGTTTTGTAGTGTTTAAAAATCATGCGAAACGTCGCCATGATTTGTTCCATAATACCGGCGGTTTTGGTAGTGCGCAAATAATCTTCGCGGTAAGAACGTCGGAAGCTCTTGTGCGGGTGGAGGTGTTCTCCACGCTTTTCTGATACTTTTTGCTTAATTTTCCTCAAAAATTGCCCAATTTTGCCGAAAAAGCCCTTTTTTGACACATTTTTGGTAGGAGTTTTGGCGTTTTTGCTCACCTTTTTTGAAGGGAACTTTGGCTTTCTTAGCACCTTTTCCGAACGAGGACCATTAACCTTAGAACTTTGTTTTGCCATGCTCAAGCCTTTCGATACGCTTCTCTATAGATGGATGGGTACTAAACAGATTCTTGATTGCACCCTTTTTGAGCGGACTATTGATGAACATCGCCTCAGTGGCAGGATTTTGACGGTGCATCGGGCGACCATGAATTTCAAGCTTCTTCAGCGCTGAGATCATCCCCTCAGGATAGCGCGTAATTTGCGCCGCTGAAGCATCAGCAAGATATTCACGCTCGCGCGAAACCGCTAGCTGTGCTAGACTCGCCGCAATTGGCGCGATAATTGAAACTAGCAGCATTACAATTAGGCCAATCGGACTATTATCGTCATCATCGTGACGACTAGTATAAAACATCATCCGAAACCCAAGGTCAGCAATATACCCCACCAAACAAACCAAACCGAAAGTAATCATAGAAACTCGAATATCATAGTTTTTGACGTGCGACATCTCGTGCGCCATTACGGCATTCAGCTCTTTGTTGTCCATAATATCTAGTAGGCCGGTGGTTGCTGCCACGACCGCATGTTTAGGATCACGCCCCGAAGCGAAGGCGTTTGGCGCCGGATCATCAATAATATAAACTTTTGGCATTGGCAGCCCAGTTGCAATCGAGAGATTCTCGACCGTATTATAAAAACGCGGGTTATCTTTCTTTTGAATCTGCTTGGCACCGGTCATCGCTACGGCTAAACTTGCCGAAGCGAAGTATTGGATTATGGCATAAACTAGCGCAATCACAAACACCCAAATCAGAACTGCCCAATCCTCCGTAAAGTACGCAATTATCCAGCCAATCGCACCGACAATCAGCACAAAAAAGCCCATAATGAATATGGTGTTTCGTTTATTTGCTGCAATTTGTTTATACATAATCAACCTAAAAGGCAGCGCAGGGGTTAGCTGCGCCCGCCCTATTTAGAATTTTACCTCTGGAGCATTAGCAATCTTGGCCTTTTCGTCTTCGGAAACCTCAAAGTAGTCTCGCGCTTTGAAGTGACCAACCAAATTATTAATCAAATTTGACGGGAAAAGTTTGATCTTGGTATTGAGTTCCTTCGCGCCAGCATTATAAAAACGTCGCGCCGCCTGAATTTTGTCTTCGGTATCGGTAAGCTCGCTACTTAACTGCTGGAAATTCTTGTCCGCTTTTAGTTCTGGGTACGACTCCGTAACCGCCATCAGGCGCGACAAAGCGCCGACAAACGAACCGTCCGCTTCTGCAGTGTCTTCAACCGAACGCGCACCCATCATCTTGGCACGAGCGTCCGAAACGGCTTTGATAGCTTCAGTTTCGTGTTTGGCATAGCCCCTAACGGTCTCAACCAAATTTGGAATCAAGTCCGAACGGCGCTTCAGCTGTACTGTGATATCCGACCAAGCCTCATTCACCCGCTCGTCCAGCTTCACGAGACTGTTATAAGTTCCCCAAACCACCACGATCAAGACTACGACAATAATCAAAATCACAATCCATGCAATTGACATGATTTTCTCCTCATTTTATAGATTAATTATAGCAAACTAGTAACATTTGTCTAGCTTGGACTGGAATTGTGATCTGCGTTAAATCCAACCAAACGCCGTGAACAGACTTGTAAACACGCCGAGTCCAGCTAGTACGCAAATCCAAATCAGCCATAGAATCAACCAACAAAATTGCGAACGAGCAAAGTTGCGCAAGTTACGATTATTTGCGCAGAAAGCCTGCCCAACGCAAATAATCCAGCCGATTACCGGAATTGCATAAACAATTTCCCAGCCAAAGTAACCCCACATTGAGATTGGTCGATATTCACCGTCCGGAGCCTCTGTACTAGCCATAGCCGCACTGCGCGCCGTAGTGGTCTTGCGAGCCGGAGTCCTAGTTGTCGTGGTCTTGCGGGTGGTTGTTGCTGGTTTGGTTGAGCGTGACGCTTTGGTAGTTTTTGTCGATTTTGTAGCCATTGATTACTCCTTTGTAATTTATTGATTTAAGTATAAGCGTTTTTCACTAAATCGTCAAGAATGCATGAGATTCGCCCTTAGGGTTTAAGAAAATCGCAAGCATTTTTATTGAAAACCGTAACCCTTATGCTACAATGAAGACATTAAAGAGAGGTAAATATGTCAGATACTACAGAAATGACGGTGGGCGAAGAAGTAACAAAAAATACTAAACGTGGCAAGAAAGGCACTCAGGTGACCAAGACCGCAAATTCAGCGACAAAAGTTAGCAAGGTAAAAACCAAGAAATCCGATGCAGCCAAGACGACGCGCACGCGCAAAAAAACCGTCGATCTTGACACTTTTATGGCACTGCAGGAGCAAATCGCCGCAAATCAGAAGGAACTCCTAGAAAGTATTAGCGACACTTTTCAGACAACGCTTAGCGAACAGTTGAAGCGCGCCAACCGTCGCCGACGTTGGAATAATTTCTTTCGTGATGTCATTATTATAATTCTTATGCTCGGTTTTGGCTACAGCGTGCATCTGCTCTACAACCTTGGCTATCGCATTGAGGGTACGAACATTGTTAATACAAATGAGATACAAGAAGCTGAAGCACCCGCTGCCGAACCGGTCAAGGACGATGATTGGTATCTTGCGAACTATAGCTATCTGCTTGACCAAATAAAAACCGATCTCAATGCCGATAGCGTTTCAGCCTATTATCTCTATAGCGATGATTATAAACTGAGCGACATCAAACCGGAGTATTTGCTAAATATGGCTTATCGTCAAGTCGCAAGAGATCAAGCGACTGCCGCAAGTACTGGCATCGAGGCTCAAGGATCGACAGTTTCTGCAAAAGATAACACCGTCACGGTTTCAGTTGACACTTTGAAAGCTAAATTCTCGGAACTTTTTGGTGAATCAGCCAAGTTCTATGCTGGTAATTTTAGCTCGGGCTGTTTGAATTTTAGCTATCAGCGTGCCAACGAGACTTTTGAAGCCAAAAATCAGACCTGCGCCCTTAATCAACATCGTGAAATTATCGAAGAAATTGAGCGTATTTACCAAGAAGGCGAAGTTATTTATCTGATTTCGCGAGCGGGAATTTACGATAAAGACGAGCGCAGTTTTTATAATTTCAACGATTTATTTCGTCCGGTTGCCAAAGATGCTGAGCAAACTGATTTTAACGAATATAAAGAACGCCTAAACCGCTACCAATATCAGTTCAAAAAATCCGGCGAAAAATTCTACTTTAGCAAAATCACGAAATTAGACTAAAGCGGGGCGGTACTAGAGCTATAGCAAGACGAAACGAGCCTTAGCGGAGTTTGCGCCAAAATGAATAGCGAGCCAGTATAACCATCAACAAGGCTACGGTAATTACACCAAAAATCGTCCAAGTTGCTTGCTGCCAAGCCGTAAACAGGCTCCGCCAAGCCGCATTGATGTCGGCTTGCGAATCTCCAGTCAGAGGAACGTCGACTTCTTTGGGGCTCTCCTGAGGAGCTTCAACTACCTCGGCTGGTTCAGCTACCGATTCCGCAGCTGCAATGACGTTATCCAAGGATGAGCTGTCCTCTAGATTATTTGTGCTATCAGCAAGCTCAACGGTCTCAACTGCGGGCTCCTCTTCCTTAGCAACCGAAACTGCATTCGCCTCTTCTTCAGATAATATCGGGACCCGCACGCGAGCGATATTAGACTCCGTGGTTTCAACCTCATTCGGTTGATTAAGCACCGTACTATCAACTACAAAAGTATCGGAATTGCGCAAAAAATAACCGCTCACTGTACCGCTTAGCAAAAACACTGCCAAAACAGTAAGAAGAAGCCATTTTCTGCGCATGAAATAATCCCAAATCACCATATCTATATCTATTATACCACGCTTATGTATAAAAGTCAATAAAAATTCTCGATTTTGGTGAACTTGTAGTCGAAATTGTTGTAAAAGTTACAGCATATGATGGGCTCAAGGGACTAGCAGCGATTTTCAACTTTCTCCGTACGGGCGGCTACGATCGCTCGTATGGCGACATCAACGAACGCGTCACAAGTGGCTACTGGTGGTCTACTACTGCTGGTTCTGCTACGCACGGTCATTACTTGAGTACGTACCCGACGAATGTCCTCCCTCAGCATAACCATTACCGCGGAAACGGTCTTGCCGTTCGCTGTGTGGTACGGGAGGGGTGAGGCGAGGAGTTAAAATTCATAGCTCGTCAAAACCTCTCCATCACAGTCGCGAATCTCCGCTTTTGCGTTTACAAGGTAATAGCATTTGAAGTCCGGGTTATCGAGCGTATATCCAGCCTCAGCCGCCCAATCAAATTCATCAATAATCGCCTGTTTGACGGCCGTATTCTCACTATCATCAGCTGCTTCGCAAAAAATTCGTAACCAATTCCCCTTTTCAGGATTATATGCCACGATGCAAATATGATTATCGTTCGCAAGCTGTTTTGCGACTTCTTTATGTGCTAGAGTTAACATGTAAATTTTCTCGTTAAACTTAACTGGATCACCAAATGGTCGACAGCTCACGCCGTTTTTCGTTCGGGTTGCCAAGAAATTAACTTCCAAAGCTTTTAGATAATCAAATACTTCTTGCATGCGTGCTCCTTTTCTAGTAGTTCTAAAAACAATAATAACATACCCTGAAAATTTAGAATTAGGTACGGATTTTGGCTAAAAGACTTAGATATGCTAAAATGGTTCTATGGCACTGTGGCGGAGTGGTGACGCAGCGGTCTGCAAAACCGCGTACACCGGTTCAATTCCGGTCGGTGCCTCCAGCGCTTTAGAGCTAACCGCAGGTTGGCGACGAAGCGCTGGTTTTTTGGTCGGTGCCTCCATGGTTCTAGCTACAGTCTATGTGGTATAATAGAAAACATGAAAAAAATCAATACAGCGCCGCTCGGCGGAATGCAAGAACTACTGCCAAACTTACAAAGTGAATTTGACCGTTTCAAAAACGGTTTCCTAAACGAGTTCCATGCCCACGGCTTTCAAAGTATTGAAACTCCAACAATTGATCGTACCGAAATTTTGCTCGCCAAAGCCGGCGGAGATACCGAAAAGCAGATTTATAAAGTTGTCAAAACTACCGAAGATGCCGAGTCGGCAGACCAGGCTCTCAGGTTTGATCACACAGTACCGCTAGCACGCTACGTAGTCGAGCACGAAAGTGATTTAGCCTTTCCTTTTAAAGTTACCCAAATCGGTCGTAATTTTCGGGGTGAACGGCCGCAAAAAGGACGCTACCGCGAATTTTATCAGTGTGATGTTGATATTATTGGACGAAATAGTTTGCCAATTTATTACGACGCTGAAGTGATTGCTACGCTCGTGGAGGCGGTGAAAATTCTCCCACTTTCGAATTTAGTTGTACGTGTTAGTAATCGCAAATTGCTCGGTGGTTTGATTTCATCTTTAGAGCTAGAAGGAAATGCCGAAGATATTTTCTCGATTATTGACCACGCCGAAAAAGTCCCGCGAGAAAAAACTATCTCAGCACTTCAAGAATTAGGGTTGAATGAGGAAGATATTGTAAAAATAACAACGTTCATGAATATTTCGGGTTCTATTGATGAGGTTCGACCGCAGTTGGAGGCTCTTGATTGCAGTAATGAGCAATTCAAGACCGGCGTCATTGAACTTACCGAAGTAATGAAGCTGCTTGAACTCAAGATCGGTCAAAATGATTCGATCCAAGTAGAAGCCGACATGTTGATTGTACGTGGACTGGATTATTATACCGGCACGGTTTTTGAAACCTTTGCAAATGGCCACCGCGAGATTGGGTCGCTCTGTAGCGGCGGTCGCTATGAAAATCTCGCTAGCAATTATACTGATCAAAAATTCCCAGGCGTGGGCGGCTCAATCGGTTTGACAAGACTCTTTTGGATCCTGCAAAATTATCAGTTAATTAACTTAGCAGAAGCAAAGCCAATCGACGTCTGCGTGATTCCATTCAGTAATAATGAGCTTGCTCTCTCTGAGGAGCTAGCGAATGATCTACGTAAAACTGAGCAAAAAGTCGACGTAATCGTAAGTAATAAAAAATTGGGCGATCGGCTCAAATACGCAAGCAAAATTGCAAATTTTGCTACTGTAATTGGTGAGAACGAGGCTAAAAGTCGCAAGTATGAACTTAAAAACCTTGAAACTGGCGAAAAAGAGACCCGTAGTTTCTGACTATCGCCACTGGGGGCTCGAGATTTTAAATTTTGATCCCAGAATTCTAGCTCCTAGAGCCCAGCTTCAAGAAAATCTTTGGCTTCTTCCCAGCCCCATGTATCACTGAAACCCGAAGTCTTAAATTTCTCAAATGTAAAAGTTGGCATCCCCTCGGCAAATTGCGAGGCTTTCATAGTAATCTCTTCAACTTCGGCGGCAGTTTCGTGATTTTTGACACAATCTTCAAAGTCCCCACCAATTCCAGCTTCGAGCCCAATTTCCAGCCAATAATCTTCCGACATATCTTTGATTGGTGTAGCGGTTTTGCTACTACCAATACCTTTGGAGTGATAATCATCGTATAGCGACTTCAGTGCCGCATGATAATAATCCCAAAAACGATCTTCACGAATTGCACACTGCGCCGCCTCAGCTGCATCTAGCGACATCCCACTACCTGCGCCATAGTATAGCATGTCTGTCAAACGAATCTCAAATAGCACATCGTTATCTGCTAGGAATTGCTCAAATTCGTCTTGATGGTCCATAATCGCACGCGAAAATACATCGCAATATGGGCACATCAAATCGGTATACATTACATAATGCTTTTTTGCTTCAGGATTGCCAATTGTCGTGCGCATATCCCAAACATCTGCGCTAGCTGGAGATTTATACGTCACACTAATCACAAAAATAACAAGAAACAAAAAGACGATTCCAGCTATTAAAACAATCCGACCGATTCGACCTGCGGTTTCATTTTTTGGTGTGGCTTGTGACATGCTTTTCCTTTCTCTTCTGCAAAAATCTTTCACTTGCAACTATAGCATAGGCATCTCGCCCTACGCGCTTGATGGCAAATAAAATTAACACTACTGCTGCAACTGTCAACCCCCAAGAAATCACACCAGCAATCAAATAACTACCCGAACTCACAAAAGAGCTAAGTACCGGTGCCAGCAAACTCGTCCCACAAGTCGGGCAACCAGTCCCAAGAATTGCTAGACCAGTTGCAATCCCGGCATCCTGGACATTATTAGCGTTTTTAGCTACTTCAGCCACCGCAGACTCCTTTTGGCGACGTTTGGCTAGCCATACAAAAACAATCAGTCCAATCAAAATACTTTGCAAGAGCACTACCGTAAACATCAAAGCCCAATCACCAAAAGCTTTCCCAACTCCAAAAATTGCCAAAAATGCTTCACCAATAATTCTAAAGCTAGCAGCGGTGCCCAGGGCGAACATTGTACTAAAAACACCAAAACCGCCATCCAGTAAATTCATTAGTGTGCCAAAAAGCACAAAAGAAATTAAAAACCCGAGCCAAAAATCTATCTTGCTGGTCGCAAGAACCATCCCGGAAATTGCCATCTTGCACTCGTCGATCCAGCGATCGAGACTGCGCCCAATTTTTGATCCTCCACTGCTCATATATAATGTATTATAGCCCCTTCGCGCTACTTAATCAATCGATCTTCTTCCGGCAGTTCATCAATTCCTGATTGTGCCCGGAAGCCATCATAGAAATTCGTCTTGATCTTTGGATGGCCAATTTTATTAGCCGCTTTGACAATTTCCTTAATATCATCCGTTACGTAGAGTAATTTCAAATCCTTCTTAGAAATTGCACCATTAGTAATCATTTTTGATTCTGCAAAACGCACTAATGGTCGCCAGTAACTCTTGCCAAACAGGAAAACTGGCATTTTGGGCATTTTATTTTCCTGCATTAGAACAATTACTTCCGAAAGTTCATCAAGCGTACCAAAACCACCTGGGAACATCGCATAGACTTTTGATGACATCGCGAGCATAACCTTGCGTGCAAAGAAATATTGAAATTGCAAAACGTCGGTTAGATACGGGTTCGGGAACTGCTCGTGCGCAAGGGTAATATTAAGTCCAATACTGCGACCGCCGTATTCAAACGCTCCTTGGCTAGCCGCTTCCATAATCCCTGGACCGCCACCCGTAATCACAGTGTGACCATTTTGTGCTAGCAGCTGCCCTAGTTCACGTGCTTTCTTGCAATATTTATTTGTCTGCGGAAATCGTGCCGAACCAAAAATTGTCACACCTTGCGGATAAGTTCGCACGGTCTTTAATCCTCTAAGCAAATCGTTTGCGTATGCCCGCGCCCGCGCCACATCATCTTTTTCGAGCTCAGAAAGCACTTTCTGCTCTTGTTTTAGGAAATCTCCAATTTCATCGTTTTTTGCCATCTTATTCCTTTCTACTTACTATCACTTTATGAAGTTGACCACTCCGACAAATTAGCAATCTTCACCATCGGCATCTGATGCAGTTTTTCACTACCATTCATAATCCCGCCCTGAGCGCCAAACTTCTGTGCTACTTTTACGGCATTTGCTGAAGCATATTTTAGCACCTCAGCAAAATTCTCCTCATCGGCATATTTCGCCAAAAATCCCGCCCCGAAGGCATCACCAGTACCATTAACGTCTTTTATTCTGCTTTGTTCGTAAACACCCAGCCGATAAGTTTCGATATGATCGGTAGCAATCGCACCCATAATTCCGTCTGTAATAATCACCGTCTTGCAATAATTACTTAAGCGCGCCAAAAGCTCAGTCAAAATCACCCCCGGTACTAGCTGAGCCGCTTCGGCTTTATTTACCAGCAACGCGTCAACATCGTTCAGTAATCCAATCACCTTTTTCGCATGCTTCAGTTCGGCTGCACCTGGATTCCACATCAATCTTGCATCAACCTTTTGCGCCCGTTCCACTATTTCTAGTACTTTGTGCATATCTCCGCCTAGACTCCCGAGATAAATCCAATCCGGTTCAATATCGTCTAGATCCTTCGCATTCAAGTTTTTTGCTGTCTTTGCTACACCCTCGAATTTTAGTTCGGTCCGTTCACCAGTCTTTGCGTCAATCAGTAAAACCCGGGTCGCTGTGATACCAGCCACTATTTCGGCATAACTACTATCAATATTTTCTTCATCAAAACAACGCAAAATTGCCTCACCGCCGATGTCGCGCGCAAGATTACCCATAAAAATCGTCTCGTGGCCGAAACGCGCAAAAGCCACCGCTGCATTCACACCGCCGCCACCAACATGATATTCCACTTTGTCAATATCAACCGTTGCACCAAAACTAAGACCCGAAAAAATCGATTGACCGTTCCAGTTAACTTCTGACAAATCATCGCGATCAATCAAATAAATGTCTTCGACCGCCGGGCCAATGCTCACGATACGACTCATATCAAAACACCCTTTCGTTCGGCCTCTTCGCTAATCGCCTTGTACATCGCAGCCGAATCTGGAGCATTCGTAATGGCGCTACCAACATTAATTACATCAATTCCGGCATGCGCCAGCGCCCGGACATTACTCAAATTCGCTCCGCCATCCCAGCCAATTTCAATGTCTTGCTTCAGGGCTCGAATAATGGGCACTTTTTCGTATTGCAAAAGATCGGCCTGACCGCCCTGCGCCCCAAGCGAACCGGCAAAAATCATCATGTGGTCAGCCTCAGAAATCAACTGTTGTGCTCTTCGCGGATAAGTGCCTTTAAGCAGAGCTAGCCCAAACTTGATCCCCGCGCCGTGCAAGCTCTGAGCAATTCGCATCAAATCATCATCCACCTCAATATGCACAATACAGAGACTCGGTTTTAGCTCAATTACCCGCTCGAGATATTGGCTCGGTTTAGCTGTCATCAGATGGAGATCAATTTGCGCACCCGCTGGGAATTCCATATTATCGAGTCCGACCATAGTCGTCGCCGCAAAAGTACCATCCGAAGTATCAATTTGAATCCGTTTTGAAAACTGCGCAAACGCCTGCAAGTTTTTGTCAAAAACCGCCTTATCGTCAGTGGTAATGGTCGGGACAATTGCTGCCATAGATTACGCCTCGCCCCCTGGCCATTTGCTATCGTCATCTAGTTTTTGGACGCGTCTTTGATATTTTTCGTCGGTTTTTGGCCGAGCATGACAAAACGCCTTCACAATCTTCTCCATTTCCTCTGCGCTAAAGTTGTCGCCACTGAGGCAGAGTACATTTGCATAGTCATCCTCACGTCCTGCCACCGCACTTTCTGGCGTCAAAGCATTGATTGCGCGAATCCCCTTAATCCGATTTGCCTGCATGCAAACTCCATGCGCCGAACCGCAAATTAGTACCCCAAAACTGTGCTCATTGCCCAGCACCGCACTAGCAACCGTAATCGCAATATCATTAAAATCATCCTCCGGATCCAGCCGCTTTGGCCCAAGATCTTCAATACGTAAAAACTGATGACAGCCTTCAAGTAGTGGTTTTAGTTCTTTACGATCTTCAAAACCGCGATGATCACTTCCTAAATAAATTGTATATTCCGGCATATTACCTCCCAAAATCCACCGATAGTTCAACTAAACGATTCGAGTAACCCCACTCATTGTCATACCAGGCGACGATTTTTATCATATCACCGTCAACTACGTCGGTAAGCGGCAAGTCTACAATTGCCGAGTTGGAATTACCACGAAAATCAGTACTAACTAACTGCTCGTGCGTCACGGCAAGAATACCTTCATAGTATGGCTCATCGGCGGCTTTTTCGAAAACTCGATTTAGCTCCGCAATCGTAGTTTGGCGCTTTACTAGCGCCGTGATATCGGCAAGCGACACCACTAGGCTCGGCACACGCACCGAAAGCCCGTTAAATTTGTTCTCGAGACTTGGAATCGTTAGTGCGGTAGCTTTTGATGCCCCAGTACTAGTCGGTACGATGTTGACTGCCGCCGCACGCGCTTCTCGCAAATCCTTTGCGGCGTCATCTTGCAGCTTTTGTGAAGCCGTGTAAGAATGCACTGTTGTCATCATGGCTTTCTCGATCCCAAAGTTATCTTCCAAAACTTTCATTACTGGCGCAATACAATTGGTTGTACAGCTAGCGCAAGAAATAACATCATCATCAGCCGTGACAACCTCTTCGTTTACGCCTAGCACTACCGTCTTTGCACCCTGGCCCTTGGCTGGCGCCGAAATTACTACTTTGCGCGCCCCAGCTTTGATATGGGCTCGCGCATCAGCGGGTGAACGGAATTTACCAGTACATTCTAGTACCGTATCAACTTTTAAGCGATCCCACGGCAGCCTTGACGGGTCTGCCTCCTGCAAGAATAAAATTGGCTGACCGTCAATAATAATATGCTTGTCATCGTAGTCAATATCGTGGTCATAGACTCCATAAGCGGAATCATATTTCAGCAAATGCGCTAGTTCCATCGGTAAGCCAATCGTGTTGATCGCTACGATTTCAGCGTCCTGACGTTCAAAAGCAATCTTAAACGCGCACCGACCAATGCGACCAAACCCATTGATAGCTAATCTGACCATGATTCCTCCTAAACCTACTTACGGTTAATTATAGCACACTTTTGCCATAAGGATAAAGTTTTCGTAAATTTCTTCACTATTGACATAAATAAAAATCTGTGATACAATGGTAAGATGTACTTGGAACTCGAAAATTTCCTAGTCGCACTTTAATCTGTTTGATGTTTTAGTTAGTGCACTGGGATTGTCAACTCAAAGGAGGTTAACTTGAAAGGTTTCAAAAAAACAGTAGTAAACGAGTCATTCCTCGATCCGATAACGATTGAGATCCTGCGTAGGGCTTTCGAGCAAGTTGGATTAGGGGGCTCGCTCTTAGCCCAAACGCGCCGTTACAACCAGCCTGATAGCAGACGAGTAGAAATGCGTCGTGACGCATTTCTCATTGCCAGCAATGAGGCCGAAGCTGCCGAGCTACGCCGGGCGCTTGACCGAGCTTGGGGGATTTTATCGTCAAGCTATTTACCGAATGCAGCGTATGAATATCCTACCGGTTTATGGGATATTTGCCACAGTTGTTGGGTCATTACAGTTCGGTGCAAAGAAGGCTGCATTTGGATCTGCTACCGGCCGGATAATACGAAACCCTTGCCGGGAGGATTGCAATTACCTGGGGAGATGCCCCACTTTTTTAGGGGTATCGCTATTTGTATTTGCCTGCTTAAGTTTCTGCTTGCCAGCAAGAATGACAAGACGCTCCGTCGCGAATACAGCAGGCTTGAGCGCACTTTCAAAAAAGAGCGCCCAAAAGAGGTACGACGGATTAAGCTATATCTGCGGGATGTGTTGAAAGAACATCCATTCAGTGCCTTAAGAAAAGAATGCGAAGCACTGTGCACCGCAGAAACAAACGAAGGTTCCCTGGCGGGATCAGAACTTGTTGCCGAAGAACTCGCGGCAGCAATTTAGCGACACAGAAAAAACTACAACATCAGACGCAAAAACCACCCCAAGATTCAAAGAATACCGCGAATTAGGGGTGGTATTTTCATGTTAAAAACTACTTTCAATGTTCAAGGTCTTGACTTTTATATCAATCTGTGATAGAATGGAGAGATAATTATGTGGGCGGGCATAAAAGAACTTTAATCTATCTAAAGACTTTGATGTCTAGCCTAAAGAAAAGGGAGATTTTTTATGGAAATGCAGACGAAGTTACTCTCAGATACTGAGCTTAGGTAGCTATGTGGGGAGGCGAGCTATACGATTCGCAAAAACGATTGCGGCACCGACCAGGTGATAGTATCTCTTTTTGGCGACACTTTGCCAAATCTTAATCTCGTTTTTTCTCGAAGACTACCAATAGGATTTGCGCAAAGAGCGGATATATGTGGACGAATGCCATACCCGTTGCTCGCCGCTTTCCCGCCGTTTTCATCAGAATATTCACGACTGGAGTGGCGAATTACCTTAGACAATTTCATTCAAGGGGACTACAATGGCGACACGGAGGAATTTTATATCACCTCCACGAGTCCTACGCATACGCTCTTAGTGATGCGCCACTCCAGGCCGATACCAAATGGTCTGCCTCAAGACTGCGGTGACACTGAGGAAATTAACACAAACCCTAAATTCGTTGAATGGGTAAGGACTAGCGAAATGGAAAATGACATGGCTATATACTACATTATGTTTTCCAATCGGTAATTTTTCTGACAATCAAAGCCATAATCAGAGTAAAAAGAGGAGCCCATCGGACTCCTCTTTCAATTTCTAGGCTAATAATCCTATGCTCTTGCAAAATGTGCAAAGGCACGGTTTGCCTCAGCCATGCGGTGACAATCTTCCTTCTTCTTGAAGGCAGCACCAGTTTCATTGTAGGCATCAACGATTTCTAGCTCAAGGCGCTTCGCGTACGGCATACCGCTACGAGCGCGCGCCGCTTGGACTAACCAAGTGAAAGCAAAATGCTCTTGACGATGACCGGAAATCGGGAATGGAATTTGATAGTTAGCACCACCAACTCGACGAGATTTCACTTCAAAATCCGGCGAAATATTGGCGATTGCTTTTTCAAAAACCTCAACTGGATCTTCCGACTTCAACTTCTTTGCTGCACCTTCAAGCGCTTCATAAACAGCACGTTCGGCAACCTGTTTCTTGCCATCAAGCATGCTTTTATTAATTAAACGCTGCACCAAAACAGACTGATACTTACGATCCGGTGAAATTTTACGTTGCAAAGATTTAGTAACTTTACGTGGCATAACTATTCTCCCTTCTTTGCACCATATTTAGAACGACCTTGCTTGCGACCCTGCACGCCTTGAAGATCGAGCGTACCGCGCACAATATGATAGCGCACACCTGGCAAATCCGGCACACGACCACCGCGCACCAGCACCACAGCGTGCTCTTGAAGATTGTGGCCTTCCCCACCGATATAAGC
This sequence comes from Candidatus Saccharimonadota bacterium, assembly GCA_013316435.1. Classification (GTDB taxonomy): domain Bacteria; phylum Patescibacteriota; class Saccharimonadia; order Saccharimonadales; family Saccharimonadaceae; genus Nanosyncoccus. The sequence continues at coordinate 3,279 of WSMR01000005.1, read as the reverse complement.
CCAAACTTCCTGACCGTTGGTCAAACGGACACGCGCAACCTTACGAAGAGCCGAGTTTGGCTTCTTCGGAGTTTTGGTTGTAACTTTTAGACATACGCCGCGTTTCAAAGGCGCAGCTTGGTCATATTTACGAGTCTTCAAAGTGTTCACGATGCTCCCAAGAGCAGGCGCCTTCGACTTTTTGATCGCCTTTTTGCGTGGTTTACGAATCAACTGATTAATTGTTGGCATAAACTTCCCTATTTAACTATAACTTTTATTATATGCTAGATACGCACAGCAATAGTATCCAGCTTGAAACTCTACCATTAATTATACTCTAGTCGAGTCAAAATTGCAAGCTTTTTAGTGCGTCCTGAACGCGAATCTAAACAGTACGTCCGTCTAACTCAGTTTTCGCCAGCTATTTCGTGTCTGATTTTTTAGTTGTCTTTGTAGTCTTCTTGCTGTCTTTCTTTGGCGATGGCTTCTTAGCCGTCTGCGTGGTTTTTGTATCCTTTTTCGACTTATCTGCACTCTGCAAATTCTCTACCGTCAAAAAGTCCAAAGTCTTGTCGATAATCATACGATTTTTGATGTCTTGACGCACTTCCGGTTTTTTCAGGTTATCAAGTGCCTCTTTCGAGTTTTGATAAACATCACGAAGCTCCGCAATTTTTGCCTCAACTTCAGCATCGCTCACCTGGATATTCTGCTCACGAGCTAAAATCTGCAAAACCAAGGATGATTTCACGCGTTGCTCGGCAACGTCCTTGGCTTGCTTTTCCCATTCTTCTATCGTCATACCGGACTGAGCCAAGTATTGCTCCAAAGTCATGCCGTGACTTGCAACATTACGAGTCAAATCGTCGCGAATAAAACGCATTTGATCATTAATCAAAATCTCCGGTGCTGCAACTTTTGACTTCTTAACTAAATCCTGAACAAGATCATCCCGATATTGCTCATAAGCTCGCTGATGATTCTGCGCCTGCAAATTTTTCTTGATATCGGCTTTTAAATCCGCCACGGTCTCAAAATTACCACATTTTTTCGCTAGCTCGTTATCTAATTTTGGAACTTTAACTTCGTTAACCTGTTTTACCAAAGTCTCAAAAATAGCTGGCTGACCGGCAAGACTTTTTTCCGGGTAGTCCTTCGGAAAAGTCACTTTGATGTCGAACTTGTCACCCGACTCATGCCCCACAATTGCATCCTCAAATCCTGGAATGAATTGTCCTGACCCAAGTTCTAGATGATGGTCCTTGGCACTACCACCAGCAAATTCTTCACCATTCTCGCGCTTACCCACGAAGTCGATAATCACTTCATCACCTAGTTCAGCTTTTTTCTTCGCAACCGTCTTTTCCGAATACGCTTTTACGATATTATCAATAATTTCTTGTATATCAGCGGCAGTCGGCTCAACTTTACCCATTTTCGCCTTCAAATTCTTATAGTCACCAAGCTTGACGTCGGGCAAAACATCCGCGGTAGCGGTAAATTCAGCCGTATCATCCGGAACATATTTTGTGACATTGACATTGGTGATAGCAATCGGAGGCTGTTTTTCCGCCTCAAATGCCTTAGCAACATTGGTACGCACCGCAATATCAATTGTCTCGTTGGCGATTTCGTTTGGTGAAACTTGCTTTTCAACGAGCGAAGCTGGGGCTTTACCCTTGCGGAAGCCTTGCACCTTCAAGTCCTGAGCCAATCGCGTCAGAGCCTGATTGCGCGCCACCTTCAAATCCGCCGCATCCAGCGTCACCTGCATTTCCACCCTAGTGTCAGATAATTTTTTTCTTGTAGTCTTCATTCTACGATTATATCATATGCTATCGCACAAGAAATAATTGCGTCGCCTCGAAAAAAATATCGAATGGGGCTTCTTTGCTTGGGTTCCTCGTCATATTACATTAAGGCGTAACTATGCCGCCCTTCTCGGTAGTCCGCAGATGTCGAACTGCATCCTCGGCTGAAGCGCCGAGCTTTACTCCAGGGTTCATAATACTAAGTGGATCAAACGCCGATTTTATCCCTGCATATAATTGCCTCTCGTTTGCTGAAAGCGTAGCGATTTGCACGATTGAGCGTGTTCTACCTTCGGGGTAATTCGCAGTGATTGAACCTTGGCAAGATACTACGAGTTCACTATACGTCTGCATAAAATCTACTGCTTCCTGACGGTCACCGAAATCTGATAAATCAAAATCCGGTCTCAGGTTATAGTTCGGTGCAGCAAATGATCCATAAATCGGCAAATCTTTGCGGACAGTTTGCTCCAAAGTTTTGAGCCCTTGCACAAAATCGGTAAAATTCATGCTCGGAACAAATACATTATCCAAGATCGCAGTACGTTCACCATCACCATCACCATCATTCAGGTAGTTAGTCAAGAAGCTTTCAATTTCCTCAAAATCTTCATAATTTTCCACCGTTTCAATCAACTGCTGTGCGTTGTTGGGCAAAAGCTCACTCAGTTGCTCCAGGCATCGCTTGGTCTTGTGCTTAGAAAAGTCAAATCCTGCTATAACTAGCACGCCTTTACCAAGCTTTCTAGTCACAAAATCTAGTTTTTTGCCGTTTTCGATAGCCCGCTCAATAATTGCCAAATCAACTAGTTTCAGTAAATACGGCTTTAAATCGCGCGCATAGTTCATAAACCTCTGCGCCGTCTTTAGGTCATGGAATGAAACCATCATTCTCCGCGACGTAGAAGGCAGCGGCTCAAGGCGTAAAATAATATCGGTGATTGCGCCCAAAGTCCCTTGCGAGGCAAACAGTAGCGGAAGTAAATTCATCATGTGTTTTTCGCGCACCCGCACTATATTGGCATAGCCCTCAGCATCAAACGGTCGCATTGAGCGGTCTAGAATAGTGTCCGCTTGCTCATCTAGTAGCTGATTTACTTTGCGATACAATACCCCTTCAGCAGAATCCTCCTTAGCTTTAGAATCGGCCGCCCGTTGCGGTATCGCAGCCAACTGCACTAGATCTCCGCTCGGCAATGTAATTTCTACACGTTCAACATAGTGGAAAATCCCACCGTACTTATAGCTATAGTCGTCGGTAGGATTATCTGAAATCAAGCCACCGATCGTAGCACGCTTATCATAACCAATTGGCAGCCATAAACCATTTAAACGCAAAGCTTGATTTAGCTCGCCTAGTTTCACGCCTGGCTGCAGACGTATTAACCGCCCTCGTGCATCAACCTCTTCAATCTGATTTAGTTTCTCAGTTGAAACTATCATCCCTGGACCAATACTTGCACCAGTTTTATCTAAGCCACTACCG
>WSMR01000015.1 GCA_013316435.1 Candidatus Saccharimonadota bacterium | reverse complement strand
ATTCTTTGATTTGGTCTAGGACCTCGACCTTACTATTATAGAGGTTATCGAGAATTTCTACTTCGTAGCTAGCTTGAAGCAGTTCAACGGCAGTGTGTGAGCCGATATAGCCAGTTCCCCCAGTTACTAAAATCTTATCTTTCATACCAAGTTCATTATAGCAGTTTTGCCAGGAAAAATCACCCCAACCTTATATTATATCACAGATTAGTATAATTATCAATAGCAAACTTTCAAAACACCACTTCTTATGTTAAAATTAAGGTATGAAGAAAGATTATGGCGTCATTTTTCATATCTCGTTAATTTTCGGGGATGCTCTAGCAATTATCCTATCTTTTTTGACGGCCTACTATGTGCGGACACATCTCGACCAGCGCCCGTTTTATTTTGAATCAAATCCATGGCAATTCTTTGTGAGTATGTTGTCGCTCTTGCCAGTTTACCTGGTGATTTTGGCGTGTTTTGGATTATATAAGAAATCAATTTTCTTAAAAGCTAGCCGTACCGTAGAAATATTGAGGTTACTACTTGCTTCAATTACCGGGATGATGGCGATTATTACTTGCGACTTCTTTTTTAACCTGGATCTTTTTCCGGTGCGGATAATGGCGCTTTATTCGGTAGCGTCTTGCTTTATTCTGCTTTGTATTTTTCGTGGCCTCGTGCGGTTCATACGTAGTCTTGCTCTTAAACACAGCAAAAACGCGACTCTGAGTGCGGTAATCGTGGGGAATCACGCCAATACCGAGTATTTGGCGGATTATATTTCGGCTTTCCCGGAGTCCGGGTTTAGCTTGGCGGGCGTAGTTGCGGGAGCGAAATATATCCCCAAGGATTTACGCAAAAAGCAATACTCTTCACTCAAAGAAGTGCTCAAAAAAGTCCATCCCGACGTTGTTTTTCAGACCGATGACAAAAATTCAGATTATGTCTATCGACAGAGCTTGAATCATCATCTGCTGTATTATTATGTGCCGTCAACTATGGCGTTGTCGTCGCAGGTGGGAGATTTAGAGTTAATCGGTAGTACACCAGCAATTTTTGTGCCCGTTACACCGCTCGCGGGCAGTGCTCGCTTTGTCAAGCGTCTATCAGATCTTGTGCTTGGCGGTATTATATTCATTTTGGCGCTGATTCCGATGCTATTAATTTGGCTGGCAGAAAAAATTTCCGATCCAAAGTCGCCAGCTTTCTATTCCGAAGTGCGACTTTCGCGCTACAATCGTCGCTTCCGAATTTACAAATTCCGCTCCATGAAAATAGAATATTGCGGAATGTCGCCAGAAGAAGCTTTTATCAAAATGGGTAAGCCCGAACTGATCAAAAAATATCGCAAAAATGGTGACAAAATCGATTACGACCCACGGATTACCAAGCTTGGGAAGTTTCTGCGCGCAACTTCGCTCGATGAATTGCCGCAGCTAGTGAACGTATTGATGGGCGATATTTCGTTGGTAGGACCGCGGGCGTTGGTGCCGGGTGAGCTACGTCATTATGGTGACCGCTCGCTACTTTTGTCAGTAAAATCCGGTCTGACTGGCCTAGCTCAGGTTTCCGGGCGGCGGGATATTTCGTTTGAAGAGCGGCGTGCACTCGATATTTATTATATTCAGAATTGGTCACTTGGTATGGATCTAAGAATCCTGTTTCGGACGATCGGTGCGGTGCTTCTGCATAAGGGTGCAAAGTAGGGCGTAATACGTTGTCTGTACATTGTATATACAATGTAATACGGATTTATTTCTCTAAAAATTTATGATAGATAGCTTGCATTTTAGCGCGTGCATGGTCTAGCGAGAAACGTTCGACGGATTTTGCTGCTGCTTGGCCCATTTGTCGACGTCTAGCTGGCTGTTGGTATAGTTCGTTAACTGCGGCTTGAAATTCGGTGCCGGCTTGAAACAAATACCCGATTTTTGGGTTCGAGATGATTTCCCGATGACCACGATTATCACGAATTACCGCTGGCAGACCGCAGGCCATGCCCTCAATCACGCTGAGCCCCAAGCCTTCGCGATGACTTGCCGAGATCACCACGTCAGACATTTGATATAGCTCATTTAAGTCCTTACGGTAGCCCAAAAAAGTTACGATTTTTCGTAGTCCTAACTTCGTAGTTAACTTCTCTAACTTTTGTCTTTTTGCGCCTTTACCTACCAGCACAACCCTAAGCGAAGGGATCGATTTAACTAGCTCCCGGGTGTTTTTAATGACAAACTCTTGGTCTTTGTTTTTATTTAGTTCAGCAACATAAATTAGTATAAAATCACTATTTTGGTAGCCGTGTTGTTTACGTAGGCGTGATTTTGTCGCCTGATTCACGGGGTGAAAATTTGTGAGATTTACGCCGACGCCGTCAAGTCTTTTGACTGATCCCGCCTGAAAATGTTTCTCGGCCAAGGTGGCGTCCTCGTGATTGATGGTTAAAATCATATCGGTATCTCGAGATAGCCATTTTTCAATTGGATAAAACATCAGCCAATTGATTAGCGGCGCACCGTGGTAAAAATGGAATCCGTGGGCAGTGTAGATAAGTGGCGTGATTTTTTGCTGAGCACGTTTTTGCCGGCGACGCAATGGTTTTGTCGCCAGGCGTGTTACTACTCCGCCCGATGGTGTATGCGTATGAATCAGATCATACTGCTCAGTCTCGATCAGTGGGCGTAACTGACGGTATGCTTTTAGGTGCTTGTCGAGGCGATAGGGCGAGCGCGCAAAGTCGATTGTGATATGACGATCAACCCCTTCCACGGGTTCATCGTCAGCGGAAGCATAATGGACGATATGACCTTTCTTTCGCAAATCTTGTATAAAAGGCTGATTAAACTTCGCAAAATTAGCCGTATGGGAAGTGAACAAGATTTTTTTCATGGTATAATTATAACATGAAATTTCTGCGTCGGCTTTGCCTTGGTCTTGTGTATGCCTTACCGGTAATTTTGTTCTTTTCTTACTATCCGATTATTTCGCTAGGGAAAGATACGACCATGAATTTTGAGCTTTCTTTGCCGTTGATTTGGTTGGTGGTATTTGACCTGGTAGCTTTTATAACCCTAATCGTTTTCGGGGTAAGCCAGCAGTCGAGCCGTATCAAAGCAGAAGAATCTCGTCCGTCGCGTTTTTGGGCTAAGAATTTTGGCAATCTAACCGATCGCAAATTTTTTCTATTTGCACTTTTTCCGCTTTATGCCACGCTTTCGATTTTTTGGTCGGCGAATCCTTTGCGTGCCGTACTCACGGCCGGAATTATTTGGTTGCTGTTTTTCGCAGTTTTTGTGCTGATCTACTTTTTGCCGCTTCTAAAGCCGACTAAGCATTTTTCACACAATCTAATTGCAGCTCTTTTTGTGTCAACGGCGTTAATTTGTCTCTTTTGTTGGCTGCAATGCCTGTTTGATGTTCTTGGTGCGTCACGAGAAAATACGCTGCTTTGTTTGGGTTGTACTTCATGGACCTTTGGATTCCCGCATCCTTCTGGTTTTGCGATTGAACCACAATACATGGGGAATTTACTGCTTGCGCCAACTCTGCTTGCGCTTTATCTCCTGACTTTTCGCACCTATCCGCGTCGGCAACGCTGTTGGCTGGTGGCATTTGCCAGTTTCTTCTCTGCAACGCTCTTTTTGACATTGTCGCGTGGTGCGATTTATGCCTTTGCGATTGCGCTAGCAATTTTATTAGTATTCGCTTTCGTGCGTCAACTCGGGAAGATCAAATTATGTCTTATTGTTATTCCGGTGGCGACCTTTCTATTTACGCTGGCGGCGCAGGGGGTGCTTGCCGTTATCAGCCCGACTACGGACAATTTCTGTTCTGGAACGACGAAGGTGATCCATCAACTCTCGCTTGGCATTATAGATTTGAGACCGCAGGCGAACACGATGCTAGAGACTCCGAGCCTGGAAGAGGAGTCGACGGGTAACCTTACGGAGAAGCCTGTGGAAAACTCTCAAGATACTAATGGGAATATTGCTACTGATCAAAGTGGGTTGGAGTCGAAATTTGATGGTTATATCCCGGCTTCAACAAATGTTCGCTTGGGCCTTAGTGGCGTAGGCTTGCAAACCTGGCTAAAGAACCCATTGTTTGGGGTCGGACTTGGTGGCGCGGGAGTTGCTATTTCGCGGGCTTTTCCGGAGAATAATCTTGCTCAGCCCAACGCGATTATTCAGAACGAGCCGATTAGCCTTTTGCTCGAACTTGGGCTGGTCGGTATCGGGCTAGTGATTTTGGCGCTTTGGCTGGCATTTGGCTCTAGGAGCGAATTTTGGCAAAACCCCGATTTGCCGTTACTCCTAGCGCTTGTAATTGCATACGCTATTACGTTGCAATTCTTCTCCGGACCGGCTAATGCCTTGCAAATTTATCTGATGCCACCATTATTATATAGGCTTCTCGAGAAGCGCAAATCGAATTAAGTGTGCGTTTTCCTATTGACTTTATAGGCTATCTGTGATATAATAGATAAAGAGGGACTCTATTATAACGGTTCATAGTAGTTGGTCTCTAGCATATAGTTTTGTCAAGAAGGGGGGCGATAGAATGATAAAACTGAAGAAAATGCTTGCACTTTGCGCCTTAACCATGAGCCTAATTAGCTTGACTCCAGTCGTTTCTCAGCCTGTAGTTTGCCAGGCGGCGAGCTATGAAGACGTGAAATCAAAAGTTTCCGATTTTACCGACGGTGCGAAACGGTTTTGGAACGATTCCAAAGCTGATCGGGAAAAATTGACGCGTAAGGCTAAGAAAAAATGGCAAAAACTCCAAAAGAAAATTAAAAAGGAGTACAAAAAAGCCAAAAAGAAGGGAAAGAAAGGCCTGAAAGAGTTCAAAAAATGGCGTAAAAAGCAGGAAAAGGAGTTTTGGGACTGGTATAAGTCCCAAATGAGCCAAAAATAGGTTGCAATCAATTTTCGCAACCACGCCTCGCAGACTAGGTCTACGGGGCAAATTTTTTGTAAAAACTGCTTGCAAAAGCTTTTGAACTGGTGTATAATAGTCTTATATCGCGGGATAGAGCAGCCTGGTAGCTCGTTTGGCTCATAACCAAAAGGTCGTTGGTTCAAATCCAACTCCCGCAACCAAAATGAGGTCAGAATCGCCCCCCCGATCTGGCCTCATTTTGGTGTTGATATTCGGTACTAGCTTGATTAGCGGTTATCGTGCAGGATGAAGTTTTGTATTGTCATAAGTTAAAAACTTTGTGATATCTTGACCGATTGCAATAAAGACCTATATTCTATTGACAAAATATATAATCCGTGTTACGATCATAGCAACTGATAACAGAGGGGATTATTCGGTCGCATATTACGAGATTGATGGCTTGGATTTCCCCCTAGATTTCTATCCCAAGGAGGGTATTCTTATGAAAAAGAGTAACGATTTTACCGCAACAACTAAAACCACGCCCAAAAGAGTTTTCGTTAAGGGGCTCGTTGGGGGTTTACTGGGTGTAACTGTCATATTTGTCATTTTTATGAATATGATCTTGCCGCTTTTGACGGAGAAGTTTAGAGTTGTTCACCCGATTCTAAAGGTAGTTGAGTGCTCAGCAAGTTTTACTGATATCTACGGTATTGACATTAGTAGAAATAGCAACAACCAGTGGGAACTGTCTGCAAATCAGGATCTGTTAGTTTGGGTGGATCTGCCTAGTAACATTGACCAGTTGGATGCGGACATTGTCTCCTCGTATCCATACGAGGTTAAAGCAGGTGAAACTGCGGCGGTACATTTTGAAGTTTATTGCATTAATAATTATACAAAGTATACTGCTGAGGTGAATTTTGTTGCGGTTGACGATTTGACGCTTGGTTCGGTTTGTCATGGAACAAATTTGCGTAATAGATCAATCGGAATTAGTAACGGCACCGAGAGAAATTTTTCTTGGATGGAACCAGGTAAGCATGCCTATGTGCACTATCCTCTCTATACGTCTTGTGCCGGGGAATACAATGTATATAAGATTCGCGGTGCCCGATCCAGTGTTGGTTATGATGTTGATTTTGAAATTAATGCAATCGGGGCGCCTGAGATGCTTTTTATCAGCGATCATCCGGATGGTGATCCTGAAAAAGAGTTTCAAGCCCAGCGCGATGCAGATTTTCAGCGAACAATGAAAAAATTACGCCAAAGCGATAATCAGCGGCAGGAGATTCAGAAGCAGATTGAGGAATTAAATGCTATACTGGATAATCTTGAGAGGGAAAACATTGAAGGAGGCAATAATTAGCCGACATTCTATACCACAATCAAATAGCCGCTACATAATGTAGCCATAGCCCCCTATACGATGTATAGGGGGCTTTCCCACTTGTTAGTTTACTCTACGCTGCTGCTTGTATCTTCAGAATCATTGACTCCGACAGCTTCGTCTAGTTCTTCGGAAGGATTTTCCGTCTCTTTACTTGCATCATTGTCAGCCTCGCTTAAGGCTTTGAGCAAGGAGTCTTCCGCATTCTTACGCTTTTTGCGCTCCGGAGCTTTAGCAACTTCAATATCAATATCGTAGCCAGTTAATTTCGACGCTAGGCGAACATTCTGACCTTGGCGGCCAATCGCGATTGATTGTTGGTCTTCGGCGACGTAAACTTTGGCCTTTTTACCATCAATTTCTACCTTGGTAACTTCAGCTGGGCCGAGCGCTTCGCGAATAAATTCCTGTGGGTTCTCGCTCCAGTTGATAATATCAATTTTCTCGCGGTCACCAATTTCATTCATGATTGCTTGTACGCGTACTCCGCGACCACCGACAAAAGTCCCCACTGGATCAACACCAGGAACAGTCGACATGACAGCGATTTTGGTGCGTCGACCAGCTTCGCGAGCAATCGCGCGGATCTCTACGGAACCGTTTTCGAGCTCCGGTACTTCCTGGCGGAAGAGATATTCAATAAATTCAGCATTACCGCGTGAAAGTACGAGCTGAGCCTTAGCGTCGTCGTGTTCTACGCCCTTGATATAAACGCGGAGGCGTTCACCAACCGTATAATATTCACCGTCAATTTGCTCACTTTTTGGCATAATACCAGTTGCGCGACCAAGGTCAATTCGCACAATGCGTGGCTCGATTCGCGAGACGACGCCGGTAACAACCGTACCGATTTTATCTTCAAACTCAGAAAGCACTGCGTCTCGTTCAGCTTCACGTAGACGTTGTAACACGACCTGTTTTGCACTTACTGCGCCAACGCGCCCAAAATCAGTGACCTCAAATGATTCCTCGACCGTGCCGCCAATCTCGGCATCTTTGTCAAGTTTTTTGGCTTCAGACAAGGGGATTTCAGTGGCGGTATTATATGCCAAGCCGTCTTCAATTACTTCGCGTTCAACAAAAACCGTCGCTTTGCCGGTATTAATATCGAGCAGGGCGCGCACGTTCATTTCGCGGTCGCCATTCTCACGTCGCCATGCAGCGGCGATTGCCATCTGTACTACATCAAGTACGACTTCTTCCGGCAAACCCTTTTCTTCGGCGATAACACTCACCATTGAGCTTAGTTGTTTGAGATCTAATCCTTCCATTTGTTCCTTTCTGCAAATTAAAAATCCCGGCCCTAGCGGGTCGGTCAATCTCTGTATATCTTCATTCTACCGTAGCAACTTGTCTTTGTCAACATTTTTATTGTTTGCAAGACTATGATGCTGATTACGGTGGTCGATAGATGTTTTGCCGGGCTCATCGCGAGCCTTTTTTGCTATTCTCGAATATAGATGGCATTATCAAAAGTCTTTTTCATGCGTTCATCGTCATAAACTTCATCTAGGAAGATACCAATCGGCGTGGTTGCTGGCTGACCGGCGCGTCGAGCACTTTGGCGCACGGAGGCCGCAATTGAGATGGTAATATCGAGCACCAGGAGGACAGCCAGTATCGTGCAAATAATATCAACGCTATGAAGCGGGAGTTTTTGATAAAATTTTTCAAGCCAAGGGTAGAGATAGCAATTAACTACTCCAACTAGTAGCCCCCAAAAGATCATAAATGGAATTGTGGTGCGACCATTAAAAATAGGCCAAAGTTGATCGTAATAATTCCAAGAGCGGGTGCCAAAAGCTATCTCTTGACCTAGAGAAAGCAGAATCTCGAGTGCGCCGCCAAACAAAGCTCCAAGCAGAACTGATGGCCAAAATTTCAGCTGCGGGCGATAAAATAATAGATAAACCAGCACCGCTCCAATGCCATAAACTGGGCTAAACGGTCCGTATAATAAACCGCGTCGCGAAACCCATTGCCACTCGCCAGTGCCGATAAAAGTACGGACCAGGCAAAGAATTTCTTCGTAATAAGTTCCGATGACACAGCCAATCACAAAAAATAGCACAATATGATTAAAAATATCTCGACTACTACGCTTCAAGGCGCTTTTCATAACATTATTGTAACAGTTTATTGCTAGATTATGTGATAAAATAGTCTCCATGAATAAACTAGCTAACCTAAACCGCGGGCTGCAAATCTTAATCTCGTTTAGCGGTGCGTTGATGCTGGTGGGTTGGCTGGTCCAGCCGGAGGTTTGGGTGAAGCCGCTAAGTTATCTTGCGACGATTTTTCTGCCTTTTGTGCCGGATTTCTTTCGTTTGCGAAAATTTGAAGCTAGTACGCCGCTAATCTTAGCGTACGAAGTTTTTCTGATTGTGGCGATGGTGCTTGGAATTGATTTGAATTGGTATAGCGAGGTGCTGGTAACTGCGAGTAACGACTCGTATTATGACAAAATTGTGCATTTTTCTTCCGGTATTTTGGTGGTTGCAGCCGGGCAGGAGTTTTTTGAGCTGTTTCGGCGTCAAAGTAGCAGCAAAAAGGATATATTATGGTTCCAAATCCTGTTTTTGGTGAGCGCAGTGGCGCTAGTAGCGGTGGGTTGGGAGTGTTACGAATTCTTGTATGATGAGGTTTTTGGTGGCCATATGCAAGAACTGGTCAAATCAGGTGTTTCAGATACGATGTGGGATATGATTGCTTCGCTCATGGGGGGGTTTCTCGGTGTTTTTTGTATTCTTTATCTTCGGGCTTGCCAGACCAAATCCCGCAATCCCGCCAAAAAATCTTGAAATCTTGAAATCTTTAAAGTCTCTAAAATCTCAAAAATCACAAGAATTACCCAAAACATTGCAAGACTATTGACAAAAAGCATAGTCTGTGCTATTATGAAGATAGACCTCTTCGGAGGCTCGTTTGGGGTGGGAAAATGTACCTTAAAAATTGCGGATTGTTATATTTGCAAAATTTATGCACGAAAAAAGGGGGAATAAGCATGAAGAAAAAAAGAAATCCAATAACAATGGAGCGTCAAAGGACCGAGAAGTTGGTCAAAAAAGCGTATATGTCTGACCTAAAGTGTTGTGTTTGGTTACATGTCGCGGATGGCATGAGTCACGAAGAAATCCTTGATGAACTCTTTGAAGACTTTATGAAAGCGTATCAACGCATCACCTTTCCGACGGTTGAAATGCCAGAAATAACCTGCATACGCTCAGAGAGGACTAGGCGTATTAGGTTGGAAGATGCGGCTATTGTAGGCGGAGAGCTGCGTGATACAATAGCGCTTAAACCGTCAATGCGGACCGACGAAGAGTCGCTAATTTGGCATTTTGCTGGCGGTATTTGGTTCGTTGACCACGAAACTTGCTTCTGTGAATATGACGCAAACAAGAGAGAAGGTGGGATGATTATATTTTTTGACGGTAAGAACATTCTTCGGCTTCTCGCGAAGTATCCGCAGTTAAAACGAAAAATTAGATTCGCCAATCCTGATCAGTATGATTGGATGGAAAAGAATTGGTGAATCAAGGGCCTTCATGTAGAGTGGGGGCCTTCAATTTTTACGAAATTGCTTAGCACTCTTGACACCCGAGTGCTAATTTGCTATAATTAGGGTAGTTAGCAGTCTTGACACATGATTGCTAATGATATAAACTGATATTAAGAACTGGTTTTTTAAAAATGTATCGCATTTATTAAAGAAAGGAATCATTATGTCAAAAATTATTGGTATCGACCTTGGTACAACCAATAGCGCCTTTGCGTACATGGTAGCAGGTAAACCGGAAGTAATCACCAATAGCGAGGGCGATCGTACGACCCCGTCAGTGGTTGCTGTGACTAAAAAAGGTGATCGTTTAGTTGGTAAAGTTGCCCAGCGTCAACGTGTGACTAATCCAAAGAATACCATTTATGGCATTAAGCGCCTGATTGGTCGTAAGTTTGAGGACGAAGAAGTCAAGCACGACCTCGATATTATGCCGTACAAAATCGTTAAGAAAGGCAGCGGCGTCGCGGTTGAGATGGATGGTAAGGAATATACGCCGGAAGAAATCTCCGCAATGGTGCTTTCCAAGATTAAGGCTGATGCTGAGGCATTCCTGGGTGAGCCTGTAACCGAGGCTATTATTACCGTGCCGGCTTACTTCGATGATTCACAACGTCAAGCCACCAAAGATGCTGGCAAAATCGCCGGTCTTGAGGTGAAGCGTATCATTAACGAACCAACCGCGGCGGCTCTTGCTTACGGTCTAGAGAGTAAAAAAGATGAGAAAATTGCGGTATTCGACCTTGGTGGTGGTACGTTTGATGTTTCGATTCTTGAGCTTGGTGACGGCGTATTTGAAGTTAAATCGACCAATGGTGATACGCATCTTGGTGGGGAAGATTTCGATAATATCATCGTGAACTTCCTTTGCGACGAGTTCAAGAAGGAGTCTGGTGTCGATATTCGTAATGATGCCGCCGCAATGCAGCGAATCAAGGACGAAGCCGAGAAAGCCAAGAAAGAGCTTTCGACTGCCAAGGAAGTCGAGATTAACTTGCCATTCTTGACAGCGGACGCTGATGGTCCGAAGCACTTTGAATATACTTTGACCCGGGCGAAGCTTGAAGAGTTGGTAAAGCCACTACTTGCTCGCCTAGCAGAACCAGTTGAGAAGGCTCTGAAAGATGCCAAGCTAAGTGCAAAGGATATCAATGAAGTCGTGATGGTTGGTGGTATGACCCGTATGCCAGCCGTGATTGAAGAAGTAAAGAAAATCTTTGGCAAAGACCCGATGCAGGGTGTGAATCCGGATGAAGTTGTGGCAGTTGGTGCAGCGATTCAAGGTGGCGTGCTTCAGGGTGACGTAAAGGATGTTCTGTTACTTGACGTGACTCCACTTTCACTTGGCATTGAAACTATGGGTGGTGTTTCGACCAAACTAATTGAGCGAAATACTACAATTCCAACCAGCAAGTCGGAAACTTTCTCGACGGCAGCAGATAACCAGCCGCAGGTAGAAATTCACGTACTCCAGGGTGAGCGCGAACTAGCGAAAGATAATAAATCTCTCGGTCGGTTTGTGCTTGATGGTATTGCCCCGGCGCCACGCGGTGTGCCACAGATTGAGGTGACCTTCAATATTGACGCCAACGGTATCTTGAATGTGACCGCCAAAGATAAGGGGACCGGCAAAGAGCAAAGTATTACCATCCAAAACTCGGGTAATATGAGCAAAGAAGACATCGAGAAGGCGCAGAAAGAGGCTGAAGCGCATGCCGACGAGGATAAAAAGAAGCGCGAGGCGATTGACGCTAAGAACCAGCTTGAGAACAGCGTTTATCAAGCCGAGAAGATGCCGGATGAGCATAAGGACAAGATTTCCGAAGATGACGCTAAGGCTATCAAAGAAGCCGCAGCGGAGGCGAAGAAAGTTCTCGAAGATGATTCGGCCGATAAAGATGCTTATGAAGCCGCACAGAAGACTCTTAACGACGTCTTGATGCCAATTGGCGCTAAGTTGTATCAGAATACTACTACCGATGCAGGCGCAAATAATGAAGCAAAGGCTGACGATAGCAATGACGGCGAAGCTGTCGAAGGTGAAGTAGTGGATAAATAGTTATTCTGCCTGAGCATTTAAAATAGCCCTCTTTGTTGGGGGCTATTTTTGCTAGAAGGATTTATAGTTTTATTGCTGTGACGTCGTTTATTCGGAGTCTCCCCCAAGATCTTCCTTGAAAGTCTTTGGTGTAGCATATTCCCCCTCACGATTTATCCAATCATACTCATCTTGCGAATACTTGCCCGACCACCGTTCGGGTAGTTCTTCGTTGGAATGATTAATATTGCTTGATCTGTATTCATTTAGAGCAGACTTAATAGCTTGGTCATGCGGTTGATAACCATTAAGTCCCGTAAACTCTTCGTATAGATCTTGATATTCCAGTGAATCGCCATCGATAGAATCGTCAATCGGTCGAAAATCAAAGTTATAGCATCGGTCTCGGAGTTTTCTTGCCAGCTTCAGCGGTTCGTTTAGATAGATCGGATCGACTACATCATAGTCTACTAGATTTCTAATAAAATTCGTGGCGATTTCTGCCCCACGACTCATCGCTTTATTTAGCGTGAGCGCAAGGTTAAAAGGATAAAGTCGAATGCCATCGTCCTCGCCTTCACTTTCATCTTCTTCGTTATAATTGTCGTATTCACTATCGTACTCCGCTATAACTTCATCAATATCATCCAAGCAGAAGTCCTCTAGCATAGGATATGATTTTGTGCATTCCTGAAAAACTGCTTGTAATAGCAACGCTTTGATAAAAAGTCGTTGGTTGATGGGCTGATCAACACTCTGCTGCGAATCGTACGACGGGCGGATGATATTTTCCTGAAAATCATCATAAGCGGCCTGAGTAATCAATAGCCGATCGCCGGCAATAAGGCATTGATTAATTGTAAAGTCGCGAGTTTCAAAATATCTTTCTAATTTTTCTGTTCCAATGCCGTGGTCATAGACATAATCGTCGGGCATATATCTTGCCGAAAGTTCGTCTAGCTGCTGTGCAGTAGGTGGACTATCAAGATCCGCTAGCTCCGGAATATACACTAAGTCGAGATCGCGAATCGGCTCGGTATCGCCAGTAATTAGCCTGCGTGCTAGGCTGCGTGCCGTACCGCCCATAATCGCAACCCCAGGCGGTAAATCTCGCGGTAATTTATATTCTTCTGCTAATCTTGGTGGTATTGTAAAAAGTTCAAATCTTTGCTCCCGTTCTAGCTCCTCACTTCGTTCTGGACCATAATCATAGTCTTCGTCCCAGTACTCATCTTCGTAATAATCATCGTCATAGGCATCCTCGACTTTAGTTTCGGCCTCATTTTCATCCTCAGCATCGGCGCTAGCGTGGGCTTCGGGTCCGGTCTCCAACTTGGCTTGTGACCCGAGCTCTTTGCGACGTCGCTCCCTAGAGATTCTTTCTAGCCCACGTAGAGCAATATCGGCCGCTTCAAAATCATCAAAGTGCTCGATTTCGTAGGGGGGTGCATTATTGATTCGTTCGTGGTTTCGCATATTGAGGTCATTATAACATAAGCTAATTGGCTATTGCTTGCCTTTTTGCCAGTACTCTTTCCAATAATCTTGTAACATCAGGAAAATCTCCCGAAAAGCTGCGGCAATTACCGGAGAAGTAATGATTGTAGTAATTTCTGTTTCACCGTAAGAGATCAAGGCGACCTTTTTGCCATAAATCATAATTTCGACTGGGCTTTTGTAAGCATTCTCTGGCATCATAGTTCGCTCGAAGAGGTATTTTTCGTCGGTTCCATCCGTAGCGTATTGTTTGGCATGAGGCGTAGCGGGTGTTAAGGCAATAGTTTTTATATTTTTAGCCGTGCGTTGATTGCGATGTATCTCAATCAGATCGTCATATTTGGAGTCGAATGGCGTACGAATTAAGTAGACCGTCTCGCCGGTGTTGATGACGTCGCGATGAACTTCTTTAATGCCGTCACGCCCCGTCAGCGTCTGGCTACCAGGCGCTTCGTTATGTGCATAGAACAGGTCTAGCAGAGCAGACATGCCGCCCTTCAGCTCTTGCTCATGTTTTGTAATAATTTTACGGCGTTTTTCAGCAAGAACCTCGAGACTAGACGGATTTTCGGCTTGGTACCTAGCGGTTTTAACGCCGATATTTTGGACGAGATGGAGTTTTTCGAGCTTATTTAGTAAGGCATAAGTATTCGTACGGGTTTCACCGGTTTTTTCAGCGATTTCGGCAGGAGTTAGCGCCCCAGTTTGGATCAGAGTTAGATATACCAGCGCTTGAGGTTTTGTTAGACCGGCTTTTTGTATCAATTCAGTATCAATCATAGTCCAACTATATCAAACAATTATGCTTTTGTCAATATGATTTTGACATAATATGTATAAGCGCAATTCGCTAGTTTACATCTGTAA
>WSMR01000014.1 GCA_013316435.1 Candidatus Saccharimonadota bacterium | reverse complement strand
AAAGTATACGATTGCACCGGTTCTTGGCGGCAAAGTGGCGCTTTTTTATCGCGCAGATACGCCAACATACTCGTATCTAGCGGGTCATTCATAACCGAACGGTCATTTTCATCTAGGGAAGTCTCGGGCAAAGCCGCTGCTGCCAGCGTACAAAGCAGATCGTCATCCTGGCCATCTGCCGACCAAATTTCCTGCAATGCTAGCCGATTCTCAGTCAAGGTCCCAGTCTTATCCGCCGCAATTGTCGTCACGACTCCAATCGATTCGATCGCTTGCAGCTCGCGCACCAAAGCCTTCTTTTTCGCCATCCGCTTAGCGCCAAGAGCGAGAATAATCGAAATCGCAATCGGCAAACCTTCGGGCACCGCTGAAACGATCATCGCTAGGGTAAATTCGAGCGCACTCAGAAAGCTAATCCCATCAATTAACTGAATCACAAGAAGCACAACCGCAAGCCCCACCACTACCAAGGCAATTTGACGCACCAAACGATTCATCTTCACCTGAATCGGACTCTCCTCGCCGAGATTCGACGCCAATGATGCAATCCGCCCATATTCCGTATTATTCCCCGTCGCCGTCACGATAAATTCAGCACTTCCCGTAATCACAAAAGATCCGGAAAAGACCATATTTGTCTGCTCGTAAACTTTCTTTTCTCCGGACAAAGCCCCAGCGTCTTTGGCAATCGCCTCCGACTCGCCCGTCAACATTGACTCGTTGCTCAGCAGCCCGGATTCACTCAAAATCCGTCCGTCCGCCGGGATACGATCGCCTTCATGCAAGATAACAATATCGCCCGGCACCAGCTCCGAAGTATCAATCGAAATTTCTTTCCCACTTCTACGCACAATTACGGTTTGCGTTAGCTCGCGTTGCAAAGACCGCAAAATCCGCTCGGTCGAAAACCGTTGTACATAATAAATTGCCGCATCAGCCACCATAATTGCCGCAACTGTAAACGCTTCAATCCAGTTACCCTGCAGCGCCGAAAGCACAAGCGCGGCCAAAAGTACCAACATAAAAATGTCTATAAAGGGCTCCAGCAGCACCTTCCACAGTGGCGTTTTTTCAATATCAATCCGGTTTTTCCCATACTTAGCGCGACGCTTATCAACTTCATGCGTGCTGAGACCCGCCTCACGGTCAACGTCAAACAGGGCGGCGACTTCTTTCGTTGTCTGATTATATAGATTTGGCATAACCTTATTATAACATTTTTCTTGACCTAGGAGCACCAAACTCCCCTCTATTGACTTTTCTACTAATGTGTGCTATAATGGAAAGATGGGGGCGTAAAATGCACCTTAAAGCTTCTGTTCTAGAACAGTTAACACATTTTAGAAAGGGGGGTTCTAAATGATAGAACTCTTAGTCGAATTTTGGCCAATTATTATCGTCGCTATGGTGGCAATAATGGTCGCGGCATTTATTGCGTGCGCTCCTATCTATGGGGTTGTCGCACTGTGCACTAACCTGCACGAGAAATTGCTACGCGATGATGCCGAGCATTTCCTGCGTAGCAAGTTGAACGATTTGCAGGACTGGAAGCCAAGTAGTCAGAAGTTGGAAAGATTTCTGCATAGAGAGCTTGCATCGCCCAACCAAATTGGATTCGATTTAAGCACTCTGCGGGAATTCACCTGCTATTTGCTGGCTAATGGTGAAGAATCGTCGCTGGTAATCGGCACAAATGGTGAGAACGCCGATTATCTATGGCTCAGGTTCCGCTGGAAAGATGAATGGTGGATTCTTTGGCACGATTCCAGAAAGGCAGCAAAGTATAAAAATGCCTTTCGGGCGTTTCCAGAATCCTATATGGAGTCCGAGGTTTACCAGGAAGCAGGTCTTATCACCAATATACGCACAATTTCATATACTAAAGTTCGTAGTTATTACTGAAGACAGCAACAGAATCCCTAGCCGCTGTGGTGACTGGGGATTTTTTATGCCAATTCCGCCTCGATATCCGCTGCGCTAATTTCAACCTCGGTCCCGGTCTCGGCTTTTCCGGCTAGGATTGCTTTTGCAACCAAGTTCTCTACCGTCTTTTGGATAATTCGACGCATTGGTCGCGCACCCAGCTGCGGATCGTAACCATGGTCAACTAGTACCTGTTTCGCGGCGTTATCTAACTTCACAGAAATCTTTTGCGCACTCAAAGTCTTATTCGTACTTGCAATCATCAGATCGGCGACTTTAAGCAAATCATCTTTACTAAGTGGCGTAAACACGCAAACTTCATCAAAACGGTTCAAAAATTCCGGTCGAAATTCACCAGTCTCGATCAAATGATTCATAATCTCATCCTTGACCTGTGGGAGCTCCTCGCCAGCAGCAATTTTCTTGCGCACTAAATCCGCACCAGCATTACTCGTTGCCACAATAATCGCATCGCGAAAACTCACTTCGCGATTTTTAATGTCGCGCAGCATCCCTTCATCTAACACTTGCAAGAGCGCTGTCAAAACTTGCGGGTGCGCTTTTTCAATTTCATCGAGCAAAACAATCGAGAACGGTTGCTTCATTATCTGCGCAGTCAAGCTCATTTCGTCTTCAGCGCCATCCGCAATCAAACGATTCACGTCGCTAGCCGCTACGAATTCATTCAAATCTAGGCGGATAATCTCACTTTCACCACTAAAATACACATTGCTGATTGCCTTGGCTAGCTCAGTTTTCCCAACCCCAGTTGGTCCCAAAAAGAGAAAGGTGCCGATCGGGCGATTTTGGCTGCGCACACCAGCCGCCGCTCGTTGCAAAGCTGAGCTTACCGTCTTCACGGCATCTTTTTGATTTACCATCCGCTGATGAATCAAATCCTCCATATTCAGTAGCCGCTTGCGGTCATCCTGCGAACCGGCAACCTTAACCTTTACACCCAAACTAGCTTCAACCGCATTTTGTACCGAGCTCATGTTTACAATTCCATCCTCAGCATATTCCGCACTGATTTCTAGCATTCTCAACGCTCGCCCCGGTTCCGCCCGATCATTAATATAGCGATCGCCAAGCCGATAAGCTTCTTTCATAGCCGGATAAGTATAAAACACCCCGAATCTCGCCTCAAAATTCGGCACCTGATCTTCCATCACACGCATCGTTGCGACCTCATCGGTTGGCGCAATATTCACCCGGTTGAATAAATTCGCTACCCCGCTCTTGCGGGCTGACAATTGCAAGAACTCCTGTTCTTCAATCGAAAGAATAATCCTTAGGTTCCCTGCCTCAATAATCGGCATCAAGAAATTCGTCAAATCAACCGAGCCCATTCCTTCTTTGAAAAATAGCTGCGCATCATTAAAATAAATAATCATATTCTTTGCTGCGTAAGCCTCGTTAAAAATCTTTGTTAGTAACCGCTCAAGACTGCCGCTAGTACCACCGGCCGAACTCAGCAATGCCGAAGCATCGAGCTGAAAAATCTGCCGAAACTTCAAATTCTGTGGAATTTTACTGTCTTCATCAAGTAATTCCTCAGCAAAAGCCTTTACTACAAGCGAGCGCCCGCTGCCTTCCGGACCGATCAAAGCCACGTTTTGGCGTGCATTACCCGAAAAAATCTGCACCATTTTTTCGAGCGCCGCCCCACGATCGGTATAAGCCAGCTGACTACGCGCCGCCCGGCTAATTCGAATTGAAATATTACGTCCGTAGTGCTGCAAAGTTGGAATATAACCAAAATTAAGGTCGCGCGCCACCCCGCCGCTGCGAATCGGCTTTTTGGCATTTTTGGACAAATTATAAAGATAGTTAAACCACTCTACACAGGCGTAAAGATCCTCAAAATCAAGATGATGGCGTTTTAGAACTAGCTCTGCACTATCACATTGCTCGATAATCGCGATTAAAAGATCCGCACCGCCAATCTGTTTTGACCCTGCGCGTTCACGCACCACGCGTGACGCCTCAAAAATCGCTGGAAGTTGCAGCTCGGCCGTATTTTCCGCAAAAATTTCATCCAACACCCCAAGCGTCAAAAACAAACGTGTACTAAGAAATCGACCACTCTTGGTTTCAGCTAGTAAATTCTTGGCTAGCGGTATAGCTTCAGTCGTTTTTATTAGCACCAGCATCGTGTCGCCGGATAACAAATCATTAATATTATCGGTTTTGCCTAGTGGAATGTGCTTGAGACCTCGGTCAACCCAAACCACCAGCATTAGCAAAATTGCTGCGATGCCTAGAAGTAACCAGCCAAAGGCATTATGCGCAAACAAAACCAAATAAAACCAGCCCACAAACCCCAGCGCCAGCCCAATACCAAAAAGTGCATTAAACTTCTCAAGCGCTCGCCTGAGTCTTGCTCGCTCAGCACGGGAATTTCTAGGATCAAAATTATTCATAAGCTCACCCCCATAACGGTTAGCACTACACAAATTACTGGCAAAAGCGGCACGAGCGGCCAAGCAATCATCAGCAGTACGCTCAAAATCGCTTCAAGCACAAAAACCACAATCCCCACAATCATGAGAAAAATTCGCACAACCGCACCAACTAGTCGCGAAACCAAACGATCAAGAAAAACTTGCAAAGCCGCCCCACCTTCGTTCGCAGAAATCTGTCGAAAAGGTGCAAACAAAGTTCGGAGTAACGCCCCGAGTGAGAAAAAACTTAACGCACCCCGCATTTTTTCGATTAAAGTTCGGCCAAACCCGCGCCATCCTTCGAGATACCACCAGCCGAGCAAATCAAAAATAATCATAAACCTTATTATACCTGATCACCGGGCTACTAGCAAATTCAGGGTATCTTGCGATATAAACTAAGCCGCGCCCCAGCATAAATCCGACTAGAAACTAACTCCGCACCTCGAAGATCCGGCGCCTCCGTACGTGCCGGCGACGACAAAACTAGTGTCCCATCCTTTTTCAGTAGCCCAGTCAAAGCTTCAATTTCGGCCAAATCAATATGCTGATACGGCGGATCGGCCAAAATGATATCAAAGCTCATCTCGCCAGTTTTTTCGACCGCAAATTGCCGAACTTTTTGCTTATAGGTCTCAGCCTTCGCCTCAATTTCACTATCGTGTTGCCCCAAGCCAGTGAGATTTTCCTTGATGGCGCCAATAGCCCGCGACGAATTCTCCACGAACACCACCGATTTTGCACCGCGGCTCAGTGCTTCAAATCCTAGCGCACCTGAACCGGCAAAAGCATCCAGAACCGTCAAATCGTGTACATTCACCATATTAAATAGCGCTAGTTTTTCTCTCGCTCCCATCGGATGCGTCTCCCGGCTACCAGGAGAAATAATTTTCTGCCCCTTGTATTGACCGGAAATAATTCTCATTTCTTCTGCTCGGCTTCCTCCAGAGCCGCATACCAGCCGAGCGCCACCATTTCGATAATCATCGGCAAAAGCTCATCGCGCGTTTTGTAGGCTAGACCTACCGTCCAACCTTTCGCCACGAAATCTTCGTAGATTTGCATTTTTTGCATTTTTTCAACTGCCTGCAAATATTCCTCTTTGAAATCGGATTGACGAAACTTTTCAATATTAATTTTTGGAATCAGCTTTCTGATTGGAATCGAAGCTACCAGCATCAACACTCCATATTCATACGAAACATGCTGTGACATACTGCCGGAAAAGCCCCAATATTGCCAATTATTTTTCCAGGTTTCGCGCCAATTGCGCCCCTTCATCAGCCCTTTCATTGGCGCGCCAAACACCGTCATCATCTCGTCACCCGTCATTAGGCGCTTTTTCTCCTCGCCGAGCGGATAATGATGCGCCGGGGTGAGACCATCCGTCACCATATGCGCCATCCAAGCCGCTTCGCGAGCTGCTTTTTCGTGGTCGTGGGCTTTAAGCGCCGTCACTAGGTTATGACGGTAATCCTTAATCAGCTTTCTGACTCCAGTGCCATTTGGACTATCCGACCACATATGCGACGGTTCGTCTTCGCCCGGGCTCTTGCGTTTGAGCCCATCCGGCCCACGCGTCCCCTCAAAATAAATAATTTCCTTTCCAGTCGGAAAATACTGATCTTCAGAAATTGCTTTCGCTAAAACATGGCGCGCCGCTAAATCAATTCGCTGATGCGTACCAATATAGCGCCCATTAAAACGCGAGTTTTTGACCAAAGTTGTCGTGGAATACATAAACTAATTCAGAGTTGTTAGTTGTTGATATTTGCGAATCCGCATGGCTAACTCCGGATATTTTACCATATCTTTGGGGTTTTTAGCAAACTCTGCCGCATGGCGGCTAGCCGCCGTGATCATCGCCGTATCTGATAAATTAGCTACTTGGAGATTAAGTTCCCCGTGCTGCATCGCCCCATAAATCTCTCCCGGACCACGAATTTTTAAGTCCACCTCGGCTAGATGAAACCCGTCAGTCGATTTTTCCATTTCCCTGAGTCGTTTGGAAGGTCGATTTTCGCCAGTAGTCAGCAAAAAACACTGCGCCGGTTGATCGCCTCGCCCGACGCGCCCCCGCAGCTGATGCAGTTGCGCCAAGCCATAATTCTCTGAATCTTGAATCACAATCATATTAGCATTTGGCACATTCACGCCCACTTCCACCACCGTGGTTGACACCAAAATGTCGATTTTTCCATCCGCAAAATCATCCATAATCTGATCTTTTTCGTCCACTGGCATTTTGCCATGCAACATACCCACGCGATAATTCTGAAAAAGCTCGGCTAGTTTCTTCGCCTGACGCTTAACCGGCGTCGCCTGATTCTGATTTTTATCTTCAATCAGCTGGCAAATCCAATAAATTTGCTGCTTTTTCTTTAGTAGTTCGCGCATCGCTAGATAAAGTTGATCAGCTTGACTGAGCTCAGGCAAAATCTTCGTCACGATTGGCTGGCGTCCCGGCGGCAACTCATTCAAAAGTGATACGTCTAGATCGCCAAATACTGTCAGCTGTAAAGAACGCGGAATTGGCGTTGCCGTCATCGAAAGTAAATGCGGTGCGGTATTTTCCGGTGATTTCAGCAGTAATTTTTGGCGCTGATTAACGCCAAAACGGTGCTGCTCGTCAATAATACAGAATCCTAGCCGATGGAACTGCGTACTATCTGTCAATAAGGCATGTGTACCAATCACAAGGTCAACTTTCCCCTCGCGAATTTGCTTTTTAAGCTGATTTTTGCCCCGTGTCGCACCGGTCAAGAGTGCAATACTTGGAAGCTCCATACCGGGATTTTTCTTAGCTAAATCTCGAAATAGCGACAAAAAGCTTTCGAAATGTTGGTTTGCCAAAATCGCAGTTGGCGCAAGCAGAGCCGTCTGCGCCCCATTTGCCGCCGCCTGAGCCGTCGCGATTGCCGCCACGATAGTTTTGCCCGAGCCGACGTCACCCTGCAACATCCGGTTCATTGGCTTTTTGCCCCCCAACTCCTGTAAAATCTCCCAGGTCGCCTTGCGCTGTGCGCCGGTGAGCTGAAATGGCAAACTTTTAACGATTGTTTGCGTCAGTTTTTGATTAAATTTTAGTGGCATAGCATTCAGTCGCAGAGTCTCTAGTTTATTTAATTTAGCTGCCAAAATTAGCTCAAAAACTTCTTCATAAGCCAAATAGCGTCGACCGACCTCCGCATCCTCCGGTGTTTCAGGAAAATGCGACAAATATAATGCTTCCGAACGCGCCCCGGGACGGATATATTTCGGCGCTTGCTCTATAAACGGCAAAAGATCCGGAATTTCGGCAAATTTATCGCGCATGCCAGTGAGGATTTTTTGAAACAGTTGCGGTTTGATAGCGCTTTTTTGACTATAAATCGGTTGAAACCCAGCCGCTTCGCCATCTTGCTCGATATCCTGCACTAGCTGCGCTGACGGGCTCTGCAAAACGTAACGCCCATTTTTTAGTTCATATTTACCAGTAAAATAATATTCGCGCTTTGAATCAAATTGCTTCGCACGGTAGGGTTGGTTAAACCAAACCGTCCGCACCGCTCCCGTATCATCACGAATCGTACCCTCGGTAATCGTCAGTTGGCGACGTGACGTGCGCATAATTCTTAGATCGCCAATCCGACCGCGAATAATTACTTTGCCCGGTTTTAGATCTTCGATCGCCACCGTCGTTTGATAATTCTCATAAATTCGTGGCAGACAGTATAATAAATCGCCCACCGTCTTCAGATTTACGCGCCGAAAAGCCTCCGCGGTCTTTGGTCCAATCCCCTTTACCTCCTCAATTGGCGCTTGCATATCCATAATAGATATTATAGCACGACTGCTACCACCTCTTAAAATAGTATAGGCAGCGACCTGGATCGCTGCCTTCTGTGAGTATCCGCAGGTACTAGTTTTTGAAGTAGTTACGAAAAAGCTAGTCTTGGCCTTTTTGGCCTGTCCGTATAACTCCGCTGGGAGACGCTGAATCAGAACGACGGTGTCATTGCTGCTTTTGCCGCCTCGCATAAATCGCGGCATATTGCAAGACGTCTTGGGCTGAAATTTTCCGTATCAGGCGAGCGCAGCTGGCGGCTCAATATATCATACACCTTGCGCGCGCAATTAGGAATAAGACGGGTCCGTAATTCCTTGTATCCCATCCCCGACTTATCAAGAGCATCCCCAAGAACTTCTTTCGGGAACACTTCCTGAAAAAGTTGATCATCCGCATTGGTCTGCTAAAATTGCAAGCAAATGCCCGAAAATCGTTGTAATTTTGACAACATTTTAATCTAGAGGCATGACCGTCATACTTATCTCTGACTTCGCAAGCGACTCTGCTCCTCACGCCACTCGGCAATCTTAGCGTGATGACCCGACAAGAGCACTTCCGGTACTGCCATACCGCGAAATTCGGCTGGTTTTGTGTATTGCGGATATTCAAGGTTAGACCCATCAGAAAAACTTTCGATCTGAGCCGAGGTTTCGCCGCCCAAAACCCCCGGCAGCAGCCTTGTAATTGAATCGACAATGATTAGCGCCGGCAATTCACCACCGGTCAGCACATACTGCCCGAGCGAAATTGGATAGTCGACTAGATTCATGATGCGCTCGTCATAGCCTTCATAGTGCGGGCAGAAAATAATGTAATGTACAGAACGATTTTTACTCTTTTTGCAAGACACTGCGTCGCGTCCCGTCATCACGGGCGCGCCTTGCTCAGGCTGCTCCCCGTTGGTCGCAGGCGCATCTAAGGGAATAATATCCTCGCCCTTCAATCTCCGCCTCCACGAAAAACAAGGGCTCTCTTTAGCCGCCACCTCCGACTCAGAAAAGCTATTATCCTCTACCCCCGCAAAACGCCTAGCTAAGTTTTGGTCCCAAATTTCACCAACTGGCGTCGGCAAAATTACCTTCGCCTGCGGACTGCCCGATTTAACACTTTCAATCGCGGCATATGCCGGTTCACACCTCAGCAACATCCCATCACCTCCGCCATACGGCGTGTCATCTACCGATTTATGCGCCCCTAAGCCAAAGTCGCGCAAATTCACATATTCAACCTCAATAATCCCTTCTTTTTGCGCTTTATAAAGCATCGAACTGTCCAAGTATGGCTTCAGCGCCTCGGGAAACAAGCTAATAATCGTAAATTTAATCTTTGACATCTATCCTATTATAGCACATTTTATTGATTCTAGCAAAGCTATGCGATAATACTCCTCGCCGATTTCAGCCATTAGCAGTATAATGAGACCATGGAGTTTCATAAAGTTCGTGGCACCAAGGTCACGCTCCCTTACCAACTTCAGCTTACTCCCGCCGAAATTCGCCTAGTTTTTCGCCTGCAACGTTACTTCGAGCCTGCAAAAATTTTTCCGGAACTTTATCTGCCCCGCTGCGCCAAGAAAGCTGGTAGTGTGCCAACCGAATTCATGCTAGGCGCACAAGATTTACGCGGATCAGAAATTACCCAAATTGACTGCTTGGCGGTCGGACCCCAAGGGATTTTTGTGTTTGAGTCAAAGGATTATGTTGGCTACATTTATGGCAGGGGGACTGACCGTTACTGGACTCAGGTCACGCAGTACGGTCAAGCTAAGTACCGTTTTTATAATCCCGTGCGCCAAAATAAGACCCATATTCTGGCTCTTGAGCAAATTTTGGGTCAAAAATACCCTATTTATTCAGTAATTGCGTTTGGGTCTGACGCCACCTTGAAAGATATTTCTGCGCTTCCGGAGCGTTCTTTCGCAATTAATCATGCAGAGCTCCCGGCGCTACTACAAAAATTACCGACTAAGGCGCTTAGCCCGGATCAAGAAACATCAATCCAAAATGCCTTAATTAATAACCGTATTTCACCAACTCCGACTATGCGCCGCGACCACGCCAACGACACTAGCGAATTTATAAAATCATAATAGCATAGAATATTTCTCGCTCCCTAGAAGATCCTCGCCTCAGCCTCTAGTAATCTTCAACTAGCGTAAACTGTTTGCCGGCGATTTCTATAATCGAATCCGCCACCGCCCCCTGGGAGGTCAATTCTGCCCGAATTCCCATTTTCTTCAAAATATCCCGCAAACGATTCACCGAGGCATAATTCTCAAGATCGGTGCGCCGGGCAAATTTCTCGATTTTTTGCCCTGTTACTACAAATTTTGCGGTTTTTTCACCATTCTCAGCATTTTCCTCGACTTTTTCAACTTTCCAAGCTTTTGAAAGCTGCTCCGGTCCGAGTTTAATGACTGGAAGCTCTTTTATAGGTGTTTCGCGAGTCATCCCTAACGAATTTTGCCCGTTTTCTGAGCCTTCTAGAACCATCTTCTCGCTTGAGCTTACCCCCTCCCCGTCTTGGGTATGTGGTTGCTCCTGGGCTATCCTAGGCCCCTCCTCGGTATTTTTTTGAAAATTTTTAGCCTGTTTTTTGGTTTTAACGGCATTTTTAACCAGATTTAGTGCTCTCAGTACCTCCGTGAGACCAAGTCCGGATTGCGAAGAAATTGCAAAAATCGGCATTTTGGAGCGATTTTTGGGCAATTTCTCCCGAATACTCTCACGCTGCATCTCGATAATCTCGTCATCCACACCTTCACACTTGGTCAACGCAACTATCTCAGGGCGATCGCGCAGATCCGAATAACGCTCCAATTCCCCGCGGATAATCTCATAAGCCGCTCCCGCATCGTCATTGTAAACATCGATCAAATGTAGTAAGACCGCCGTTCGATCAACGTGGCGCAAAAAATCGTGCCCCAGGCCCTTACCGTCGGCCGCACCCTCAATCAAACCAGGAATATCTGCAATCAAAAGATCTTGATCGTCAACCGTCGCAACGCCAAGCTGAGGAGTTAAAGTTGTAAAAGGATAATCGGCAATTTCCGGACGAGCATTACTCACGCGGCTGAGGAATGTCGATTTACCAGCATTTGGCAACCCAACTAGACCAACATCGGCAATTAATCTCAATTCAAGCGTAGCCTCAAACTCGTCACCGGGCTCACCGACCTCTGCGACCATTGGCGTCTGCCTAGTGCTAGACTTGAAGTGCGCGTTACCAAAACCACCATCGCCGCCCTTCGCTATCACCGCCTCTTCCTGATCGTGGGTCAAATCCGCCAAAACCTTGCCGTCTCGGCGTACAATCGTACCGATTGGGACCTCAACGATTAAGTTCTTACCGGAACGCCCAGCACTACGCTGTCCGGAACCATTTTTACCGTTCTCGGCACTAAGTTCCGGATTGAAACGAAAATCCAGCAAGGTATTCGTGTCCTTATCGGCGCGAAAAATAATTGAGCCACCTCTACCACCATCACCGCCGTCCGGGCCGCCTTTCGGGATGTAAATCTCGTGCCGAAACGATACTGCACCATCGCCGCCCTTACCTGCTTTTAGCTTAACTTTTGCCGTATCGACAAACATTGCCCACCTTTCTAGTGAATATAGTTGAAGTTTCTGACGTAATTAGCTGGAATGGTTGATTCAAAGATCACACCAGCATGATAGTTATAGTTCATTTCGCGAACCAAGATCGAGCCGTCACTATTCACACCGATTACTATGCCAACGTGCCCCACGCCACCGGAAGCCGTCTGGAAGACTGCGCCCACCGACGGGTTCTTGTCTACGGCTAGCCCATAGCGTCGCGCCGCCGAAGCCCAGCTGCGGGCATTACCCCAAGATTGTCCATCACCCGGCAGAGGATTGCCATGTGCCCAGCGCCACCACCAAGCGTAGTAGGTACACTGACCGGAGTACATCTTGTTGGTCGGATCGCGCACGACATTATCGTAAACCCGGCGCAAATTCTGACGAGTCATCGACGAACCATAATAGGTGTAGCTATATGAATTGCTGCTGCTAGAAGCGGCGCTACTTGAGCCAGGACGACGAGTATACTCAGGACGCTCGGTCTCCGGCACTACACCGCCCGGGACCACAATTTGCTTCCCGGGAGTGAGACCGGACTCCAAGTCGTTGAGAGAAATGATTTCCTGGGCGTTTGCGCCGTAATGCGCGGCAATCGTCTCAGCCGTATCACCCGCTTGAATCGTATAAACAATGCCTGGCTTCGATGGCAAAACCAGCGTCTGACCCGGTGAAACTTCAGTAGTCTTGAGACCATTTGACCAGCGGATATGATCGGTGGTAATGCCGTATTTCGCCGCAATTGATTCCATGCTATCACCTTCGGCAACGACATAGCTAATCACGCCGCGTGCATCCGAAACCGCTACGTAGCCTGGTTTTTCAATCTTGTCAGTCGCAGTCTGCGCGATATCCTTCAGCACTGACGCCGCCACATAGTTACCGGAAACATAGTCAACACTGGCTAGATCCATAGCATTGGAAATACTTGCAACTACATAAAGTTCTGAAAGCTGATCGGCCGAAGCTCCACCGCTCGCTGCAATATCATTCATATTGAGGCTAGTATCGCCAGCACCAACCTTATCTTCGGAGCCAATTTTTGCGACACCAAAAACTAGGACCATCGCTGCCAAATACGGCAAGACGCGACCAATACTGCGCCAAAATTTATGCTCTTTTTTCTTCATATTACAATTTTACGTTGCAGAGTTCACGGCAATGGTCAACAATATCCTGATTATGCCCTTCCTCTGTACTATTATAATACATCATACCATCATCTCCTGTCAAGAAGAAAAGCATTTCTGAAACGCTCCCATCAGGGGTCGCAACAGCTTTTAAGGCGCTCAGGCCCGGGTTTGCAATCGGTCCATATGGCAGTCCGGGGTGTTTACGGGTATTATAAGGCGAATCAATCGCTATAATCGCTGCATTATCGGTATAAGTTACCCGATCCGGATCCAGCAAATCCGCTGCATATTTCGCGGTTACATCGCTACCAAGTGGCATATTTGCCGCCAAGCGGTTATAGAAGACCTGCGCCACTTTAGCCATATCTTCGGCATTGTTTGCTTCGCGCTGCACCACTGAGGCTAAGGTCACACCTTGATACATATTGAGTCCGTGTCCAGCGAATTTTTCCTTCAGTTGATTCTCCTTAGCAATATCGGCAAATTCGCTTAGCAGTCGCTTCACTACCGCCTCGGCGCTATCATCTTTGAAAAATTCATAGGTATCGCCATAGAGGTAGCCCTCAAGACTGGTATTGTCATCCGGCACACCCTCAAAAATCCAGCCAAACTCCGCGTCGCGATAATGATTCACTAGTGCTGCATCAACATCTTCCTCACTGTAGCCGAGCTCAACCAAATCTTTCCTCACTTCTTTCAAAGTTTGACCGGGTAGCACCGTATAGCTATAAACACCATCACCACCTTTTTTCAGCAAGTCAAAAATCTGTTGCACCGACATGGTCTTTTTTAGCTGATACTCACCAGCTTTGATGGTCTCACCATGCGCATTTAGTTCGACGTAAACCCTAAATACTAGCTCGTCGCGAATTAGCCCGGCTTCTTTTAGGTGCTTCGCTACTAACGCTGTCGGCTCCCCGGTTTCTACCGCGAATTCTTTTGCTTCGCAAACATCCCCGGCATCAAGTCCTTCCTTGTTGCACTGTACCTCAGAAACTGGTTGCAAGCTATATATATAATATGCCACTGCCGCCCCGATAGCCAAAACTAGCAGAACCGCCAAAGTAATCAAAATACCAATCCAGCCGCGCGATTTTTTACCTCGAACTGTTTTGCGTTTCACTGCAGCTGCCTTTGTTTTTCCATTACTACCAACTTTCTCCTCCAGGAAGTCCTGCAGAATAATTACTGCGGCCTCCGAATCAATATCACCCTTCTTATAGCCTTTTTTGCGCCCTTTAAGGCGTTTTTCCGCTTCAACCGACGTCAAAGATTCGTCTTGAAAACAGATTTTTACGTCCGGAATATGTGCCCTAAGCTCTTTTGCGAAATTGCGTACATAGGCACTCTGCTTAGTCTCACGACCTTCATTACTGCGTGGCAGACCAATCACTAAACCATCGACCCCCCAAGCCTTGATCAGCGACGCTATCTTCTGAAATTCCCCGCCTTCATCAACTTCGATAGCGGTATAGGGTATTGCAATGCGAACCTTCGAATCGGCTTTTGCCACCCCAATCCGCCGCGTGCCGACGTCCAGCGCCATGAGCTTCATGTTTACTCT
>WSMR01000004.1 GCA_013316435.1 Candidatus Saccharimonadota bacterium | reverse complement strand
ATAACTATTACCGCGGGTACGGTTTTGCCGTTCGCTGTGTGGTACGGGAGGGGTGAGAGAGGTAGTAATGCTCTTGGGGGAGCCGGTTGTAGTGACCGAAGCATAAGGTCTACGGCTTCCCGCTCCGACCGAAAAGGAGCGAAGCGAAAGTAATAATATGCACCGCAAAATTTGTCAGAAATTTTGCTGGAAAAAGGGAAAGGTTTTCTAAGTCCCCGCTTTCTCGCCTCCTCCGGAGGAGGGAACAAGCGAAAAGCGCAGGGACAAGGAAAACCGTAGCGGCGAATCCGCGAAAAATAACGAAAACAAAAACTATTATAATCTCTGGGAAAAATGGTTGTGTGGGACAGAAGGTCCCTGCAACCATTTGCCAAAAAAGGACAAAAACAGTGACCGAAAATAAAATCCACAATTTGGAAAAAGTGCCTCTCGATTTGGGGATTGACTCTGAACAGGCGAACGATACGAAAAAGGTTCGTCCGGCGAAGTTAGCATCCAAACCAACCGCGAATGCGGCGCGCGTAGCGCGGGTGGCAAAGGCAGCCAAGAAGGCTTCCGAGAAGTCCGCCACTAAAGAGGATAAATCATCAGTGCCGCCGCTCAGCGACGTGGCGGAACGTGTGAGGCGTGAGGATGGTCGTCGCGGTTCGGAGGGTCTACAAAAACTTGCCGACGAAGTACGACGCTATGAACTGCCAACCAAATACAAAGACAAGCCTCACCAAAAAACTTTGCTACATATCAAACAGGAAAACGAAGAAAAAGAGGCCTACGAAAACATCCGCTTTGGACTCGCGGCGGTGGTAGATATGCTAGACAACGAACTAGGTGACCTCAAAGACAAAGAGGAATTGACCAAGGATGAAGAAGCTAAATACCAACGCGAATTACTCAAACATGCGAAATTGCTAGTTCGGCGGTTAGAAAAAGATAATCACTTGCACATTTTTATTTTCAAATCTGCCACTGGGAATTGGTGGAAAATGGGTGGCAACTCTATTGCAATTCATAGCTTGATGATAGCGACCTATCTCGATCGTGAAATCAAAGTTAATACTGATCGAGATTTGTTCGGACAATTTCGCGAAGGTGTGATTTGTCTTCAAGACGAGCAGCGTTTGCAAAAAGATATTCACTATTCCGGCGCACCACTCACTTTGGATAAGAAAGTTAACTTTGGCCCGTTTCAAGATTTGATTCGGGCTTATCGCTTGCGTGTAGCACTGACTGATAATGAGCTGCGTCGCTTCCATAAACTCGATGCTGAAGTCCTGAAAAATATTAGTAATAATATTTTCACCGCTGCACCGGAAGTGGAGCTAAATAATTATATTGTGGCAGCACTGCGCGATAGCTACCATTTGGAGCGACATCTTGATAGTAATTCTCGCCCGGCCATTTCTCATCCACTGATGGATAGTATGTTCAAAGTACGCCGAGCTTATTATGACGTAGCAAATCGGTCACGCCGTGACCCAGCGCGTTGGCAGGCGCTGGAACAAGTTGATGTACATATCGGCGATGCGATGTCGGTGCTGGCGAACTATGCTGATCTTGGGATTGCCAATCGGAATACGATTGCGCGGGTAAGTCTCGGATTAGCAAAGGCGCGTGAGTTAACTAGGCAAAAACTGAATACGCATTATCATCAACACGATGTGATTGAGAAGCTAAAAGACGGCAACGAAGCTGATGGCTGACCCAAGATATGCGAAGCGGGACCGGCAGAAAGATCCGATAGAAGTTGCCAGCCGGATTGCTTGGCGCGAAACTAAGCTTCTCAAAACTAGAGCGCGGATGGCGCGTTACGAGAAAAAGTTGCTCGAAATGCATAGTAAATATTCTCATCTCAGCGCGATGGAGCAAAATGTGATCGAATCGGGGCGCTCGGATTTTAATGCCGATGAGATTTACGAAATGCTATTTTATGCTTATTTTGATGCGCGACCTGGGAAACGGCGAACCTATGACGTCCAGCGGATTGAGGCGAATTTGTATGATAATATTTATCGACTGGCGGTGGATATTGCCGAGCGTAAGTATTTTCCATCGCGTAGTGAGGCATTTATCGTGTTTGATCCGGTGGTGCGGGAAATTTTTGCGGCAAGTTTTCGGGATCGCATTGTACATCATCTGATTATTAATATTTGTATTCCGTGGTGGAATCGTCATTTTGTGCGTGACTCGTATTCCTGTCGAGTGGGGAAGGGGACGGATTATGGCGTGCGTCGCGCGGCGCATCATATTGCAGTAAAAAGTCGGAACTATACTCGGCATACCTATTTTGTCAAAATGGATATCAAAGGATTTTTTATGAGTATGCAACGTGAGAAATTGCGGGATCTTGCGATTGACGGTGCGCATCGGCAGTTTCATCATTTTGGACCACTGGGAAGATTGCTGACCTATTTATGGCGACAGGTAATTATGGACGATCCGCTCAAGCAAGTGCGGGTGCGAGGTAAGATTAAACATTGGGACGATTTGCCGCGTGACAAGAGTTTGTTCTTTCAGAATGCCGGGCGGGGAATTGTGATTGGCAATCTTACTTCGCAGCTACTTTCGAATATT
Source organism: Candidatus Saccharimonadota bacterium (assembly GCA_013316435.1). GTDB lineage: Bacteria > Patescibacteriota > Saccharimonadia > Saccharimonadales > Saccharimonadaceae > Nanosyncoccus. Next base: position 36,453 of record WSMR01000004.1, on the reverse strand, counting down.
TTCCTTGATGCGCTGGATAAATTTATCGTTTACCAACTTGGCTATCAGCACTACGGCCGCTACGTGGATGATTTTTATGTGGTTGTGAATGACGATGAAATACCGCAGCTGGAGCGAGATATTGAACGGCTTCGGAGTTATTTACTGACCATGGGGCTAACCATGCACCCGAGCAAGACACGTTGGATTGACGTGCGCCACGGAGTAACTTATTTAGGTAGGTTTTTGCGCTCCGGTCATATTGAAATGGACCATCGGTATCAGAAGAATTATTATCAAGCGCTGATGGACGTGGCGAGCGGGCTCAAAGATCTTGATACGATCATGTCGTATATGGGTGGTTGTGTGAATTATGGTTGTCGCAAAATGCAGCAGCGGATTTGGCGGGCAGCCGGGCAAGAGTTTGAGGTGTAACTAGTGCAATCTAGCCATATCGTGAACTACGCAAATATTGGATTTTTTGAATTTGTGGAGTTTATTTTGGATTATAACAGGTGTGAGACAGGAAGAATATTCTTCTACCCCGCTTATGTTATAATATATTCATGAATAGATACCGGTTTTTACGTACGGTTTTGCTACTGGTGATGGCGGTGATTATCGTGAAGCTATTTACGATTCAGATTGTTGAGCACGAAGATTGGTCGGCCAAGGCGGCGGCGCAGCAAACTCTGCAAAATGTCCTCCCGGCCAAGCGCGGTGAAATCTACATGATGGATGGCGCCGAGCCGTCTCCGGTGGTGCTTAACGCAACTGTCTATACGGTAATTGTTGACCCAATGCTGGCGGATCAAAAGGAAATTTCCGAAAAACTCACTGCGATTATGGGCGATAAACAAATCGCTAAGTGGGATGATGTGTTTGCGAATCGCGCGCGGCGTTATTATATCGTGGGCAAAAATGTAGAACGCTCGGCGGCCGAAAAAATTGCCGAGGCGGATTTTGATGGCGTTTGGCTTCAGGCGAATACTAGGCGGGTCTATCCGGAAGGCGCGCTGGGCTCGACGGTGCTCGGATTTGTGAATAATGATGGGCTGGGGCAATATGGCGTTGAGGGAGCTTTGAACGAAACTCTTGCCGGCAAAAACGGTCTACTCAAAACGGTCAAAGACATTAATAACGTGGCGCTTTCGATTGGCGACGATAACGTCAAAATCCCGGCTGTGGATGGCGAAAATGTGGTACTGACAATCGACAAAAGTATCCAGCGTAATGTCGAAAAAATCATCGAAGAACAGACGCGCGTAGTGGGTTTTGCGAATATCTCTGCGCTAGTGATGGACCCGAATAATGGCAGGGTACTTGCGATGGCGAATTATCCGGGCTATGATCCAGCGAATTTTGGGCGGGTAAAGAGTGCGGCGGATTATATCAATCACGTGGTCGAAGATCCGTATGAGCCGGCGAGCGTTTGCAAGACTTTTGCTTTTGCAACCGGCATAGACTACGGAGTAATGACGCCGGAGACAACTTTTTATAATACTGGCTCGACGACGGTTGATGATTGGCCAATTAGTAATGCCGAGCAGGGCCCGGAAGTGGCTGGCACACAGACGATGCAAATCGCGTTTAACTACTCTCTCAATACGGGAACCACGCAAATGTTGCGTTGGCTGGGCGGAAGTGAAACTGATATCACCGAACTGGGGCGCACGAGACTGTATGAATATTATCATGATAAATTTGGGCTTGGTCAGGCGACAGGAATTGAGCTAATTGAATCAGCTGGTACCGTGCAAAAACCGAACGCCGAGATTTGGGGCCTCAATGGAACTTATGCAAATATGACTTTTGGTCAGAACATGCAGGTGACAATGCTGCAAACGGCGGCGGCGATGGCATCAGTTGTGAACGGTGGGAAATTTTATACGCCTACGATTGTGGCGGGGAAGATGGTGAACGATAAATTTGTCGAGAACGAGCCAAAGGCGGCCGCGCGCAGTACAGTGTCGGAAGCAACTAGCGCGACAATGCGCGATATGCTCTACGGTACGCGGCGGATGTGGCGGGCAAATGGCACGGATGCACCAGGATATTACGTGGGCGGCAAGACTGGTACGGCGCAGATTATCAAAAACGGGGCTTATTCGCTCGATGAAACTAGCGCAACCTATATCGGCGTAGGTGGGACCGAGGGTGAACTACCGACATATTTAATTATGGTACGAGTTTGGGAAGACGGTAAAAAAGCTGGCGGCCAAGCAGTGGCGCTCCCGGTCTTTAATGCACTCAAAGCCTACGTCCAGGATGCGCTGAAGGTTAGACCGAAGGCGTAGTTTGTAGTATAATATAGAGGTATGGCTGATACAGTAAATAATGAAGTTTTCTACGGATTGATTTTGTCGATGTCAGGTTTTTTGCTGGCAACATTTCTAACTCCGATTTATACTCATTTTGCTTACAAATATAAATTTTGGAAAAAACAGAAAAAAACTACGCTCACGGGCGATGCTTTACCGGTAATGACTAAGCTCCATGCCAAAAAATTCAAGCGCGCTTTTCCAACTATGGCGGGAATTATTGGCGTCGTGACGGTAACGATTGTAACCGTTGTTTGTAATTTGAATCGTGAACAAACCTGGTTGCCGCTGCTTGGTTTTGTTGGCGGTAGCGTGGTCGGGCTGATTGACGATTTGATCAACGTTTTTGGTAGCGGCAAGGGCGCGGCAGGACTACGTGCACCGGTGAAATTTGCGATGATTACCGGGCTGGGGCTTTTTCTTGGTTGGTGGTTTGCAGTCAAGCTGGGTTGGACCGAGATTGCTGTGCCATTCCTCGGTGATGCCCAAGTCGGCGTGATCGGGATGATTCTGATTTTTGCCTTTGCCGTGGTGGCAACTAGCAATGCCGTAAATATTTCCGACGGGCTAGACGGTCTTGCCGGTGGGCTGGCAATGCTGGCATATGGTGCTTATGGCGTAATCGCATTGCTTCAGGGACAATGGATGCTGACGGCGTTTTGTCTCACGGTAGTTGGCTGGCTGCTTAGTTATATTTGGTTCAATGTTCCGCCGGCACGTTTCATGATGGGCGATACCGGTAGCTTTGCGATTGGCGCGGGTCTTGGTGTGGTTGCGATGATGACCGATGCTTTCTTTTTGCTACCAATTATTGGCGCGTTGTTCGTGGTTGAGGCTGGATCGTCGCTGATCCAAATTTTTTGGAAAAAAGTTTTCAAGAAGAAATTATTTATCTCTGCACCAATTCATCATCATCTCGAAGCAAAAGGCTGGAATGAGGCAAAAATCGTGATGCGGTTTTGGGTGATTGCGGGGATGTTTGCGATTATTGGCGTGTTTTTGGCGGTGCAGGGCGGAATTGTGCGTGGCGTCAAACAACAACAAGCAGTTGATCGCAGTATTTGGAGCGAAATGTCAGGGGAAGAACGAATAGTGCCAAATGTAAATAACCAGGATGATGGCTCTAGGAGCGGTAATGCGTAAACACAAAAGTGACCGCATCATCGGTGCATTAACGGTAATTTTGCTCGGCGTAGGGTTAATCATTATCTACGCAATTGGTCCGATGCGGGTTAATGTGTTGAATTCAACCTATGGTTCGGATTACAGTGAAAACTATTTCTTTATCCGGCAGCTAATTAATGTGGCGCTGGCGGCGGTAGCGTTTGTGGTAGCGTTTAAATTTCCATATAGCAAACTGAGAAAATTTAGCAAATGTGTGATTATCGCCGGCTTGGTACTCTGCGTAATGCTGGCGTTTTTGGCTTTAGCTGGTAGTAGTATTGCCAAGTGCGAGCTTGGTGCTTGTCGCTGGTTCCGATTTGGCGGGTTTAGCCTCCAGCCGGCAGAGGTGCTAAAGATGGGGCTTGTGCTCTACTTTGCTAGTTTGATGGCTGAACGCGCAAAACATGGTCGCCTGGCGTCGTCGGACTTTTGGATTCCGTTTAGCGTGATTTCGGTGGTCTCGCTTGGGTTTGTGGTAGTTATACAAAAAGATTTAGGCACTGGCGTAAGCATCATGGCGATTATTTTAGCGATGCTACTGATGAGCGGAGTCAAGCTGCGCTATTTCTTGCTTACGCTCGGTATTGTGTTGATTGGTGGCGTGCTAGCAATTGTGGCTTCGCCGCACCGAGTAGAGCGGCTGCTCACTTTTCAGTCGGAAGATTCAAGCGATTCATATCATATCGAAAACGCTAAAATTGCGATTGGTACCGGCGGTTTGTTCGGAGTTGGGATTGGCAATAGTGTTCAGGCGACTGGGTACTTGCCAGAATCAATCAATGACTCGGTTTTTGCGGTGCTAGGCGAAACCTTTGGTTTTGTGGGACTATTTGTAATTGTGGGCAGCTTCACACTGCTTTTGATGCGGCTACTTCGAGTGGCAAATTATTTGGCGGACGACGAGGAATCGCTAGTGGTAGTCGGAATTTTTGCTTGGCTGACAGCGCACGTAGTGGTGAATATCGCCTCGATGACGGGTCTAATTCCGCTGACCGGCATTACGTTGCCACTGCTTAGCTACGGTGGGACGAGTATGTTATTTACATCGGCGGCACTTGGTTTGGCATTGCAACTCAGTTGCTATACCGATCGTGAACCACGCAAGCAGCAGGTAGCGCCAGAGGTAAGCAGTAAACATGGGACCGACCAAATCCCGCGAAGGAGGATATCATGAAGTTTTTAGTAGTTGGTGGCGGTTCAGGCGGTCATATTACGCCCGCCGTAGCTGTGGTGCGAGAAATTCTTGAAAAATCTCCGCGCTCCAAAGTTGAGTTTTGGACCGACAAAAAGTATTACAAGAATGTTGTAAAAATTACAACAGAATTAGGCGTGCGGTGGGGATCGAGTGCGCAGACCGGCACGCGTGGCGTTCCGTATATTCGCGTGCGTAAGATTTCGGCGGGGAAGTTTCGACGCTACTCCGGCTGGACATTTTTGCAGTGGATTCGTAACTGGTGGATTGTGCTCAAGGATCTAGTCCTTGGTAATATTGTTGGATTTTTCCGCTTCGTGACAGGGCTTTGGCAAAGTTTTTGGCGGCTGCTTCCCAGGAGTAAACGCCCGGATGTGATTTTTCTCAAGGGTGGTTTTGTGGGCTTACCCGTTGGGTTGGTCGCAAAATGGTTCAAGATTCCGTATGTGATTCACGAGAGCGATGCGGTGCCGGGGCTGGCAAATCGGATTTTAATGGAAGATGCTACGGTAATCGCGACCGGTTGGAAACAGAAGGAGAGCGGGTCTAGTACTAAGCAACAAAAACCCGGTCAGGGCGAACCTGCGTATACTTCTAGTATATCACAGATTGATGGAATTGTCAATGGGGAATCTAGTAAGGGTGATACTAGACCGTTGCGGATTTTCACTGGGATACCGGTGGCGGCAGAATTTCGAAGCGTGAGCCCGGCGCAGCAAAGTGCACTCAAAAAGAGCTTTGGCTTTGATCCTGAGCAGCCGCTAGTAGTTGTAACTGGCGGTAGCCAAGGGGCAGAGAACATCAACGAGGCAATGCGCGAGATTTTGCCGGAAATGTTAGAGTTTACGTCGGTTGGGCTAGTAGCAGGGCATAAGCAATACGAAAAAATGGTCGAGCTGAAACGCTATGAAGATTGGAATCGGGCTAAGTTACAGTCGAATTTTCGGCTGTGGGAGTTTAATTCGGCAATGCATGAGCTTCTTGGTGCGGCCGATGTGGTGATTAGTCGGGCGGGGGCGACCACGATTGCGGAACTAGCGGCGCTCGAGAAAGCGGTTGTACTAGTACCGTTCGAGGCGCTGCCGAATAGCCATCAGGTGCGTAATGCGGAGGATTTGGCGGATAGTGGCGCCGTGGTGATGATTAAGGACTCGGCGATGCGTAAAAAACCTACCTTGCTACTAGATGAAATTCGGCATTTAGTGCGGTCGCCAAGAGAACGAGCAAATTTAGCTGAAAAATTACATAAAGAAGCAGCGCCAGATGCAGCGGCGAGACTGGCGGCGATTTTGCTACAAATTGCAAAGGAGCGGGAGCAGCCAAAGAAGAATAGCTCTAAAAAGCCGGCAGCTCAGCGGTCAGTGCGCAACCAACGCCCGACGCGACACGAAAAAAGGATGCGTAAAGTCGAAAAACATAAAACTGGCGCAAAGAAGGGCAGATAGAGATGTGGGGTGGGAGAAAAGCCAAAAAGCAAGCTGAGCGCGATGAGCGTGAACTTTTATCGGAGCTGAAATCGGAGCGGATGGCAGAGCGTCGGCGGCTACGTCGCAAGCACATGACCTCGGCGGTGTTAGCAAGCTTGATGGTAGCAATTTTGGGGCTGCTGGCTTATATGGGGGCTCGCGGCGTGGTAATTGAGGCGCAAAAAAATCCTACGGACCCCGGTGCGGAATATCAACTTCAGGCGGAGGTGATGGATGAGACTGGCAGTGAGCAGATTTCTCGGCGCACACTTGATTATATTGGTTTGCTGGAACAGGATTTGGCCGAGCTGGGAATCAAGATGACGCGTGCAACTTTGCCAGTGAATACGAGCCGGGAGCTCTATGTTGATACGGATGCGAGCACGACTTATTTTAAGGTTAGCCTTGATCGTAGTACAGGGGTAACAGCGGAGGATATCTCGCGAATGCTGAAATATTTGCAGGATCGTGGGCTGACTCCTGGTTATGTGGATGTGCGAGTAGAGGGGAAGGCTTATTATCAATAGAGGCGGGAATGATAGACGCGGTGGTGCAGGCTATGGTGCGGCGATTGTGGGATTGTAATGGATAAAGACACTTTGAGCGGGATGGGGTAATGTCGCAAAATATTGACGGAAGATAGGACGGGAGGGTGAAACGGGGAATTGGTTGAAGAGTGTAGCATGCGGGGGAGGTTAAAAACGGCACAGGGAATGTTGTACATTCTACAACATCTGTAGTCTATTTATGTCAAATAAGTCCAAATGTCAAGGTGGGCCGGACGCTAACGGAATTGTGGAAAACTCTGAAAGAAATGCTTGGTGCAACATTGATATAGTCTCTCAAAAAAGTGGGATTTAGTTCGGGTTTTGTTCGGTAAAAATGGAACATTGGAATGACAAGAATTCGAATAATCACGTACTTTATGTTCGTCGCATTCATAGATGTGATAATTCTCTGTTTAAAATATTAGAAAACGGGAGAGGGCTCAATAAATTGAAAAAGCTGGATTTGGGTAAAAATGGGCGGCCGGCGGGCTTAGCCTAGGTAGAGTCTGTTCTAGGCGTATTTACAGATATAGTGTCGCAAAATCTATATTGTGCGACATTGGATATATATCAAAAAGACGATATTATACCCATCTTTTTGTTTCAAATTATTCCCCGATTTAAGTAATTTGAGCGAGTTTGTCTTGCATTTGGACCTTAATCCAAGATGTTAATTCCGAGTACGAGGTGTCTGATGCTGCTGACTTGATGGCGGCGTGATAAATCCGCTTTTTCTCGGCATTGTTACGCGGAAAACCGGCTATGATTGGCACGAAGCCGAGTGCAACTGACAATTGATCAGTAACAACGCGCGCAATCCGACCATTACCATCGAAAAAGGGATGAGTACGGATAAAATTATAATGAAAATGAGCCAGGAAACGACAAACTTCATCGAGGTTTTCGAGTGGGATATAAGGCAAACTCTCGCGCAGATAGCGGGAGAGGGCATAAAGCTCATTGTAGACCTCGGCTCCACCGGCTGGGATTCGGTGCAGGTCCTCATCCCCTGGTTCACCAAAACGGACGTCGTGTCCTTTGGCGCGCAAATTCCCCGTTTTGCGATAAACCCGTCGAAATAGCAGCGAATGCATACGTTTCCAATCCTCAATCCAATCATTTTCTTGGCGGTCTGATAATGTAGTTCGGATGTCGATCGGGCGTTCTAGTTCGCGCACGAAGCTCATAATCACGTCGGCGAGACCTTTTTCCTCTGCTTCCCTGACTAGTGGGTGCGTAGAATTGATTGAAAAACGGCGGCCGGATTTATACTCTATGGTATGTCGATATTTGCGCCAAAGCGATTTCGCGACGTCGGTTTCAGCGAGCTCGTAGCGTTCGGCGTTGCTCATTCCCTGTTACCTTCGCTAGGATTATTCTGTTCGGGTTTTGTTCGGTCAGAATCTTCTACCAGGATTGGGGAATCTTTGACTGGCGGCTGGGGGTTTTCGGCTGGTTTCGACTCATCTTGAGAATTCTTCTGATTTTTCCCCTGCTTGGCTTTTTCCGGCTTTTTGCGGGTGATTTTAAAGCGAATTAACGGTAGCTGAAGCCACTTATTAGGTTTTTCGGGAGGTGTAGAAGTCGCGGGATCGTCGGGATATTCGAGATCGGTGCTTTCTTTGACGATGTCAGCAATCATTCCGCGTAGGAGATGCGCCTGCATGGCTCCGATTTTGTTTGCTTCAGCTTTTGATTTATCCGCAAGTGGGATAAGATTCAGTTTCAGATGGAGCGGTTTTTGCTCGGGGAAGGTTAGCTTGAGGTCTTGAGGCGAGATTTGGTAAATTTCGCCGTTGCGATGCGCTATCCAGCTCGGTTCATGATGGCTGATTCGAATCAATTCCGGCGTGGTATAGGGTTGGAGAATTTTGAGGGTTTTTTCAATTACGCCCAACATGTCGCGGTATTGCTCTAGTAGAGTGGATTCGGTTTCGATAGCGCGCTCGGAAACCGCATAGTCTTCGGCGGCATAAGAAAGGTTGGATGAAGTATTAGGCTGAGCGATAATGTCTTCGCTCTCTAAGGTCAAAGTAGTATATCCATCCGGAATCGGGCCAAGCGGCGAGCGAATATAGAGGATATTAGCGGGTGTCAGCAGTTTTTTGCGGATCAAATCTTTATGCACAAAATAAATCAACCGCGCAAGTCGCACCTTACTCACCGGACGACCGATGAGTAGTAGAATAATTCGGGCTAAATCAAGTTGATTCATAACCTTATTTTACTCTAATCGCGGAGGTTTGGTCAATTTTGGGCAAAAAGTTTGCCCCCTGCGATATGTGCAGAGGGCATTAGTTGAGAAAGGTTTTAATTTGTTACTTAATCTATGCCTCCCCAGGTCTGACGACTGAGGTAGGGGTTATGGTTTCGACGGTTGGAAGTCACTGTCCGGGTTGGCTACCGGACCGTTCGGGTTGGTCGGTGTGCTCGGCACATCGGTTGATCCGCCAGGATTCGTGCCAGGGTCGGTAGTGTCTCCGCCAGTATTTCCTCCGGTGTTATCTCCAGTATTATCGCCCGGTGTGGGTGATGGAGCCGGAGTGGTCGGAGTCGTATTGCCGCTGCTATTGTTATGGTTGTTGTCAGATGGCTTAGCAGCAGCTTTATACTGCTCGAAACACTTGATAGCTGCTTCACGGGTAATCGTTGATGTTGTTTTACCTGCGAAGGTATACGTAATTCCCGCTGTGCCTTTCCCTACGTCCTTAGCTTCCACATCAATACGGAAGTTGTACGACGCGTTTTCAAATAGTGTCTGAATACGGGTGCCGCCGTTGATAGTCTCCGTGGCGGTCCAATCGAATTTAATCGATTCGACCACAAGTTCGTCCATTGCTGTGCGAGCAGCTTTCGTCAACTGTTCTGTCGTAAGCGGCTTTACCTCAGGTTCCGGATTTGGACCCGGGCTCGGAGACGGTGATGGTGACGGCGGCGTTGTGCCCCCATTTGTGATGGGGTCCGCCGCGTAAGTTGTGAACCATCCAAGGATTTCTTCCTTGGATGACTCCTTATCCATTAACGTATAAGTTACCGTCCTGCTTTCCGTGGCTTTGAGGCCGACACGTATCTTGTATTTGGAGTTTTCGAACTGCAATTTAATTTCTGTAGTTCCGGCTCCAGTATTGTCGGTCAGAGTCCACTGTTTCGCTTTTGCTACGGCCTGTACTGTATCAGATTCGGTTTTTGCCAAAGCAACCATCTCGGCCTGGGTGGGTTTTATTGGTCCATCCGGGTCGATAGGACTGCCATCTGACGGGTTTGGCGCGAGTGCGTATTTGGTCAGCCAAGACACTATTGTGTCCTTATCTGACGCTTTATTCTGCAACATGTATGACAGTTTCGCTTTGCCATTATTGTTCTCCGCCTTCACTACTACGGTAAATTTCCATTCACTGTTCGCAAAGACGGTCGTCAGCGTCTTTGTCCCGGTTCCAGTAGTCGCCATAGTCCAGTTCTTCTCCTGACCGACTTTTGTCAATTCTGCCATTTTGTCACTGGCGAGCTTAATCAGCTCAGTGTCAGTAACAGCATCCTTGTTGTCATCCGGCTTGCTGTCGTCATTGTCTGTGGGTTTCTCAGAGTCCTTGTCTTTATACTGCTCCAGCCATGCTTTGATGGATTTTGCAGAGGATTTCTTCCCCTTGCGGGTGAAGCTGACTTTCGGGCTCTTCTTATTGCGGGCCACTGTGACGGTTGCCGTGAATTTCACCTTTTTATTGCTGAAATTCAGGGTCGTGGTGGCCTTTTTAGTGTTGGCCGAAGTCTTGGTTGATACATCCCATTTCCGTGTTTTTGCGTACGAGCTCAGGCTTTTTGCCTGTTTTTCCGCGCGGGCCTTCAGGAAGCTCTTTACGGCTTTGCTCGAAGAATACTTTTTCAAGCCGCTTTTGACTTCCGAAAGCTTAAACTTTTTCCCTTTCGAGGTGAAGTAAGTCGAATATTTCTTTCCCGACTTCTTCGTTACCTGTGTGTAGGTGAAATAGGTCCCGGACGTGGTCTGCATCTTGAGGCTCTTTTTTACCTGCGTACTGCTTTTCTTGGTGGTTTTATTGGTTACCATTTCCCAGCCATAGTAGTTGGCATAAGCCGTCAACTCCTTGGTTACCGCGTCTGCCTTTTTCTGTACAGCAGACTTTTTAGCAGCAGCCTGAACCGGCATGGACATCATCGTGAGTACCATTGCCATAACGAGTAACATTGAGAATGATTTAATTTTTTTCATATCATTCCCTCCTTTCTTTTAATTTGCTAGGGCGCCTGTCGCGCCTCTCGGTGACACCCCTCTTGGAGGGTTACTTCCATTGTATCACACAATACTCAAAAAGTCAATAGCATTTTGATACTTTTTACGGTTTTTCAACTACTAATGATGTTTTGGCTTATTATATCTAGGTCTACGGCGATTGTGAACAGATTTTTGACCCCTAGAAGTATTGAGGGTTGTGGTAGTCTCCGGGGTAGATTCGTTGGCGACGTTATCGGATGTTCGTTCTGGATCCCGCTCCGGTTTAGGTACTACTTGCCCAGGTTTACTATGGAGGTAAAAGGTATTAGTGGCTTCAGATTTGGTCGGAGTAACCGGTCTTTTGGGGGTGTTTGTGGCTGGATACGAAGCCTCGGTTTGTGGAGTTTTTGTGTCATTTTGGTGTTTTCGGTTGTCGATTTTTGGGTTATTTTGCAGCTTCCCGGCCTGGTTTCTGGGTGTTGCCTGTTCGTTCTTTTCGGCCGACCTCGCTTCTTGTTCAGTCTTCCCAGCAGGAATCGACTGTTCAGCTCTCTCAGCCTGCCCTTTTTTCTCTATCTGCCCATTTTTCTCGACTTCCGCTCTAGCGGCAACTAGGCTGCCGAGATCCTTTAGGCCGGGGCGGCTCTCTTTATTTTCGGCGGCATTGGGCGAGAGTTTGAGCTTACGGAAATCCCCGGCGGGCGTTGCGGGCTTGGGGCGATATTCCTTGGCGGCACTAGGTACAAAAGCAAAATCAGGGCGGCTGGGACGAGTAGAGCTCATACCATTCCCGGCGCCATCATTATTCGTACCGGCACCGCGTTCTCCGGCGGCACGACCACTGTCAGAAAGATCTTTTTTGTACTTCTCGGATTGCTCAATGGTCTCGCGGATGGCATCTTCGACTTCGCTACGTGGACGAGCGTAGAGCTCGCGCGAACTTTGAATGATTTGATCGAAATTGTCTTGCGGAGTGGTTGGGAGACTGAGCGTAGTTGCTGAGAACGCTGGAACTTTTTCGCCATTAATAATCATTGAGATTACAAAGTTACGGTTGTTCATTTGGATAAGATCGGCGGCGTCAAAGGTTGGTTCGAATTGCTTGGAAAGAATTGGTGCATCGTCAGCGGAGACTCGGAAAGAGATTGTGGTACCGACGTTACCAAAGACGGCGTCACGCACCGAATCGGTCATTTGGGCAGTATATTGATTAGCAACAGTTAAATTTAATCCGTATTTGCGTGCCTCGGACAGAATCACCGCAAAGCTATCGGTAGCAAAGTTTTGGAACTCATCAACGTAGAGATAGAACGGGCGTCGGTCGGCAACATCGGCGATATCCGAGCGGCTCATAGCGGCAAGCTGGACTTTGGTGACGATGAATGCGCCGAGAATCCCGGCATTATCCTCGCCAATTAGACCTTTCGATAGATTGACGACTAGGATTTTGCCTTCGTCCATAATTTTGCGAATATCAAAACTACTCTTCGGCTGACCAACGATATTGCGAATAATTGGGTTAGCAGTGAAAGCTCCCACCTTGTTTAGTACTGGCGCAATCGCTTCGTTAATCTGTTTTTCGCTCCATTGGCCAAATTCGTGTTTCCAGAACTGTAATACGGTGACATCCTGACAATAATCAAGCGTCTCTTTGCGGAAATCTTTATCCGTGAGTAGGCGCGAAATATCGAGCAGGGTTGTTTCCGGGCGGTCAAGCAAAGCTAGCAGGGTGTATCTCAAAATGTGCTCAAGACGTGGACCCCAAGAATCACCGAACATGCGTTTGAGCACGCCAATTACCTCGGAACTAATGTTTGGCTTTTTGGATGGGTCGGTGACTTCGAGCGGGTTGAAGGCGACCGGGAAGGCGGTATCGGCTGGATTGAAATAAACTACGTCTTTGATGCGATATTCGGGTACAAAGCGCAGATTGTTGATTGCAAAGTCGCCGTGCGGGTCAACAATACAATAACCTTGATTATAAAAAACGTCGGAAAGTGCAAACAGTTCGAGCATCCCGGACTTGCCGGCGCCAGTCTGACCAATAATATAGACGTGGCGAGAACGGTCGCGGCGCAACATGCCGAATTGATGATTGATCCCGCGGAAGTTGGTTAGTCCGAAAGCAGAGATGTTTTCGTCGTGAGTCGGATCACCGGTAATCAGCGGTAGCTGAGCTGGCGGTTCGGCAGTCTTGGAGGTTGCCCAGACGATATTTGGCGTTTCGACTGAGGTATGGGGTAGATGGTAAACCGAAGCGAGCTCAGAAATATTTAAAATAAAGCCATGATCGGCGAATTGGCGCATTTTGTAAGCGTCCATTGCCGAGTCTTCAAAGCTCCCGCCAGTTAATTTGAAACCGTTGAGATTGGTTGAGTTATATTGTTTGAAAGTACCAACTAGCGCCTGCATATTGAGACGGGCGTTGACCTGGTCTTGACCAAGATAAGCGAGGCGGATTTTTACTTCGTAGCCAAGCTTGGTGGCTTTTTCTTCGGCTTTGGCAATGCGGGTTTTGTCACGCTCAGAAAGCTCAGGTTTTGAAGCATCTTCCCCACCTTCGGGCGGCTTAAAGAATGCGCCTAGTGCTTGAATGATCCAAATCCAATCAATCCGAAAGGCCCCCAGCTTTTTGCCAGCCTTGATGCGGCTGATCCAATCGTCAGTTTGTTTGTGCCAGCTATCTGCCACCGGGCGAGTCAAAATTTGCACCCAAAGCTCTTCGGAATTATCGGGGCTGAGTTTTGCTAGCGTACCAGTGATCCCGGCGAGCGGGTCAACTTCGAAGTTATCAAAGGTTTTGATGGGTAGAGCGCTGTCTTCAGTCAGAGTGAGTTCAGCGGTATATTGTACAGGATATTTTTCGCGCGAATCAGCATAATCATCGTTCATGCGATAGATTTGGACGCTTGGATATTGGGCATAAATTTGCCCCTCGACGAAGCTTTGCAGGATTTTTGGTACCCAAACGTAGAATCGAATTTGTCCACCGGTCGAGACAATTTCGAAACTGAGATGTTCCTGAACGCCGCCGGAGTTTTTGAGCTCGTCTTTGTCGCGCAAAATTCCGTGTAAACTAGCAAATAATTGCTCAGCGGCGAGCTCTTGCTTGTCGTTGGTGCGTGGGATTTCAAGCATCAGCAGCACCGAGTCGACGTTTAGGACCTTGAGACGGTTTAGTTTGCGGTAGTTTTGATAGCTAAGGTAGCCAAGGATTGCCACAATCGGAATCCACACCCACGGCTGTAAAATAAATTCAATAATCTGTGCAAACATGACCACCCGTTACTCGAATTACTTTTTCGCTAATTGATACTCGTCTTTACCAACTTTATCAAATAATTCTTTGTTTTGGAGATTGAGCAAAACGGTTGTTTCTTTAACTTTGCGTGAATGTAGAACTTGTTTGACAATCTCTTCGCGCGAAAGTGGACCACCGGCTTTCTCGAGGATCTGCGTGATGATCTCGGCAACTGTACCCTTGGCGTAACCCCAAGTATCAAGGGCGTAGATACCGCGACCAATTAGAATGAAGCGCTTATCCTTAATCAACTCGTTGTGAATTGCTTGAGTAGTAACGTTTTTTCGACGGAAATTCGAAGCAGAAATCGCCTTGGCAATATCAGAAAAATGCATTGGTTCTTTGTGATTTTCGAGCACTACAAAAATCTTGTCCCGAATATTGCGCGGGTTGACGGTCGGCCATTTGGTTAGACCCCAAAGACCATTCAAAGTTGCAAGCTGCTTTGAAACCGAAGCTACGGCGCGAATGATATCCGGATGTTCGTAATCAAGCTCAGCATCTAGCTGGTCGATTGTCATCGGCTCGCCATGTTTTTTAATAAGTTTGACGATCTCATCGACGCGGGTTGTAATAGACTTGGCATCACCATAAGTTGCAATACCTAGCGCCGAATAATAATTATCATTCTCGCTGATTTCGGTTAGATTTTTAGAAATTGAGCCGATAAAAACCAGCTGTGCCTTTTCTATTGACGAAGGTTCGTGCCCAAAAATACGCTCACCGAGGTCCGGAGTACGTGCAACGCGACCTAGCTCGGTCAAATTGCGAATCATTAGTTTCTCAGCGGCGGCTAGTTCGGCAATGTGACCTTCATCGGCGCCAATTCGCAGCCGCACCAAAATCGCCTTTTCGAGCTGACGGACGCGCTCGCGAGTAATATTTAGTAGTTCGCCGATCTGTTCAAGTGTTTCTTTCTGCCCATTCAGACCAAAGCGACGCGAAATAATTTCCCGCTCCCGCTCTTGCTCAATAATATTGAGGCTTCCGGTAATTGCATTTTCGATGATACTGGCGTTTTGGTCCATCAGATTCCTTTCATTCCCCGACCCGAACATAAATTGATATTAAATTCTACCACTATGATAGCATATTTTTATGTTAATGTCAACGACTTTTTCTGATTGGCGAAAAATGTTGCTCAATAATTCGATTTTGTTGACTTTCTATGTTCTATTATAACACTGATTTTGGGATTTTTTGGACTTTTTTGGAAACATTTATTATAATTATGGTAATGGAAAAGAATTCTAAAGTTGGTAAAGTAATAGTTATTATTTTAATTTTGGCAGTAATTCTTGGTATGGGTGGAATTGTTATATATAATATGGCCAAATCAGCCGAGCTTAGTATTTTGGTGGCGCCGAGTAGCGCTACGATCAAGATTAACGGTGAAGAATATACCAATGGGCAATACAAATTCTTCCCACAAAAAAATGTCGAGGTTGAAATTTTAAGCCCGGAGTACCAGTCGCAGACCCAAACAATTGATTTAATTGCAAATGAAACCACGTTGCTGCGCGCGGTGTTGGAAGATGAAGATGGTGGGTATGATTCGTATCTAGAATCGCTGGAAACTTATAATCAGATTAAAATGCTGGCGCCGGCGATTGGCAACCAAAAGCTAACCGATCTAGTAAATGCTACCGAAAAGAAGCTGGCAATTCTTGATATTCTACCGTTGAGCGAGAATATTGGTGAATTCTACGCCGATAAGCACGGGTTTATTGTATCGAGGGATGATAATGCCACGATTGTCCAGGTGATGCCTTCGAGCGATGATTGTGGCGTAGTTCCCTGTCTTGAAGTTTATGAATCGAATGGCGATCTTAGCAAAGTTAAGTCTGTTTTGAAAGAGAAAGGTTACGATCCTGAAGCTTATATTTATAATATGCAGGAACTTTACCTTTATGAACCGGATTATGATTTTCCGGATGTAGAATAACTAGCCGCTATAATTATAAATACTTGTTTTGTTGCTTAAGATTTCGAGATAATTAAGTTTATCGTCGGTAGTAGTGAAGCGAATTTCTAGGCGCTGAGATTTTGATTCGATTTCGAAACTATAAGTGCCCTCTGTATCTTGGCGCAAACTAGACTTTTTGTAGCTGAATTGCTCATTTGGAAAGGCGAAGGTTACGAACTCTTCGCTGAGCGTTGCCAACTTGTGGTAGACCGGCATTGTGAAATCGCCCTGAATCGTCTCAAGACCATAAATCACTTTTCCGTCAGTGGCTGCGCCGGAATAAGCATCGACGACGGTATCTGAAATTCTATCTATATGCTCAGTGCGCGATAACCCCGAGGTTTGGATGGCGTGTATCGTGAACCAGCCAACGCCGCATATAAGTAGTATGCCCGTGCCAATCAAAACTGGTTTGCGGAGTTTGGTTTGGGTTTCGGGTTTGATGAGTTGAATATTCATTCTACTTCGCCTTGATTGCTGTAATATTGTCAATCGCCATGCCGGCATTAATAACTTCTTCGGGCGGAAAAGACTTTGACAAGGTGTTTTCTTTACCTCTGCTGCCAGCTGAGTCAGCTAGCAACCATTTGCCATCTTCAGTAATACCGCGAATGCCGATATAATGCCCGCCACTAGTAAATGGATTTGAGCCTCTACCGCTGGTGTGGATCATCCATCCATCCCTGAGTGCTTCATTAATTTTCTCGATTGCCTGAGAAGCGCTAGAAGATTTTAGGTCCTTGTGTTGTAAACCGTAATAGTCTGCTAGGACCCCAGTAAGTGTCCAGTAGCTGCCTTCACCGCAAGCATGCTGACCTTTGTCACCGGCAACTTTCGTAGTCATTTTTGGTGTAATTTCCTTACCGGTGATTGCTGTTACCATCATGGCGAAAGATGATGGTCCACATCCGGAATCGCAAGTATTACCGCAACTTCCGAATGGTGTTTTCTCCCATTCGGGATCACATTGGTCATACCACGGGAAGCCGGAACCATCATAGTTGGATATTGCACCATCACCGCCTACGCAAACGTTTGCCGCTTCGCCAAGATTAGTTGGCGCTGCACCCGCTCCAGCGGCGTATTTTTTTGCGTTTTCAATCATTTCGGGATGCTGCTTGGCGAGTTCTTCGGAACTCTTCCAGCCATTTGCATCGGCGTATTCCTGAATACCGAGAATGATGCTGGAGATAGTCGAGATATAATTCGGGTCGGTAGCATAGCCGGCGGCTTTGATCGCAACGAGATAAGCCATTGGATCGGTGATAGTATTGCCAGAAAAGACGCCATGGTTACGGTAGGTTGGGGTTTTGCGGATATTTTCGTAATATCCTTTCCAACCCTCAAGCTCATTAGCATATTTCTTGGCACATTCGTAGGGACAAGAATCGTAAGCACCAATGCCAAAGTAATTATGCTTATCTTGAGCAATCTGCGATTTGCCGGAATTACTCTCTACTATGCCCTGAGCCATCACAGTTTCCCACGGAATACCATAGGCGATGCTGAGCTTTTGGGCAACTTCGTAATGGTCTTTCACGAATTTTTTACGCTCATCGTCGAGGTGGGTAACGGTACTCGAGATTTGACTACTACCGGTAGTATCTGCAACTTGGACGGTGTGTTTTTTGATCGGCGCGGTAGAGGCGATCTGATTATAATTAACCGGCGAAGTAAACTCAGGGTCTCTTAGAGTTGAAGCAGTTTTGACGGCATTTTTGGCATACTTATCAAAGATTTCCTGTGCAAAAGTGCGGCGCTTCTTGGCCTCTTGAAAATATTTTCCGCCACCTGCGTTGCTCGAGAAGCTACCGGCACCAAGCGCAATAACGCCCGGGTCTTCTAGCGCGTTTTCGGCGGAAGTTATGCTGGTAACAGCGCCTTCAACCGCCATTAAAAACAGGTCAGAATATGCTCCCGGAGTGTTACTCTTAACGTTTGTTAAGTGGTTTACGAAACCGAATTTGCTTGCCCAACCAGTGCCAAGCCAGCGCTCGTTTTTCTGCGTTAGCCAATTAAGCTCAAAAGCAATTACTTCGCCCGCGATATCATCTGCGGGCTGCGTGCCCCACCTTGAACCGAATTTCGCTTCGACTTCTTGAATAAACTTTGAGTCGCTAGTTTGATAGATACCGTAATATGAAGTTCCGCCAGTATGTGAAAACGGGTTGAATCCAGATTCTTGTTTTAGATTGCCCATAATCCCAGCAATCACTGCAGCGTTGTCCGAAACTCCCGGGATGTTGGCGGTTGCAAAATAATTCCAGGTGCGTTCTTCGTTATTGTCACCCGATACAGTACCGACTCCGCCCGGCAAAGCATTGTAAATTGTATCAACCCAAACCTTATAACCTTTGGTATTTGGGTGGATGCCATCGTCGCCAAAGTATTCGTCAAGGTGGTCTTTAGCGGCTTTGCGCCAGTCAGCTAGAATAATATTATTGTATTTTTCGGCAGCTTTTTCAAACTGCTCGTTCACTTTGGTATACTTAGATTTTTTGGTGTATGGCGTAACTAGAATCAAAGTTTGGTCTTTTGAGAGATAATCATCCATGATGGTTTTGATGGCGTCGTCAAGTTTTGTATCGCTTTCATCGTTCGTTCCCAAAGCAAAAACAACGTATTTGCGCAAGTCATCAGAATCTTTCTTTTGCTTGAGGATGGTCATGCCGGATTCATTACCCTCGACGTCGAGTTGGAAATGTTTGGAGCTTTGGGCGGTGATATCGACACCAGTAAGTTTGCTTTGGATTATGCCCTGGGCGCCTACAGAATAAGAGTCGCCAATCCAAGTAATTTGGTCGCCGGAAGGTTTGGATGAAGTTGCGCTTGGAACATCGCTCGGATCACATCCCGAAGGGTCATAGTAATAAATCCCGTTACGATAAAAATCGTCCAAGGTGGCATCATCAGGGGTCGCAAATACAAAATGGGGGGCGATAATTGTAGCAAAGGGAACCAAAATGGCAACAACTGCAACGGCGGTAGAATAAACGATACGACAAACCTGACCTCGCGATTTTAGTTTCATGTACTATATTATAGCATAGCTTTTATGCTTGGCGCCTTCTGCTGGATTGTAAAACAAGCTTTCTAGAAAAAGATTTTGCACTTATGGTGGTTCCTACAAGGCTCGAACTTGTGACCTCACGAATGTGAATCGTGCGCTCTAGCCAACTGAGCTAAGGAACCATCATAAATGTAAAATACTTTCTCCCCGAAAACTGGACATCGCGTACCAAGGAATCAATTGTATGATATCTAATAGGGCTGAGGAAAATAGAGATTACAGAACTATCTTTCCAGCCCTATGTGTGATATAATAGCATAAAGTAGCGTGGAAAGCTAGACAAAATTATAAATCATATTACATCATGGACCTAGGTAAATACGAGGACGAAAAGACCCAAATTGAGCAATTCTTGGCACAGCCGGAAGCTTATGCGCAGCCGGATTTTGCCGATCGTTCACGTCGCCTGGCTGAGATTGATAAGATTTTGGCAATAGGAGCAGAAATCAAGCAGTTACAACAGAACCTAGATGAAGCGCGCGCGCTCGTTAACGATCCGGATCTAGGTGAACTGGCGAAAAATGATATTGATGAGGCAACAAAGAAATTAGCCGAGAAGACGGCAGCGCTTGATGAACTACTGCTCCCGCGTGACCCCGATGATGATCGCCCGACAATTATGGAAATCCGTGCAGGCGCAGGCGGTGACGAAGCTTCCCTGTTTGCGGGCGAGCTTTACCGTATGTATGTGCGCTATGCCGAGCGCCATGGACTCAAGGTTGAGCTGTTGAGCCAAAACGAGAACGAGGCTGGTGGCATGAAAGAAGTCGTGCTGCGCATCACTGGTGAGCGGCCATATGGGCAACTCAAGTTCGAAGGCGGAGTGCATCGTGTCCAGCGGGTACCGGTGACCGAAAGTCAGGGTCGGATTCATACTTCGACGGCTACGGTGGCGGTGCTGCCGGAGGCTGCCGAGAGTGATGTTGAGATTAAACCGGAAGATTTGAGAATTGATATCTACCGCTCGGGTGGTCATGGCGGTCAGGGGGTCAACACGACCGATTCTGCAGTGCGGATTACGCATTTGCCAACTGGGATTGTGGTTGCGATGCAAGATGAGCGCTCCCAGCAGCAAAATCGTGTCAAAGCAATGACGGTGCTGCGCACGCGCTTGATGGAAAAAAAGAAACTCGAAGATCAAAAAAACGCTAGTGATGCGCGCAAGTCGCTGATTGGATCAGGCGATCGCAGTGAAAAAATTCGCACCTATAATTTCCCGCAGGACCGCATTACCGATCATCGCGTGCACTATTCGCGTTCAAACGTTTCGGCGGCAATGGACGGCGATATCGAAGATTTGATTGACGAACTCGCCAAAGCCGAGCGCGAATTGCCCCAGTAGAGTATAATAGTCACGGGAGGAGTAGTTGATAAGGGGGTGTATCATAATTATCGCGATAATCACAGGTATCATTGGTAGTGTAATTGCATTCTTCACAGTGGCTGGTTTAATTTTAGTCATTTGGGACGAAGGTATCAAAACATTAAAAACTAAGGATTGCTAGATTAATCTCGCACAGTTTCTTTCAACGGTAATGTTTTACATCGTGGGCATTTTATTGACTTTTATACGAATGTGTGATATAATGGAACTATGGACGTCGGTACTTGGCTTAAAGAGGCAAAATGGTGGGTGGATTCTCTAGATGCGGACCTCATTGCACTCTGCAACTTTGCTCCGGAGGGGGCGGATCGCAGTTGGCTGGTATCGAATAATGTTGTAAAAATTACAACAAATACGAAGCGTCAGGCTGACGAGATGTTAAAAAAACGCGCCGCTGGTGTACCGTTGGCATATTTGCTGCGTTATCGTGAGTTTTATGGACGTAAATTTCAGGTACGTCCGGGCGTGTTGATTCCCCGCCCCGAGACGGAATCGCTGATTGATTTAATTAAGGAACTCGACTTGCCGCCACGAGCACGGTTTTTGGAAATCGGTACTGGCTGTGGCTGTATTGGAGTTACTTTGGCGCTGGAGTTTCTGCAATCGGAGGTGCTTGCGACCGATATTAGCTCAGACGCATTGATGATTGCCGAGTACAATAATATCCTGCACGAAGGTCGACTTAGCCTGTTGAGATCGGATCTTTTTGAAGCAATTAAGCCACGGCTCCATGGTCAGTTTGATGTGGTGGTTGCGAATTTACCTTATGTTAATCCAAATTGGGATTGGGTTGATACTAATTCCCTGCGCCATGAGCCGCTTGAAGCGCTTTATGCCCTGGGCGAGAACGGTCTTTCGCTCTATCGGCGCTTCTTCGAAGAGATGAAGCCGCATCTTGAGAAGCTGGGCATGAAGTTTTGCGTTGTCGAAGCAGATCCTTGCCAACACAAGGAGTTGATAAAAATCGCCACGGAGTTCGGGTGGAAGCTAGCCGAAACGCGAGACTATGGGCTATGTTTCCGCAAAAAGCGGGTCTACAAAAGACCTGAGCGAGCAAATAGAAAGCCTGCCAGCAAGAAACCCCTTAGCAAAACTCTCGCTAAAGCTCGCCCGACCAAGCCCTAGATACTAAAGCGCGGTTGGCTAAAGCCGATCACTAGCACCGAGATCATAATCGCGCAGAAGACTAGTGGCAAAGAAACATTACCGAGCATTAGTTTGCCTTTGTGCTTGGACATGTCGGAATAAATCTGGAAATAAGCAAAAGCTAGAATCGTGAGGATGAGTGCTAGTTGCGACAAGCAGATTCCGGTGCTGCCGATAGTATAAATAATCAACCAAACGTGACTCAGCCAAGCAATTTCGGCAAAAACCAGCCCAACGACTAATGAAATCAGAGTTGGATTCGTATCGCTAGCCTGCACTAGGACGTGATTTGAGGCGGCGTAGCCAATAATGAATTCGCTTACTGCCAAAATCAGTGACATGATATTATCGTTTGTGATGGCGGCAAAAATCGAGGCGGCGGTACTGCCGACCAAGATAGCTGCCAATGCCTGCGTGATAGCAAAATTAGCCGAAGAACGAGGTTTGAGGACGATTAGCCAAATTGCATAAGCCGCCATTAGCGCAAAGTGTACCGGTAGAAAACTTTTTCCAGCAGCATAAGCCAGCAGCACAAAACCCGCGCCAACGATAAAATCTACTAGGCTAGAGCGGATATTGAGCAGCCAATAGCGATGATTAACCGCAAAAATACGCCATTTTGAGACAAAGATCAGGATTAGACCGATCAAACAGTTTCCAGTGATTACCGTCGCACCAATCGAAACCACCGCGAGAGCGAGATTTAGTAGTACGTGCATCAAAGAGCTCAAAGCATTACGACTTTTCCGAATAAAAATATAATCAGCCATATCCCCATTATAACATAATGTGCTATAATGAAATAATGGATACGCCAACTAAGGTCAACTATTTTAATCGTCATCCGCTTGTGAAGGATTTTCTGAGCCTAGTGGTGTTTATTATTTGTGTGGTACTAGGCACAATCGTGCTGAACGCTTTTGTTTTTCGTTCGTATAATGTCGTCGGCTCAAGCATGGAAAACACTTTTCATAACGAAGACCGCGTAATTGTGAATCGCTTGCTGGTTTCTTGGGATCATTTCCTGGGCAAGGAGTATGTGCCGCAGCGTGGTGATGTGATTGTATTTGCCAATGGTGCGGCCTCCGGTCCGCTAACTTGCGAGGCTCTCTCGGGTCATGCTGATCAATTTTTGATTAAGCGTGTGATTGCTTTTCCCAGCGAGCGCGTAGTGGTTAAAAACGGTGAGGTCACAGTTTATAATGACGAGCATCCTGATGGTTTTCATCCTGATGACGATACTCGGATTGACGAAAACAACGGACCAAAAACCAATAGCTCCGGCGAAGTTGATATGGTAGTGCCGAACGGTGAACTATTCGTAGCCGGTGACAATCGCGAAGGCGCGCATTCGCTTGACTCGCGCTCAGGGCTTGGCACGGTTCCCTACTGCCGAGTGATTGGTCCAGTCTTGATGCGGATTTATCCACTGAATAAAATTAGTTTTTTCTAGAATCAGCCGGTCAGCCGAGAGCTAGTATTGATGGCATTACAGTTTTGAGCTTCAGCCAATTAGCCGTCGCACTTCTTCGGTGCTATGGCATTCCATTAGTCTAGCGCGCAGTTCCTTGGCGCCATCATAATTATTAATATAGATTTTAAAATAATGTTTGAGCGGTTCAAAGCTAAGTGTATGACCGTATTTTGCTTGGGCTTTTTCACTGGTTTTGTCAAACAGGTCAAGATGAAGCTGAAAGAGCTTTAGCAAATCAGTGTGTGAAACTTGATGGTTTGTGAAACAATACGGATTTTCAAAGATTCCGCGTCCGATCATCCAGCCATCAACGTCGGGATTTTTTGCGCTAAGATTTTGAATATCCTGGAGATTTTTGATGTCGCCATTAATAATAAGTTGGGTAGTGGGCGAGATTTGCGCGCGGATTTTAGTAATTTCAGGAATCAACTCGTAGTGCGCCGGGACTTTGGACATTTCCTTGCGGGTCCTAAGGTGCACAGTTAGCGCAGCCGGATGTTCGTGCAAAATAGTCGGCAGCCACTCGCGAAATTCGTCAAGATAAGTATAACCAAGCCGAGTCTTAACTGAGACTGGAAGCGTAGTTGCTTGCTTGGCTTGCTTCAAACAATCAAGTGCTAGCTCGGGCGTGCGAATCATCGCGGCGCCACCGCCAGCGGCATTAACGTGGCGATCCGGGCAGCCCATATTAATATCTAGTCCCGCAAAACCGAGCCCCTCGAGCTCGCTAGCTAGAATTCGGAAATGTTCCGGATTTTTGCCCCAAATCTGAGCAATAATTGGTGCGTCACTTGGTGTAATTTCCAGGCGTTCAAGCGCATTATTCCGACCTTTTTCGGAGGCAAAACTGCTCACGTTCGTGAATTCGGTAAAGAACAAATCCGGCCGGCCGGCCTTAGCGATAACTTGGCGAAAAATTATGCCTGTCACACCCTCCATCGGTGCAAGAATAGTGAAATTTGGTGGTAGGTTTTCCCAAACATTGGTTTGCATTGCTAAATTATAACATAAAAATCTTAAATTGTGGGCTCGAAATCCCGAACAAAAAATAAACATAAGCCTATTGACTTTTACGCCTTAGTGTGCTATAATAAAAAGATAGGGCGCCGTACGTTAAGAAGCCACAACTTTGAAGGGGGTGATATTATGGCGAGGCGAAAAATAGGACGACTAGATCTGCTGGTGGAGCAGAAGCAACGCGGCGTTATGCCGAACATTGTTGGAGCTCGCACGGAGCATAGTTGTTGGACGACTTTGAACCCGGACGATATTTTGTTTGAACTTGAGGTGCCAGTGGAAGCTTTGGCGCTGAGAATCGATTATCCTTTGAGTTGCTGGAATAAAGCTGATTTTGCAGGATAGCTCGCAGGGGTTGCGGGCTATTTTTTGTTGCTATCTTCGCGGAAGGAGAAACAAATTGGCGTACCTACAAAGGGATACTTTTCGCGAATTTTGCGCTCCAAAAAACGCTTGTATGACCAGTGCAAAAGCTGGGTATCGCGACCATAAACCACGAACCACGGCGGACAGGTATCGGTTTGGACCATGTATTTGAGCTTGGGTTTGGTATTTTTTAGTCCGGCTGGAGTGTGCTCAAGAATTGCTTCATTCAAAATTTTATTGAGTTCGGAAGTCTTGATTTCTTGGTGGCGGGTGACATCAATTTCGGTTGCAAGCTGGAAAAGTTGGGTGATATTGGCGCCGGTTTCACTCGAGGTTAGTAGTACGGGCGCATAGGGCAAGAAATTAAAATCGCGTTCAAGCTCGGCGATGATTGGATCCGGATCATCGATTAAATCTACTTTGGTTAGTACGACAATAATTCCCTTGCCAGCTTCGACAATTTGACCAGCAAGTGATTGATCGAGTTTTGCGTGCGGCTCCGTTGCGTCAATGAGTAGTGCTGAGACATCCGATTCCTCAATAGCGGCTAGAGTGCGCAAAGCGGAAAATTTTTCAATTCCCACTTCACGCTTGCCAGGACGACGCAAGCCAGCGGTATCCAAAATCTCGATTGTGCGTTTATGATAGCGCACCTCAACGCGGTTTACATCGCGCGTAGTGCCTTGGCGGGAGCTGACAAGTGCCTGCTGTTTTTGCCCAAGTCGGTTGAAGAGGCTGGACTTACCGACATTTGGGCGGCCGATGAGGGCGAGTTTGAGCGGTGGAGCATAGCCCGCATTCTCCCCCGAACCCGCTTGCTCCAACCTATCGTTATGGGTGGAGCTGCGCTTTGGTTGCTCCCCGTTGGTCGCAAAAAGTTCGGAACGAGAACGCGCACTATGCTCTCCGCCGCGCAATAAGCCCAGGATGGTGGCTTTTAATTCTTTAATTCCCTGCCCGGTTGTCGCTGAAACACGGAAAGTTTCTGCATCTTTGAAACCGAGATTAATAAATTCAACTTCGGGTAGTGATTCGCCCAAATCTGATTTATTCAGCAGTAGTAACACGGGTTTTTTCGATTTTAGTGCCGAGCGCGCGATTGCGGTGTCACGTTGATCGGGATACTTTGAAGAATCGAGAGTCAGTAGGATTACGTCCGCTGCATCAATTGCATCGTTGATTTGATCTTGGATATTAGCTTCAAAATCGTCCTCAGGGTCTTTAAGTCCAGCGGTATCAATTAACAAAAAACGATCATCAATGCGCGCCATAACGTTGTCGCGGGTGGTACCAGCTTCGCGGGCTACGATGGCAATGTTGCGACGAGCCAAACGATTCAGTAAACTCGACTTTCCGGCATTTGTCTGACCAATTAAGGCTACAATCGGTAGTTTCTTCATGAGTTTATTATAGCGAGATGAAGAGAAAAAGTAAAATTTTTATGCTTTTAATTTAAGAACCCGAGTGGTATAATATGGCTAAATAGGCAAACTCAATCAACAACTGCGAGCAGACTCTCGATTGCCGGCGAGAATCTGAATGGGGATATAAAATATGACAAAGAGTAATACTAAAAATAATTCAGCCAGCGCCAAGGTTACGAAGGTGTCGAGCCAAATCAAGGCTGCTACAGCTGAGGCCGAGAAGAGCTCTACCGCTGTTAAGATCAATACTAAGAGTACGAATAAGCCAGTAAAATCCAGCGCCAAAAACGATTCAGCCGTGAAGGTGAATATTCAGAAACCTAAGAATAATAATTCAAAGCCTGCAAACAAGGCTAATAGTGCAAATAATGCGAATAAATCCAAAACTTCGAGCAAAACGAATGCCCCGTCGTCTAGTGCGAAGAGCAATAAAACTAATGGTAATAGTCGCGTTTTGAATGTGGTTGAGCTTGGCGAGGCAACAAAATCTAGCGCAAATGCAGCCTCGGCAAATAAGGCGATTGATGGCATGGTTAAACCTGCGGAAGCGCGAGATTCTGAAGCGGATGCTGAGATGAAAAAGTCTGCAAATTCCCCAGCGACTAGTTCGCAGTCGCAGTCTAGCGCTGAGGCGAAGCCAAAAGCCAAAAAATCAAAGAAGAACAAAAAGAAAGCTCCGCTGATCGCGCTTTCGGTGACTTTGGTGGTAGGAATTATTGCTGGTGTCGCGGTTTGGGCGATTAATCGCAATAATCGCAGTATGTGTACAGTCGATTTTGAATCTAACGGCGGTTCAAAAGTTGATAGCGTAGAAGTAGTTTGTGGTAGCAAGGTAAAACAACCAGCAGACCCCGAGAAGGAGGGTTTTGAGTTCCGTGAATGGGCCTATCGTGGTAAGAAGTTTAGCTTCAATGACAGTGCTGTTAACGAAGACATAATTTTGGTCGCCAAATGGGATGCATCCGAAGATACCGAGACGGTGACAATTAGTTTTGACTCGGCTGGCGGATCATTTGTCGAAGACGTAGTGATTAAGGCCGGTACTGCGACGATGCCACCGAGCGACCCGACTCGCGATGGCTATAGCTTTGACGGTTGGTATCTCGACGATAAGAAATTTGATTTTTCCGAACCGGTAGAGGAAGATATTACGCTTACGGCACACTGGAGCGGGGGTAATTCCGGCCAAGAGGCTCCTTCAACTAACATGAATAATAGCTCAAGACCAAATAATTCCGGTAGTACTAGTGGCGATTCCAACTCCGGCTCTGCTGGCGCAACAGCTCCACCGAACCCGGATAGTTCCGACGGTAATGCTGGCGGAAACGGTAGTGGCAATGGCAACCCGTCCGGTGGTAGTAGCGGTGATAATTCCGGTAATACTGGCGATGGCTCGGGTGATGGATCCGGCGGCGGTGATACGACGGTGACACCGGGCGGAGATGATAATTCTAACGTCCCAAATCCGGATAATAGCGATCAAAGCCAGCCATAAAAGTCTTTTCAACTAGGAACCACTGTGTTATAATATACGCAGTGGTTCCGTCGTCTAGTGGTCCAGGACGTCTGGTTCTCATCCAGAAAATCGCGGGTTCGACTCCCGCCGGAATCACCATAGAAATAGTCTAGGCATTTGCCTAGACTATTTCTATTTTTTTACATTTTGGTGGCGGGACGAACCGACTACGATAGCAGTGGGTTCGTAGCGAGGAGGAGCGCGAGAAAATCCCAAAATTATTTTTGGGATTTTTGAGTCGACGACGAAGCGCCGAGCGCAGCGAGGCTTCTCGCCGCGATTAACTCTTACTAAGCATTGACGCTAGCGAAGTTCTCCGCCGGAAGCAAATATATAATATATGGGGGCATGTCAAAGGTGCCGGCAAAACCACACAGCGAACGGCAAAACCGTTCCCGCGGTAATTGTTATTCTGAGGGTTGACATTCGTCGGGTTCGTATTCAAGTTGTGACCGTTTGTAGCAGAGCCAGCAGTAGTAGACCACCAGTTGCCATTTGTGACGCGTTCGTTGATGTTGCCATTCGAGCGATTGTAGTTGCCCGTACGGAGAAAGTAATAAAAGTCCATACAGGTGCAGCTATGCACGAACGAAAATCAAGACCCTCAACTTTGAATCGACGGTGCGAGGCAAATCGCACACAATTTTGAGACGACTTTGTATGCAAGTGTACCTAACCTCGCATACTTTTATACTTTTAAAAAGTGCATCTCCCACCTTCCGCAAAAGATTTCGTCCAAATCCACCAAGCATATTCTCGATGAACTGACCGCCCCTAGAGTATTATACACTAGTATTTTGTTTTAACTACGTGCAGCGCCATCGACGGAAAGAATTTCGCCGGTGACATAGCTCGCCATATCGCTAGCCAAAAATAGGAAGGCATTGGCAACGTCGCGTGGCTCCCCGATTCGTCCGAGTGGAATAGTTTTGACTAGTGGCGCAATTACTTCTTCGGGTACACTCTTCATCATATCGGTACGAATAATGCCTGGTGCAACGGCGTTGACACGAATGCCGACTGGGGCAAGTTCGCGCGCAAGTGATTTGGTGAGACCGTTTACGGCAAATTTGCTAGCTGGGTAGCCCACACCGGATGGCTGCCCATATAAACTGACCATGGATGAAGTATTCAAAATTACGCCTTCGCCTTGCTCTTTCATAATTGGTACCACGGCTTTGGTAGTACGAAAAATTGCCTGAATATTTAGATCGAAAATCTTTTCAAAATCTTCGGCAGTGGTTTCCTCAATCGGATCTTTTGCGGCAATGCCAGCGTTATTAACTAGAATATCAATGCGTCCGTGTTTTTTGATTACGGTTTGAACCATTTTTTCGATTTCTTTGTAGATACCTAGATTCGGCCAAAAACCCTCGGCTTTGAAACCGGCTTTCTTGAGTTCTCCAAGGGCTTTTTCAACGCTCTCTTTTCTAGAACCGAGAATAATTACCTTAGCTTTGTTTTCTAAATAGACTTTTGCGATTTCAAAGCCGATGCCGCGAGTTCCACCCGTAATAATTGCGATTTTATCTTTTAACATTTTCCTCCTTTAGTATCTTATTTTACCACAGTCTAACCCTGCACGCAGTTAATATTATTCACTCAAACTTTTGCCATATCCAGGCACGGCGGAAATCCAAAGTTGACCTGGCGAAAACTTAATCTCGGTTCCATTACTATCTTTGAAAATAATCCTAGCGTCTTGTGAATCTTTTGTCCACGTGCCTTCGATGAGTTCGCCATTTTGGAAAATCTTGGCTTTGCCACTACCGACCGTTCGAATTGATTGATGGTAATTATCCGCCATTGTGCTTTGATGAACTTCCATCGCTATAACTACGCTCGGCGCTAATTGTTTTGGCTCGCCACAGGCAGTCTGAGTATTTGGCTTGCTAAGGTCAGCTGGGCATTCATAGCTGAGATGTGGCTTGCCGTCTTGATGGCTGCGTAGATAAGTATTGCTCGCGGCGTCATAATTATATATTACGTTATGCGAAGTGTTGGCAGAAAAATTTATTTTGATAGTCGTCGCCGGCGTATAAGCTTCGCAAGTCAGAGCTCCCTCACTACCATTATCATCGTTATCATCAACCCCCTCCGCACTATTTTGCTCGGCACATTTTCTTCGCCGTTCTAGTAACTCGGTCGTCTCGCTCGGCGTTTGACGCGGAAAGACTTTTGGCTGACTTGACGTCCAGCCTTTGCTACCGTTATATTCGTTCAGAAGTGTAGGCGAAGTAAATAAATTATTCCAATTGCGTCCACCGCCACTCTCGCGCCACATATAGGTATAGCTTTCGTTTAGATCGCGTTGTCCGCCAACTCGCAGCGCCTGCATAGCTTCGTCAGAGCCGCCAGCATGAACCACGGTACAGTCGAAAGGCGTATCCCAGTCAAGATAATACGGACGAAGCGATCGCACTGGGCCAATTGCGCTAACTTCGGCATTTTGGAAAATAGCTGCAAAGCGCGTGATACCGCTCTCGGCAATCGCTTCAAAAACTACCGCAGCAGCACCCAGCCCAGCTTGCGGGCGCGCGCCGTCGGTGCTGCCGTTAGGAATTTGCACACAGTAAGTTGGGCTAGAATTTAGTTTTTCGTCCGCGATCTCGAGCCCGGTCAAAGCGCTATAAATCGGCTCGGCATATTCGATTTCTTCTTTCTCGTCCAAAGTCTCGGCATCTTCTGAGCGATTCAAAAATATCCAAATCCCGACGCCAATCCCCGCTAGTAAAAAAATTGCGATGACAATAGCTAGGATAATTTTTTGCTTTTTGGTAAGTTTTTTGTGCTGGCGCTTTGACTTTTTTGCTGCCTTTTGCGATTTTTGGTTAAGCTTTTGCTTAGATTCTTGAGTTTGCCCGGATTCTTGTTTTTGGAGATTTTGTGAAGTTTTTGGTTTAGTCATTTTCGATTGCCGTAATTACATTTTGAATTCGCGCGAGAGAAGTATTTTTGCCAAGTACTTTTAGCGTTAGTGGCAAAGCTGGACTAAACGGTGCAAAACTGACTGCGATGCGGATAGCGGAGAAGAGGACTGCGGGTTTTGTGCCTGTCTCTGCTAGTAGCTCATTTAGCGCATCTTGCAAATTTTGCTCATCCCAATCTTCGAGCCCGTTTAGTTTTTCGAAACTTTGTTGCAGCAGACCTGAAACTTCTTCTTCGGAAAGTTTCTTGAGGGCTTTATTTTTCATTAGTACATCAAGGTCGATTTGCGGGTCGCGGAAGAAATAATCAGTCATTTCGCGCAGATCCCCAAGGGTTTTGAGTCGGTCGTAGATAATGCCAAGTACCTGAATTCGGTCTTCGTCACTATAATTCGTGGCGGATTCCGGCCAAAAACCTTGTGTGCGCGGATAGAATTTCTCGACGCCTTCTTCGTTAACTAGGCGGCGAATCCATTGCCCATTCATCCATAGGAGCTTAGTTTCATCATAACGCGCGCCGGATTTTTGAACTTTATCGAGGCTAAATTTTTGGATCAATTCTTCTTTGGTGTAGATTTCCTCTTCGGTACCGTCATTCCAGCCGAGATTCGCGAGGTAATTCAGCATGGCCTCCGGCAAAATGCCATCGTCACGGTATTGTGTGACGGATTTGGCGCCGTCGCGTTTACCTAATTTTTTGTTGCCCGACGGCGCCAAAATGTGCGGCAGGGAGACGAGCCCTGGCGCCTCAATCCCAAGCGCTTCATAAATCGCCAAGTAATTTGGTATGCTGGGCAGATATTCTACACCCCGAATCACATAGCTAACTTCCATCAAATAATCATCAATAATATGCGCAAAATTATAAGTTGGCAAACCATCAGCTTTGATTAAAATAATATCATCTTGAGTTTCCGGCCCCGCTTCAAGATCACCCATCACGGCGTCATACCATTTACGCGGCTTTGGATCGGCTTTGAAGCGAATCGGAATGCCTTCCTGCCACTGGGGTGGATTTTCTGGTCGAAAATCACGGTAGAGGAAGGGTATCTTCTTATTGTAGCACACCTTGCGATATTTGTCAATAGTCTCGGCGTCCGTATCGTCGGCATAAGCTTGCCCACTAGCGAGTAACTTTTTTGCCCATTCGAGATAAATCGCTTTTCGCTCACTTTGGAAATAGGGTCCATTTGGTCCGCCTACAATCGGGCCTTCGTCCCAATCTAACCCAAGCCATTTCAAGATATCTTCAATTAGTGTCGTCGCATCTTCCACGAACCGCGCTCGGTCGGTATCCTCAATGCGCAAAATAAACTTGCCGCTTTGCTGCTTGGCGAGCAAATAGGGATAAATTGCACTGCGAACATTACCAATATGAATATAGCCAGTTGGACTTGGCGCAAATCGTGTTTTCATACCATTATTATAGCACGGAAATACTACTGCATCGAAGTCGCGATGCTGCGCAGTTGTTTTTTGGTGAGTACGTCATCTTTTGCGCTGATTTGATAAAGCACCCCGCCATTTACCCAAGCTGCGGATGATTCATGAATATACATGGTGATCCCCTGTTCGTGGGTAGTCGAATAATCGTCGCCCCAAGCTTCTTTGACTAGGTTACGCTCAAGCGCGGCGCTGTCCCAGGCGGACTTTTTCTCACTAAGTGTGAAACTCTGAGAATTAGCGTTGGTAAAAGTCAAAATGATTTCTTTGTCGTTAGATTTGATGTCGCTAAGTGAAAATTCGGTCGGGACATAGGACGGATATGACGACTCCACACCGGCCTGCATGGCGGCGACACGTACCGAAATATCCGGAACGTTTGAAGAAACTACGTAGACAATTCCGGCTACGCAAGCAGCAGCGCAGCTAAACGCTAGTACAAAACGCTTGACGCGACCCTTTTTGCGTACGGATTTTTGACGCGACTTATGTGCTGATTGACTTGGTTCTTCCATGCTGGCGACTTTGCGCATGGTTTTGCGTAGCGCTTCGTCGTCGTTGAGTTTTCTGTTTGAGGAAGGATTACGCATCCGCGTGGAAACAGTGCTAGCCGAGCGCATAGCATGACGCCCGCGCGTGTTCAGGCTGACGGTGTTAGTGCGCGCCAAGGTTTGGGTGGCTTTTCTAGCTTTTGGTGCCATCAAAGCTTGACTTCGTGCCGAGCTTGAACCCGCGGCGATTTTTTTGGCATTTTTAGCTGCACTCAAAGTCATTTTATCAGTCGATTTATCAACCTTAGCGGCGGCGCGCTCAATTTTGGGTGTGATCATAGTCTTTTTTTGATTGGCGGCTTTGATGCCGGTTGATTTCTCGGTCACGGCGATGAATTTTTCGATGGTGTCACCTAGCTCGGCAATCTCGGGGAGATCGGAACTTTGTTTGATGGCTTCAGCGTAGTCCTTGAGGTCTTTGATGGTGAGGCTGATTTCTTCCGGATCGTGTGATTCACGGATTTTGTTTACATAGCCAGCAACGGTATTAGCAATTTGATCAATCGAATCTGCAGCTTGAACCTCGGCAGCAGCCTGAGAAAGGTCGGTAGTGTCGACTTCTTCGGTGCCAGTTGGCAAATTTGCCATGGTTGCACCAAGGCTTGCGGCGGTATAATCGGCAGCTATGCTCATCGCGAGCGCGCGTGTGTCCAAATCAGCATTTTTGACCGGTGGTTTAATCTGTGGAATTTTTTCGACTTGCTCGTCGGACTCAATTGCGGCGAGATCGTCTTCAGAAATGTCGTCAATCACGGCTTCGGGATTAGAGATCATTGGCTCGGCAACCGTCAGCTCCGGCTCAGAATCGGTGTCTATCTCTACAACTGGTTTAGCCGGCACCATCAACATTTCGCTGGCCACGGCTTCGGGCTCTTCTTCGGCTGGGGGCGGCGGTAAAGTTTCGCCACCAAGTTCCACGACCTTATGTGAAACGACCGGTCTAGACTTAGGCGATTCCATCGTCATTTGCTTGACGCGAGCTTTCTCAGCTTCCTCGGCGGCTATGGCGGCGCGAATATTCTCTAGGTCATCATTGTGTACACGCAGATTCACCAAACGTGACGGACGCCCGGCGGTGGCAGGACTGTGTTCCTCAAGATAATCCGCCATCCGCGCAGCCTCTTCAATCGCAAGATTTGTCGGTCGACCAACATAGCGTCGATTCAGGGTATTCGAAGGTTGCGTCAAGCGGTGCGTTCTAGCACTCGACGAACCAGTTTCGAATTGATTTCTCATTCCCTCGCACTCCCTATGTTGATTCTGCTTATTTCTATTATAATCGTAATGCTAACAAAAAAGCAAGACCAAAATCAATCCTAAGCCTTCACAATATGCTATAATATGGTTCATGGATTACGAAGAAAAACGCCGTAAACAAGCCATCCGGGTAATCATTGCAGAGGTTGGGATGGTGGTTTCGGTGATAGTGATCGTGGTGGTGGCGGTCATGGCGGCGATGGGCTTTTTTATCTCGGGCGATGGTCAAATTGTGCAGTCGGGGTTGGTGCAGTTACATTCCCTTCCAACTGGCGCTTCGGTGGAGCTAGATGGCTCAACCCTTTTTGCGCGCACAAATCTGAGCCGGACGTTGCCCGAGGGCGAGCATTATTTCAAGATCTACCGTGAAGGTTATGATACTTGGGAAAAACAGATTAATGTCTATCCTGGCGCTCTGATGCGGCTCTACTACCCGCGACTTTTTTTACAAAATCGCGCGGCTGAGCAGGCTCTCGCTCTGAACAAATCGGACTCAAAACTGGGGCTGGAATTTTATAGTCCTTCGCGCAATCGTGAATATATATTATACGCGCTGGATAATTCCCCGACTTGGCATTTGCTGGATGTACGTGGTGACAAGGTGAAGGATACGATTCTCGATCTTTCCGGGATTTTGCCGGGTATGGTGGAACTCGCTGAAGATTCGGGTGCTGAGACGGCGGCTAATCTCCCGGCTGAAAACAAAAAATTTACTTTTGAAGGCAAAATCAAGAGTCTGGAATGGAGCGCCAACGCCGAGAAAATTTTGGCCGAAGTTGAATATGCGGGGCAAGAAAGTTGGGTCTTGGTCAACCTCAACGATGTCTCCAAAAGTCTTGATTTAACCGAGACTTTTGGACTGGATTTTGAACGAGTCGAGATTATTGACAATTCTGCCAACCGACTTTATGTGCTCGAAAACCATCATTTGCGTCAAATTGATGCGGGTAACAAGTCCCTATCGAAAGTACTTTTGAATAATATTGAAGATTTTGACAGCAGCGGTTCGAGCGTGATATATCTGAATTCCAGCAAAGATAAAGATGGTAAAGTGGTGCGCGAGATTGGTTCGTATCGTGATGGTGAGGAAGGCAGCGTGCCGATCTTGAAGGTTGATGAGGGCGCGGCGGTACAGATTGCCTTGTCGCGATTCTACGAGGAAGATTATATTTGCTATGCAATTAATCAGAAGCTAACGATTGTTTATGGGGCTTTGCCGACTTATAAAAAGGATGCTGAGGGCGAGCAGGAAGTTGATTTGTCCGAGCTCAAGGAGCTACTAAATGGTTACGAGTTGCCTCACCTACCGAAGGCGTTGGAAACTAGCCCGGATGGCGAGTATTTGGTGGCGCAGGACGAAGCGCAATTTATGGTCACTGACCTTGCGACGGCCGAAGTGGTTGACTACGAAGCTATTTCGCCAAAGCTCAAGTGGTTTGATGCTAGTATGATGTATGCGGTGCAAGATGGCGAAATTATTGTTTGGGACTTTGACGGCCAAAATCAGCGTAATCTTGCGAAGAGCCGGGCTGGCAACGCGGATACTGCTAAAACTTTGGGCGAGCCGGTATTTGTGACAGCAAATAACCGTTGGATATATTATCTAACCAAGGATAAAGACGGAGTTTTGCAGCTGACGCGTGAGCGGATTTGGAATTGACAAAACTGAGAAAAATAGCAAGAAGACTAGGACAGTATTGACATTTTTGATGATGTATGATACAATAGAAGGAGAGACCCATCCTGGGCTAGCTTGGTGGGTCTAGTATCTGTAGTTTCCGAGTTTTTAAAAGGGGGAATAGACATGGAATCAGCAATTGCAGTATTTGGAGTTACGGTCTGGGCGATTTTGTCGATGTTTTTTGTGTTTGTCTTTATTCCGATGGTGGTTGTTAACCTTGTTCGTGAATCAACTAAACCGTCAACTAAAACCGACATGATTGCAGAAACAATAGGGCGCTTACGTGGATTAAACTTTGAAGTGGAAGTTGTCCTAAACGGCGATGGGGGTATTTTCTCTGAAACGACTCAGTATGACGCCGAGTTCGTGCAACAAACGGATGAACAGGTGAGGTTATTTAGAGAAAATGGAAACTTGATAAGTATCCATAATCATATTGATGACACGCCGCCATCCGTGCAAGACATCTCCTATGTCGCTATGGCAAATTTCGCACAAGTAATTGTGGTCACACTAAGAAAGGTGTATCGTATCCTGCGGCCGGAGGCTGGATGGAAGGCCCAAAACGACATAGTAGAGGCTGTCAATCAGCGCGTTGATTTATTTGAAAAACGTCGCGTTGGCGAGCCGACTATCGTTGCCGTGGAGTCTGATGGTGCCGTAGTGGAAGCCGTAGATTACGCTTTCGTCTCGACCGATGAGGCATTAGAGGCTGTATGCCAGGACTTGGGATACGAATTATTAAAAGAGGAGGTGGAGAAAAGCTAGCTGGGTCCCGGATGTAATTCCGGGATTTTTAATTTGGCTTATCTCCTCCCTCCTCTCTCCCCTCCATCCTAGACTTGTTTGTTGCAAAAAGTACAACAGGACGTATTTAGCTTATGAATGCAGCTGGCTGTTGTACTTTTTGCAACGGCCCAAATCTAAAGAAAGGATGTCAGGATAGAGTAGAGAGAAAAAGCTATCGCTAACACCCTTCTCCTCTCATCTCCCGACGCAGCGAAGAGCGAAACCGTAGCCACGATAGTCGTT
>WSMR01000013.1 GCA_013316435.1 Candidatus Saccharimonadota bacterium | reverse complement strand
AACCATTTTATCCCAGTTTCAGTACGTTTAAACTGCATAAAGAACCAAACCCCCATGCCAAGGATAACCAAAATCAACCACCAAAAATTGATAATGAAATTCGACATCGCAACCAACATCGCCGTCAAAGCTGGCAGAGGTTCACCAAGGTCACGATAAAGATTTTCGACTTGCGGCACAACTTGGAGCATCAAGAAAATTACTACCGCGATAATTACCAATAACACAATCGCGGGATAAGTCATGGCGCTACGAATCTTAGAGATCATATCGGCATCTTTTTCCTGTTGGTCAGCAAGACGTCGCAGCGAAACATCAAGCGTACCGGAAGCTTCCCCAGCCTCGACTAGCGAAAGATAGACATTATTAAAAACGTCCGGATGCTTCGCGAACGCCTCATGCAGCGATTTACCGGATTCAACTTGCGCTAACACATCTTCAACCAACGTACGAGTGGCTTTGTTCTCAGTCTGATCAACAATCATCTGCAAGCTAGCCGAAAGCGGCATCCCCGCGCCAATCAACGTCGCAAACTGACGCGTAAAAGCAATTCGTTCCTTGGTCGTGACTTTATTCTGAAACCGACTGAAAAAGCTCTCGCCTTCCTCGGTAATTTTTTCCGGGGTGTAACCCTGGTCAACTAGAATTTTACCCGCAACTTGCTCGCTATCGGCCTGCACACTACCGTGTACAATCCGACCGGTTTTGCGATCCTTGGCCTGATATTTAAATCTGCGCATTAGATCCTCGCCAACCTTTCGTATTCATTTGGATCAACCGTGTATTCTCTCGCCACATCATAATTAATCTGACCAGCTTTGACCAAGCGCGCCAACTCACGGTCCATAGTCTGCATACCCTGATCGGCGCTAGTCTGAATCGCCATATCAAGCTGATGAGTCTTGCCTTCGCGAATAATCGCCCGCACCGCCGAATTTGCCACCAAAATTTCTGTCACCGCAATCCGACCGCCGTTCACCGCTGGCACTAGACGCTGCGAAACAATGCCATTAAGCACATTGGCTAACTGCGAACGAATTTGTGGCTGCTGGTGCGCTGGAAAAACGTCGATAATACGGTCGATACTCTGCGCAGCTGAATTTGTATGAAGGGTTGCAAAGACCAAGTGTCCAGTCTCGGCTACCGTAATTGCCGCTTGAATCGTTTCAAGATCGCGCATCTCACCAATCAAAACTACATCCGGGTCTTCACGCAGGATACTCCTCAGCGCTGCAGCAAAGCTGAAAGTATCATAGTGCACTTCACGCTGTGCCACCACAGAATGCTTTGAACGGTGCGTAAACTCAATCGGATCTTCGATTGTAATAATATGGACAGATTTCTCAGAATTAATCTTGTCAATCAGAGCTGCGAGCGTGGTACTCTTCCCTGATCCGGTCGGACCCGTCACAAGCACTAGGCCATGCGGGCGCTCAGCAAAAGTTTCCACCACACCCGGCAAACCTAAATCAGCCAATTGTGGAATCTCACTCGGGATCAAACGAAAGCTAGCCGCGAGATTCCCTTTCTCATGGAAAGCATTCACACGGAATCGACCCAAGTCGCCAAAAGCAAACGAGTAATCAAATTCCTTGTCTTTCTCGAGAATCTTTTTCTGCTCGTCGTCCAAGGTTGCGTAAACCAGTTCTTCAATTTTCTCGGGCGTTAGTGGCGGATAATTTGTCAGCGAACGTAGATCGCCATCAATACGTAAAACTGGCGACAGACCAACCTGCAAGTGCAAGTCCGAAGCGTTATGCTTGATGCATTCATCCAGCAAAGCCTCAATCGTCGCACTAGTCTGCACAGAATTATTGTTCCCCGGCATGATGACGCCACCCAAAGAAATGTTATCAGCTTCGCTCGGTTTTTTCTGCGGCGTAGTAGCTTCCGGTGCGCTAATACCAACTCGTGCAGCGGTTTCTTTAGCACCCGTAGCAGCCCCAGCTGGTTTCTTCTCGACTGTCAAATTCACTGGAATTTGCTCGGCTCCAGTTGGCTTTTGATTATTTGTACTATTTCCACCGCTATCCATACTTTATATTTTACCATAAAAGTTATTGTTTTTATTATTTTAGGCCAAGTCGCTCGAAACGCGGTCAACTTCTTCTATCGTCGTAATCCCTGAAAGCGCCTTTAGTATTCCATCTTGGCGCATTGTCACCGTTCCTTTCTCGCGCGCTAGACGCATCACTTCTGCAGCCGTAGCATGCGAAATAATCAGCTTCTGAATATCCTCATCGACGTCAATCGCTTCATAAAGACCTGCCCGGCCCTTGTAACCGCCCGGCGTGGACGGATCGTCAAATCCCTTGACCAAAGTATACGAACTCGCTCCCGCAAGCGGCAGGCCGTTATAACCTAAGTCCTCGCTCACACTCGCAACTTCTTCCTGAGTTTTAGGCAAAATCTTGCCAAGTACATCGTGAATTTCTTCCGTCTGCATGGTATTACTTTGGAAAGCTGTCCGCTTCTCAGTCACACGGCGCACCAAACGCTGACCAATCACTGTATTGAGCGTCGAAGCCAGCAAGAACGGCTCAATACCCATATCAAGCAACCTTGGCAAAATGCCCGCCGCCGAGTTTGTGTGCAAAGTCGAAAACACCAAGTGCCCAGTCAAGCTTGCCTGCACCGCTAGATTTGCCGTCTCGGAGTCACGAATCTCCCCCACCATCACCACATCTGGGTCCTGGCGTAAAATACTACGCAGCCCAGACGCAAAGGTTAGCCCCGCGTCCGTATTCACCTGAATTTGGTTCACACCCTCCATCTTGTACTCAACCGGATCTTCAAGGGTGACGATATTAATTTTCTCCGATTTAATTTGCTTAATTAGCGCATAGAGCGTAGTACTTTTACCCGAACCAGTCGGACCGGAAGTTAGAATCATTCCGTTGGGTTGGCTAATTCCGTTTAGCACCGTCCTGAGCGCGCGCCCAGTCATACCCATGCTCGAGATATCCATACTAGTGCCCGATTTATCCAGCAAACGAATCACGACTTGTTCGCCCCATACCACTGGAGAAATCGCAATACGTAGATCAACTTCCTTATCCGCGACCAAGACCGCGAACTGACCGTCTTGCGGAATACGGTGTTCGTCAATCTTGAGATTAGCAAGAATCTTGATACGCGAAACCAGCGCCGGTTCGATCGATTTTGGCAGTTCCATCACTCGGCGAAGCACACCATCAATTCGGCATCGAATAATCAAGCTATTACTCAGCGGTTCAATATGCACATCACTCGCCTTACTCTTGACTGCAAATTCCAAAATACTCGTTAGCGCTTTTGAAATCGGTGAATCCTGTGTAATAGTTTTAATATCGCTAGCCGCCTGATTCATTGCATTTTCGCGATTGGTCGCCTTAACCGCCTGAGTTACCCCAGAAAAATCACCGCGGTACTGACGCAAAACTGATTGGACTCCTTCGCTTGACGCCATCATGGTCCGAATTGACCTGCCAGTATACGTGGCAAGGTAGTCAATCGACTGGATATTCCCCACATCCAGCATCGCCACCGCAAGTTGACCATTCGTTTCGCCTAGCGGCACCGCCATAATACGCGCAGCAACCTCAAGTGGAAGCAAAGCCAGCGTACTCTGTGGCATTTCCACATTCTTTAAGTCTACATATGGGACGTTCAAAACCGCTGCTGTCGCATGCGTCAACATATCGTCCGTCACAATCCGCTGCGTAGTCAGAGCTTCCATCAGCGGCTGCTTGGTTTGCGCGACTTCATTTTGAACCCGATTTAGATCAGTGGGATCAACCAGCCCCTCAGCAATGAGGAGCTCTACAACACGCCCAAGACCTTCCTTCGTTAATAACGCCACCTTATTCTTCCTCAGAGTTTTCTTGATCGGCGTTCTCTGCCGAATTTTCCGTCTCCTCTGTATTTTCAACGTTCTCGTCTTCACTCGTAATCTCAGAGGCATCTAGACGCCCGCAGGCTACAAGTTCTGATTCGTCCAAAATTCCGTTGCCGTCTTTATCTTCGCAATCACCGACGTAAACCTCGACGGTTGGGTTAATCGCAGTACTATTAAAAATTTCCGGATTTGGCGTGGCCAAAGACGATGTGATAGGCTCGCGCAAAGTCGTAAAACTCGTCACGGCGTCATTCGGGTCACCCATAATTGCGCGACACAAGAAGAACGAAGCTATCGTCCCCACGCCTGCCACGAAAATAATGCTAAAAACATCCGATTGTTTCATTTCTTCTCCCCTTCTGCCGCTCGCACAGTCTTCTTTGTTTCGAGCGCCAAACTTTCGTCTAGATAATACGCCTCAGCCTCAGCCCGCATGTTGATACCACTTGACGACCACTGAAAAACCCCACTCGTAATGTCGAAGGTTCGAATTGAGCGTTCAACTGCATCCAAAATCCGAATCACATCCGCACCGCTACCATTCATCCGGAAAGTCACTGGAATTACACTCACACCGTCAACCGCCGCTGCAACAATCTCATCACGCGGAGCAATCGATTCCGGCTCAATCTGCGCCTCAACAAAGAGTTCATTCAAGCTCGACATCAAAGCCTCAGTATTTCTTTTTTCCGGCAAAGCATCAGAGATCACGCGAAGCGACGAACATTCACGCATGCCGAGCAAAGCCTGCGCCCGTTCTTCATCAGTCTTGGCTTGATTATATCGGGCAGTAAAGTTTATTTCCTTCTTATTGTCATCATAGCAGACTCCACCCACTTTACGACGGCGCGCCACTAGTTCCAAATCTTCATTACTCGCCATAGTCTCATATATATTATAGCGTAAAGAATTCGGAACATCGTTCAGGGACACCGAATCCGGGTCGCAAGCCTTCAGCTCCTTATCACTTAGCTTGCCATCACGATTATCGTCTTTACAAACGCCAACCTGAATCATGGTGCTATTATAATCTGCAATTGCCGCATCTTTCTCGGTGATAATCTTGGTATTAAAATTGATATACTTAATCAAGAAATTCGACAGCACCACACACGCGCCGAGTATCACGGAAGTGATCAGCACTTCCAACAAAGTCATCCGCTGCGCCTTAGAAATATAGTGACGTTTCTCTTTTGCGGGTTGTTCGGCCATTTACTCCCCCTCCTTTTTGTTAGTATTTGCGCCGGTGCCAGTATCTGTCTTCTTGTCGTCGTTACCATCGCCGGAATTCTCAGTATTACCGAGACACTCAAGATCGTCTTCCTCACATGCCTGCGCCTCCTTGGCAAACATATTACTAATTTGAACAAACGAATCCGTCACATTCTGCCCCACCGGGCCAATCGCCATCATGTGTTTATTGGCATAGGCGAAGAAATCTTCAGCATAGTTGGTCGTTGCTGTAAAACGTAGCACCAAATTATCGCTATCGTCACGACCGTTAGCCGAGCTTGTAATCGTGAGACCATCCTTGGCAAGATAGCAATCATTCTCCGAAGACCAATGCACACTAGTTTTACCATCATTAGTTGTATTTTCGACACCATTATATTTAAAGCAGACACTCTCAAAATGTTCAACATCGCGAATTGAACCATCAAGCGAAATCTTTTCTTCCTTATACCACTCGTTGAAGCGCGGTGTGCGCCAAATCTTCACTCGCGCTGGAATTTCTTTGTCGATCGTAACCTTTGTAACTTCGGTTTCGCCAGTATTTTGTTGCAAGCCATCCTGGAGACTTTCTTCAAAACCTACAATACCCTCGACATTATTCTCTGTATTGTCATTTTTAGTCGATCCGTTTTCTTCACCATTATCGCTAGTTGTAGTTTCTTGTTCAACTTCCACCTGCACAATTGCAGTTTCGACTTCAGCTTTTTCGCTAAAATGATAGAGCTCTTTATCGCCAGCCGAAGAACTACCATTTTCATTTGTAAATTCGCCAACTTTAGCGCCTTCACAACCTGGAGTGGTTAAATCCCACCACGCATAATAGCTATCACCATCACGAAAAGCGTTGCCCTCGGCATCAGATTCTTTGACACACTGCGTCGGAATTTCTTTGCCGTCCGCATCAACGTAACGACCATAATCATATTTAGTGAGCCCCACGCTCTTTTTGAACGCTTCGAGCACACGGTAATCGATCAGCGGTGCAACTTTGGCATCGGTCTGCCCTTCCATCGTAATCAAATCGGTATCAAGATTCACGCGTAGCTCTGACAGTTTCACAAGATCGCCACCCTGCGGCAACATTACACCTAGCGCGCCGAATGCCCGCGAAATAATCTGACGATTATCAATGATCTCGCCGTGCCGATCGAGCTGGTTCTGAATCGTAATCAAACTATCAAGCTCAGAATAGCTATTGATTTTTTCAGACAGACTCTCTAGGCGCTTGTCTTGGTTCGACATAGCGATATCTTGACCGCTTTTGATGCTAAACAAAACCAGCACCACGCCAAGCGCCGCGCAAGAAATCACGATACAAGCAAAAAACACACGGTTACGAATCTTTTGTGCACGGATCAACTGCGTCTTTACCGCCGGGACTAAGCTAATCTCATAAGT
The DNA here is from genome assembly GCA_013316435.1 of Candidatus Saccharimonadota bacterium. GTDB lineage: Bacteria > Patescibacteriota > Saccharimonadia > Saccharimonadales > Saccharimonadaceae > Nanosyncoccus. Next base: position 9,679 of record WSMR01000013.1, on the reverse strand, counting down.
ATCACCGCTCTCAGTACTAGCGGCCTTCGGATCCTTTGGCAAAGGTCGTTTGAACATCTTTGCAAATTGCACCTTGGTGCGATAAACCAAATCTTTCCACTGCTCGCGCAGTTTCATCAGCATGTCATTCATCGTTCATTATCCCTTTCTGCTAGACCAATCGCCACCGCAAACTCATTCGCCACCGGGCGCAAAACTTGCTGTTGCTCCGGCGTGATTCGCACTAGCTGCCATGGATTGCCTGGCGCAGTCGGCACGCCCGACTTCGCTTCGATATACTCGGTCAACAGCGGAATCATCCCCGCAAAACCGGCTAGGACAATGCCACCAATTGGCGCATTCATATATTCAGATTTGAAGAAACGAATTGATTTTGCCAGCTCCGTAGTAAAACTTCCCAAAGTCGCGTCCAGCGCGCGGAAAACCTGCCCTTCGACTTTATCCTGTGCAAGTCCAAACTTGAGGATGAACTGGCGCGCCTGCTCTTCTTTGACCGACAAGGCCGACGCCACCGTCCGAACAAGTAAGTCAAACCCGCCTGGGACCGAGCGCACCAGCCGTGGCATACCTCGGAACATTACAACAAGATCGGTCGATTTCTCACCAAGATCAACTACCACCCGAGCATCCTGCGCACCAATTGGCGTCAAAGCCCGCGCCATTGCGAGCGACTCCGGCTCCTGCGCAATTACGTTTAGTCCAAAGCTCTCAATCAACTCTAGACGACTTTCGGCAAAATCAACCGCTGTAGAAGAAATCAGTATTTCAGCCTTCGTAGCATCATTTGGACAAACCCCGAGCGACAAAAAGTCTACTGTCGCCTCGTCAATCGGCATTGGAATATATTTATCAAGCTGATACTTGACCGAATTCAAAATCTCCTGCTCCGGCAAGTTTTCTACTCGCACAATCGAAGTAAAAGTCTTTGATGCCGGCATCCCCACCGCTACATTTTTAACCGTAATCCCGGCCTGCTGTATTGCACCCAAAATGATTTCGCCAAGACGATGCTGGCCAGCTTCTGAACTATCAACTAGAACCTTAGGGTCAACCGGTACATAAGCAAATTTCTGCAAAACCCAACCATGCTGGCTATTACCAGCTAATTGAATCAGACGAATCGAGGTCGTACCGATATCCAGCGCGAAGAAGTCGCCCACACCATGAATCAAACTCATGGTTTTATTATAAACGTAAGAATTCTAAAAAGCAAGATAAAACTAGTGGCTTTTTGCAATCTTAAGATAATAAAACCGCTCGCGATTGCCATTCTTCCCCACCAGCTCATTATCACGTTTTTTGATAATCAAGAACCGATTTCGCTTCAACCATTCTTCAAAATGATGAATAATTTCGCGGCGCATTTTCTCGTTTTTGACTACCCCTTTTTGCAGTTGATATGGCTTCGCTTCAAACTGTGGCTTTAGCATCACAAGAAAATCAGCTTTTGGATTTACAATCTGTTGGGCCTTCTTTAAAATTACTGTCAAGCTGACAAAACTGACATCTGCCAAAACTACGTCAACTTGTAATGGAAGTACAAGTTCAACTGGTTTTTCTATCTGTAAATCGGCGTTTTCCTGGCACGATAAAACCTCTCTGTCGCCATCCTGTCGAATTTGGGACTTTCGGCCAATTTCTAGAAAATCAGTTTTCTCATGGAGTTCCACTCTCGGGTCAAATCTCAGCGGCGCCTTCATTTGTCGCGTACCTTTTTCGATGGCAATTACTTTCTTTGCGCCACGACCAAGAGCATACTCAGTAAACCCACCGGTCGATGAGCCAATATCAAGCACGGTCTTAGAGCGAAAGTCATAAGCAAACGCCTCTGCAGCTTCGGCTAATTTCAATTCAGCGCGGCCAACTACCATCAATTAGTCCTCAAGCAGTTTGCAAACGACTGCAATAATTAGCCCTTTTTCGCGTGGCTGACTCTCAGCAATCATCAAAGCAATCGCTACTAATGCCCGATCGGAAATCTTTGATTCGCCATTCTTCGTCAAACTATATTCGTTTCGTGCCAAGAAAATCATAAACAAGAACACCGCAACGCGCTTATTGCCATCGAAGAAGGGATGGTCTTTGATAATAAGATAGAGTAAATTCGCCGCCTTTTCCGCCACCGTCTCATATACATCTTCCCCATCAAAGCTCTGATAAATCGCCCTTAGCGCCCCTTCAAAGGTATCACCCCGCGGCTTACCAAACATTTCACCCCCATTTATTTTCTCACGCAGTTCACCAATCATCGCCATGCACTCCCCCGCCTCTAGTATGTTCGTCGCTTTTGGTACCTTGCCGAGCTTCACAAAACCATCATCATATTCCCTGAGCGTCCGAAATGTCAGTGCATACTGGGAAATTACTTCTAGCACCCCGTTCGCCTCCGTGCCAGTCAGTTCTTGCTGCGCCATTAAGCGTTTTATAATCGCCATAGCCCCCGACACTTCTTGCAATTGCCTCTGCGACAATTCCTTCAGCCGCCTTTCGTTTACTGCCACCCCATCCACAATATAGCGTTTCAAAATCTTCGTCGCCCAAATCCGAAAATCAGTCGCTTTGCGCGAATTCACCCGATACCCCACTGATATCATGGCATCTAAATTGTATTTTTTTACCGCACGCGACACCTCACGGTTCCCCTCCATTCCAACTTGTACATTTTTTGTACAAGTTTGCTCCTCTTCCAACTCCCCATCCTGATAAATATCTTTGAGGTGCCTAGCTACCGTTTGCGGCGTAACATCAAAAAGCTCCGCCATCTGCGCCTGCGTCGACCAAATCGTCTCTTCTCCTGGGTGTAGGTTAAACTGCACGTTCTTCCCGCCCGTTTCATAAATCAAAATATCTTTTTCCATCTTTCTTCAAATCCATAATTAGCTATTCTTAATATACCTTATTTATCTATAATTTGCCACCCCAACTTGTACACTGTACACAAGTTCAAAACGGTGATAACAGAGGTGATTTTATAATGATATCTAGCTAATTAGAATCCTCTCAACTTTCTCCGTACGGGCTACTACAATCGCTCGTATGGCTACATCTTCGAACGCGTCACAATTGGCTACTGGTGGTCTACTGCTGCTGGTTCTACTACAAACGGTCACCACTTGTCTACGTACCCGTTGGCTGTCGGCCCTCAGGGTAACAGTTACCGCGGAAACGGTTTTGCCGTTCGCTGTGTGGTACGGGAGGGGTGAGAGAGGGGTTTATCTTATATCTAGTGCTGGAACTTGGGTGATTTATCCGGAATGCTTCCTACGGGTGGCATTCCGGATAGAATCAGCCCGGATAGAAATCAAAGTCCAACACTAGATATAAGATAAAGCGATAAGAACAGCCCCCTATGCTTTAAAACTTTAGGTCAGTAAGATCTATATAATAAAACGCCCTAGCGCCCATATCATAAAAGTATCCCAATTAGCCCCTTTTGGACATTGAAAGACAACACTGATTTATTCTAATGGCTAGAATCATATATACCGTCGGCGCATGTCCAAAAGGGGCTAATTGGGATACTCCTCCCCTCTCATCTCCCGACGCAGCGAAGAGCGTAACCGTAGCCACGATTGTAGTAAGACTGAGGGCCGACAAAGGAGCTATTGAAGTACAGGTTGTATGTACTCGACCCGGAGTACGCTGTACTAGACCAGTAGCGGCCGAGCGACCCCACACCGCTCAGCGAGCCACTAGAGTAGTGGTAGAAGCCAGTGTAGACAAAACCAAGAGGAGACTGTCTGAGCTTAGTAGAACCAGTAGAGTTATTTGTAATGTTGTAGGTGGTAGTGAGAGAGGAGTAGTCGGAAGAGGTAGGGAGGGTGAAACCCTTTGGACAGACAAGAAGCAGAAACAGGCTAAAGCCCCCATACCTCCTTCCGACTACTACCTCTCTCACCCCTCCCGTACCACGCAGCGAACGGCAAGACCGAGACCGCGGTAAACGTTAGTCTGAGGGAAGGCGCTCGTCGGGTCCGTAAACAAGAAGTGACCGTGCGTAGCAGAATCAGCAGTAGTAGACCACCAGACGCCATTTGTGACGCGTACGAAGATGTAGCCATTCGAGCGATTGTAGTAGCCCGTACGGAGGTCTATTTCTGTCGCTCTCGGTAAGCACCGGTCTCAGTATCAACACTAATCACATCGCCGGTCTTGATAAAGGCTGGGACTTTAATCACCACGCCAGTTTCCAAAGTCGCATCTTTTTGCACGGAGCTTGTCGTATCACCCTTGACCGCGGTTTCGGTATAAGTCACTTTGAGCCAAAGATTTTTAGGCAAGGTTAAATTAATTGCAGTGCCATTATAGAATTGGATTTCCATCTCATCGCCATCACGCATATAGTCTTTCGCGTCGCCGACCAAATCCGCATTCAGCTCGTACTGCTCGAAGCTTTCCGGATCCATGAAGTAAAATTTATCATCATCTTTATAAAGATATTGGACCTTTTTGGTCGTGACTTCAGCTGGCTCAATTTTTTCTTGACCCTTAAAAGTCTTCGGTAGCAGCGCTCCAGTGATCAAATTTTTCACCTTCACGTTCACAATTGAGCCACCACGCCCCATCACTTTTTGTGAGTATTCAACTACTTTATACGGCTGCCCATCAAGCGTAATGAGCACATTTTTCTTTAAATCGGTTGGACCATACATCGACTGGTTTTCCCTTCTTTTGATTAGTTTATCTCAGAATTGCCCCTCTCTAGAACGAAGTTATTGTGGGTGGAGTACAAGGAAAAAGCGAAGCCCGCAAAGGAGCTGTACCTTAGGTACTGCTCCCGCGGACTAGAGCTTTTGACACAGTAATCCGCCACAAGAACAAGTTCTCTAGCGCTCAGCTACGAATGGTAGGAGCGCTAAATGCCTCGCCCGCTTAATCGCCACTGCAAGCTGACGTTGCTGCTTCGCGGTTAGACCAGTCTTTGCAATCGGCTCAATGCGACCATAAGCGTCTACGTAGCGCTGCAAAGTCTTTACATCGCGATAATCAAAATACATATTTGGGTTAGTTTTTACCTTTCTCATAACTCTCTCTTTCTCCCCTCTTGACCTAGAATGGAATATCGTCCAAATTAATTTCACCATCTTCCGGCATATCATCCGGTGCGAAGTCATCCGCCTCGGTTGATTCAGCTGGTGCAGCCTTGGTAGCCTTCTTGCTTGAACTTGAATAAGAACCGTCACCACCGGCCGACGAGCTCCCGCCAATAAATGAGAAGTCTTCTACTACAACCTCAATGCGGCTACGGCGCTGACCAGTGTTTTTATCTTCCCAGCTGCGCTGATCGAGCCGACCGGAAACAATAATTCCCGAACCTTTGCGTGTATATTGAGAGATTGTTTCACCCGGTTTACCCCAAGCCACACAATCAATATACGAAACCTGCTCCTGAGCGCTACCATCGGAACCTTTGTAGACGCGGTTTACGGCAATTGTAAAATTGCAAGCTTGCGAACCAGTAGTTGTGGCACGCATTTCCGGATCACGAACCAAATTCCCCGCTAAAATAACTTTGGAAAATCCCCGCATTACTCTGCCCCTTCTTTATCATCCTCGTCATGAGGTTTGCGCTCCGCTTGCTTTGCTTCATATTTTGCCTTACGCGGGTCAACGCTCACTAGCAGATAGCGGATAATTTCATCCGTGATGTTGAGCGCAGACTCGATCTTGGACGGCGCATCTGCTGGTAGCTGCACGGTATAGAAACAATACACGGCATAATCTTGCTTTTTGATTGGATAGGCAAGGCGTTTTTTACCCTCGTTTTCTTCGGCGACAATCTTGCCGCCGTGTTTCTCGACCAATTCTTTAACTTTGATAGTAGCTGGTTCAATATTCATCTCGAGATCGGGATGAACGAGAACCGTAAGTTCGTAATCTCGCATTACAACTCCTTTGGGTTAAACGGACACGGCTATTCCTGCCCGCTGAGCTAATATTATTTTTATAATATCACACTTTTCTCTAGCAAACAAGGAAAATATCTGCTATAATAGGTAGGAGCCCGGATGGTGAAATTGGTATACACGTATGCCTTAGGAGCATATGCCGCAAGGCGTGCAGGTTCAAGTCCTGTTCCGGGCACCATAAAAGACCTTAATTCAACCCTCGCTAATAAAACGATCCCGGCTTTGTTAGTGATTTTTTATTTTTCGTACAGACCAAGAAAAATGCCCCTCAAATATCAAGGGACATTGTTATTCTTATATCAGGCTAGCATTTTTTGTCGATCGATTATCTTCGTATAAAGCTCGTTCTATTCGCCTTTCGTATCCTTTTCTTCACGAATAAATAGGCTGTCGAACTCATCAATTTTTGGTGGGTTTTGCTCCAGCATTTCCAAAATATTGACTAGACGAAACACTTCCGTCGCCCCCTTCAAACCGGATTGACCAAAGCTATCGCAATAAAAGTCTCTGTCACATTTAACATAGACCCCTACGACACTCTTTGCCCCAGCGTCCCGCAGCGTAATTACCGCCTGTCGGCGTATATACTGTCGATATGAAGATTCTCCCGACAGCTCAACCAGCACACTGCAACCTTTACTCAGAGGCTCACCCGCCGCTCTTATCGGCTGACCATTTTTGCCACCATAACCAACAGCAATTTTGGGAATACGCGCAATACACTCCTGATATACATTTTCTTTTATTTCACAATCGGCACCCACCAAAATAATACCGACTGGCTGAGGTATCTCTCTGATAATTTTATCAAAGACCAACTCAGACATACTTACCTGACTAAAAATCCATCTTTCGCTCATATTATTACCCCCTTCTTTGAATTTGCGATGGATATAGGTACTATCTCTCCATTATACCACACATAACCGCTTATGTCAATAAGATTCCCCCAAACCTTCATTCTAGTAAACTTCTGAGTGAATTAGCTTGAGCTCGCTACTTATGCTACATTTCTAGCTTTTAATGCAACTTCGCGCTCACCGGCATTTTTGCATCTTTCAGAAGCGGCTCAAGATCTTTTTCCTCAAGGGTTTCATGTTCCAACAAAGCTTCGGCTAGGCGCTTAAGAACCGGCTTATTTGCACTGAGTACCAGCTCCGCACGGGCTGCCGCCTCATCACTCAAGTCCTTAATCTCACGATCAATCAGCTCTGCGGTTTTTTCTGAATACGGTTTATCAGCAGAAATTGTATAATAGCCAGTTTCGCCTTCCGGGAAGACCAAGTTACGCGTAGTCTTGCCCATACCCTCTTCGACAATCATACTCTTGCTAAGCTCGGCGACGTTCTTGAGGTCGCTGGAAGCGCCCGTAGTAACCGCTTCGGGACCAAAGGTCAACTTCTCGGCAATCCGTCCGCCCATCGCCCGAGCCAAAATGTCTTTGAGCTCATAAATACTCTTGTAGCTCCGGTCCTCCGGCGGCAAGAACCAAGTCACACCGCCAGTGCGACCACGCGGAATAATTGTCACTTTGTGGACTGGATCGCTATCCGGCAAAACGTGCCCAACAATTGCGTGTCCTGCTTCGTGATAAGCAGTTACTTTGCGTTCATGGTCATTCATTGCTTTGCTCTTGCGCTCCGGCCCAATCGCCACGCGTTCAAAAGCTTCGGTTAAATCCGCATTCGTAATTTCTTTATGGCCTTCGCGAGCCGCGGTAATTGCTGCCTCGTTAGCGATGTTCGCGAGATCCGCGCCCGAGCTCCCGGCTGTCTTTGCTGCCAAGGCATCAAGATTAATATCTTTCTGCTTTGGCTTGTTCTTGAAGTGAACCTCTAGAATCTCTAGACGATCCTTGCGCTCCGGCAAAGTTACATTGACATGACGATCAAATCTCCCCGGGCGCAACAATGCCTTATCGAGCATATCGACTCGGTTGGTCGCGGCAATTACAATCACCCCAGAATCATTATCAAAGCCATCCATTTCTACTAAAATCTGATTCAGAGTCTGTTCATCTTCACGCCCAGCACCACCGCGAGCATCACGCTTGTGTGCCACCGCATCAATTTCATCAATAAAAATAATGCTTGGCGCGTTCTTCTTCGCTTTGGCAAATAGATCGCGCACTCGGCTAGCCCCAACACCAACAAACATTTCAGCAAACTCGGAGCCGGAAATCGAGAAGAACGGTACACTTGCTTCGCCTGCCACCGCGCGCGCCATCAAAGTCTTACCAGTACCAGGCTCACCGGCTAGAAGCACACCCCGCGGAATCTTGGCACCAAGTTTTTCGTACTTCTTTGGTTCTTTCAGAAAGTCTACAATCTCCGCCAAATCTTGTTTTGCAGCCTCATTACCAGCTACGTCTTTGAATAAGACCTTCTTCTTGTCCGGGCCATAAAGCTTTGCCTTAGCTTTACCAAAACCCATCGACTGGTTATTCATTGACTGCGCCTGACGCATCATCGAGCTGAAGAACAAAATAATAATGATTACCGGCACTACAATAATCGCGATATCAAGCGCATAATCCCAAAAGTTCGAAACTTCTTGATACTCAATGACTGGGTATTTTGCCTGGCAATCGCTCTGCTCCTGACCATTAAGCTTTGCACAGTGATCAATCAACCCCTGCTCATAAAGCGTACCGGAACCATCTTTTCGCGAAGTTTGGCTGTAGTGGTCTTCCCCCTTAAGGGTAATTTGCAGATTATTGCCCTGCACAGTAATTTTTGCAATGTCGCCATTTTCGTCGTTCGCCCGGGCGATTACATCCGACAAAGCAACTTCTTCAATCAGACCACTTGGCGCAAAAAGACTCGCACAAAGGCCGCAAAAAAGCAAAAGCAAAAATATAAAGCCAATCCAACGTAATACATTACTACCTTTAGGTTGCTGCGATTTCTTCTTTACGGCTTGCGGCACGACACCTCCTCAATAACTTCTACTCTAGACATTTTATCACTAAAACTAAAAGGGGTCAAATGAAAGTCACCTACGAGCTTTTACCACAGTAGCCCCAACCATTACACTGACAGCCAAGATCAAAACGATAGTAAATACTAGACGCATCTAGAATATTTCGTGTTTTAGTTGCCGATTCCCCTTCAGCAGATACACCTTCCGGTTCAAGCGCAAAAGTATTCGCAGCTGGGATTATAAAAGTAAACATTATTGCAAGAATCAAAAAAGTTAAAAACCGACTTTTCATTATCCTCTCCTAAAATTAGATAGTATTGATTCCAATTATAGGGGGGCTAAAAGTCAAGAGGCTTACTGATCGTAGCCTCTGCAATTATTTGAGGTAAGTCAAAAATTTGGCTTGGTTTTTTCTGACACTATTATCTATAGCTCGCAACTGTACACTTACCGTCTTTGTTGCTGAAAGTTGCACCGAGTCGCTGCCCGTTTTTATCTACCCAAGTGTAGCTACGAGAGCCTTTTGATATGCTCGTTAGCGTGCCTTCGCCGCCAAGTTTTTTGACAAGCTCCTCATACGTGAACGAACCATTATCCAAATCTTTCTGTAAATCACTTGAAGATGGCAGAGTTACAGCACTATCCTTGAGATCTTCTTTGTCGATAGTTGCCTGGATTGTCACATTGTCGTCACCGGAAGTTTTGTAGCTAATCCAGTTCTTAGAGTTAAACTTCCAAATTGGGTCGTTACCAATCATTGGATCCGTGGTAGACTCAAAGCCAAGAATCATATTGATTTCTTCAATAGTGTTTGTCGGTTCGATATGATTCATGGCTTCGACGATATT
>WSMR01000063.1 GCA_013316435.1 Candidatus Saccharimonadota bacterium | reverse complement strand
ACAATCCTAGCGTCGCCCCCTGAACCGCCTGACCAGATATGTGATAAGAACCTTAGATAGTTAGGAACAACGACGCCGCAACTCGTATGCTATAATATTTCCATGGATATGAGCACGCCAGTGGAGGAGATTAAGGGAGTTGGGCCGAAGACGGCGGAGCTTTTGCACAATGTGAATCTACGGACAGTGGGTGATCTACTCTATTGTTTGCCAAGAGTTTATGAGAATTACCAAACCTCGGTCACGATTGAAGACTTGAAGCCTGGGAATGTAGTAGTGCGGGGTAAAATTAGTGATTTACATATTGTAAGGACGGCGCGTCGTCGGTTGACAATTACAGAGGGGGTGATTCGTGATGAGACGGGGGCGATTCGGACAGTTTGGTTTAACCAGCCGTATCGAGCGAAGCAATTTGATCCGAAACGTGAGCATTTTTTTACGGGTAAATATGAGTTAAAACATGGTCGTTATACTTTAACCTCACCGTCGGCAACTTTGGTACAAGATCTGGAACAAGATGGTGAAGCAGCTCGGTTTCAGCCAATTTATTCCGCCAAAAATGCTATCAAACCACAAACTTTTCAAAAAATTTTAGCTAATTTACGTCCTGAGTTTGCCAAGATACCAGATTTATTACCTTTTACAACATATGCTCCAGATTTTATCAAGTCGGGAGCGCGTGCGGAGGCTTTGTACTGTTCGCATTTTCCAGAAAGTCCAGAAGATGCCGAAACTGGGCGTCGTTACCTGGCTTATGAAGAACTTTTCGAGCTAATTTTGGCGGCAAAATTAAATCAGCAGGAGAATCAACGCTTACGTGCGATGAGCTTACCGTTTGACGCGGGGTTGATTAAAGAGATTGTGCAAAGTTTACCATTTCGTTTGACTGGCGCACAGCGACGCTCGACATGGGATATTTTGCAAGGTTTAGAGAAGAAAGTCCCGATGAACCGGCTTTTGCAGGGTGATGTTGGTTCGGGTAAAACTATCGTGGCGGCACTAGCGGCGGCGCAAACGGCGCATAACGGTTGTCAGGTGGCCTTGCTTGCTCCGACTGCGATCCTAGCTACACAACATTATGAGGGATTGAATCAGCTTTTTCGGGGGATTGAAAGTCAGAATCCGCAGCTGAAAATGCCTACGATGGCGCTACTGACCGGTGCAACTAGAGGAAAAAAGCGTTTGAAAGAAGAGATTGCTCAGGGCAAAATTGACTTTGTGATCGGTACGCATGCGCTCTTGACAGATGATACGAATTTTAAGTCGTTAGCCTTTTGTATTATTGATGAGCAGCATCGCTTTGGGGTGGGGCAACGTCAAAAACTTTTGCTTAAATCACCTGATGGGTTGGCACCGCATTTACTTTCGATGACGGCAACACCGATTCCGAGATCTTTGCAGTTGACAATTTTTGGTGACCTTGACGTGTCGATTTTGAACGAGCTACCGCCGGGTCGTCAGCCGATTGTCACAAAAATCCTCAATGAGCTGCAACAAAAAGACGAGCTCTATCCGGCGATGCGCGAGTTGCTGGGTAAAGGGCAACAGATTTATTGGATTTGTCAGGTGATCGAAGAAACTGGTACAAATACCGCTACGCCTGTCAAAAAACAGGCCAAAAAACTAGCGGAGCTATTTTCGCAGGTTAAAGTTGGGCTGTTGCACGGTAAGATGAAACCCGCCGAGAAAGATCAAATTATGGAAGATTTTGCACAGAACAAAATCCAGATTTTAGTGTCAACTACAGTGGTTGAAGTGGGGGTTAATGTACCGAATGCTAATATGATCATTATTCAAGATGCGGAAAATTATGGCTTGGCGCAGCTACATCAGTTGCGTGGGCGTGTAGGACGTGGCGATCAACCAGCGAGCTGCTATTTGTTGACGGATGGGGAAGGGCGTCCGTCGCGGCGTCTGCGTGAGATGGAAAAGTCTACGGATGGTTTCCATTTGGCAGAGGTGGATTTGAAGATTCGTGGGCCGGGGGAGATTTATGGGGCGATGCAACATGGTGAGTTAAATCTACAAGTGGCAAATCTTTCTGATACGAAGTTAATCGCGGAGGCTAGTCAGCATGCAGCGGAGTTTGCTAAGAACCCCGAGGCGATTACAGCTTATCCAGAGCTGTCCGCCAGGATCAAGAAATATCAGCAATTGACTACCCTAAATTAACTAAATTGTAAAAATAGCCTTTTTCAATGTCTTCAAAATAGGACTTTTGGCA
>WSMR01000062.1 GCA_013316435.1 Candidatus Saccharimonadota bacterium | reverse complement strand
ATATTCATCAGCATCGACATATTTCTTATGCCTAATCTGCTAACTTTCCCATATTAACATAAATATAATTATAATGCAACTGTTTGGAGCAGAAGACGACCGGGTGCGAAGCTAAAATTGTTTCACAATTTTAGCGGCGGGGCGTCGGTTCGGAAAACCTAAAGCAAGCTTTAGGTTTTTCACGCTCCTACCGCCGTCGAACGCCGCGCTTTGCGCGGCGTTCATCCTCGCAATCTGTAAACTATCACAATTAAATCAAACTTTTGTTTGATTTAATTGTGATGGTGACCCGGGTGCGATTCGAACGCACAACCTTTTCCTTAGGACGGAACTGCTCTATCCGTTGAGCTACCAGGCCACAGAAATATTATACCACATCTAGACGTGCCTGACTTTGCGGCGCACTGTTTCGATTAACTTCGTCATAAGATATTTCCTTGGTTCTAGTACTATGTCATGCGCCGGCGTGTACTTTAGTTCATCAACGCCAAAGCCACGCTTGAACTGCGATACGCCATAAAACCGGTGTTTTGTATCATCCTCGTCCACAATCCCCCAAAAACTATAGCGCTTAACCCCGCGCTTCCTCGCATCGCGCATCGCCTCCATATGTAGCAGCGGCGCTCCGGAGTATTTCGTACCTAATTCTGAACTCACACCATAATGATAGGAAGCTTCATTGCCATAAAAAATCATAAAATTTTGCGCTAAAACCTCATCGTTCAACTTCGCCGTATAGAGTACCGCTTCGTCATGTGGCGCAAAAGCGGCAAATTGCTTGGTCAAAAAATCCTCCGAAAACGCCACAAAATCATGCCGACCTGCCGTCTGCAACTGAATTTGATAAAATTCGTGAATATCCTTCGGATTTTGGCTCTTTTCAACTGTAATGCCAGCCTTTTCGGCCTTCCTGAGTGCCCGGCGTAGACGCTGACGCATGCCTTTTTTAATTTCTTCTTCGTCCTTCGCGAGATCCAGCACGCCGGCATATTCTACCGAGAGATACATTGGCGCTTTCTTGAGCCCCAGTTCCTTCATAAGCTCGAGACTTTCGTTACTCAGTTCCAGCTGCGGGCGTACGCGCACAAAAACGCATTTTTCTTTCTTTCCTGCATGGCGCATATCCGCAAAAGTCGCCTCAACTAGCTCCCGATCATTCCAATCCAAAATTGGTCCCCCGGCAATCGCAAGATGACGACCACGCTTAGCCGCCTCAACCACACCCGCATAAGCCGCAACAATTTTCGTACCCCGTTTCGCCACACGACGCACAATATCGTTACCGCGGCTTTGATGAAATTCATAAAAATCCCATGATTGCAAAAAGTTTGCCTCAGGATGCGCCGTGATAAACTCATCCCAAACCTCTTGATCTTTTGCATCCTCAAAAATAATTTCTGCCTTTTTTTGCGATTTTTCCGCCATTTTCCTCCTTACAAATGTCGCCTCTTCTTGCGAATTGTTTCAATCACCCAATCAATCCCATAGCGCACTGGTTTTAGTACTAAATCATGCGCCGGGACAAATTCAACCGCCTTACCACCAAAGCCAGTCTTGAAAGTTGTCACACCAGCGTAACGGTGCTGCTTTTGCCCACTTGGCGCCACCCCCCAAAGATTGTAGTGCTCAATTCCCAATTTTTTAAGATCCTTGATTACCTGCCACTGCAAAGCATACGCGCCCGGCAGCTTGCGGTTCAAATCCGTTGAAGCTGCCTCAAAGTAATCCGCTTCTCGTCCCGAAACCAAAATCAACCCATATGCAATCGGGTCGCCGACTCTCGCCTCGGGGTTCTTGCCATCCTCAAGCGTCTTTTTGGTCGTCTCTGCCCGGTAAATCCACGCTTGATCGGAAAAAGCTTCTCGCTCCGCCAGTAGAGTCTTCAAATCCGGTGGCACAAAATTTTGTCGCAGCGCAGTCTCAGCCTGTACCGCCCGAAATTCTTCATAGATCTTTTTATCATTGGCTTTTGTCACCTTGATTGCCAGTTTTTCCGCCCTGCGCACCTCATAGCGAGTTTGTCGCCGCATGGCCGCAAGCAGTTCATCCTCAGTTTTAGTAAGATCCAGCATAATAGTATGTTCGGCATGTAAGTGCATCGGCGCCTTCTTTAGCCCCAGGTTCTTCAATAGCTCCAAAGTTACATCGTTTGCCTCCAATTGCGGACGCACGCGCACAAAAACGCATTTCTCTTGCACCGCAACCTTGCGAATCAACGTAAACATTCGTCGCACCAAAGCCTCATCTTCCCAATCGAGTAGCGGTCCGCCCGGAAAATATGAAAGTTACTCTCGGCAATATGCTCGAGAGTGACAAAAATCTCA
>WSMR01000061.1:747-2325 GCA_013316435.1 Candidatus Saccharimonadota bacterium | reverse complement strand
TTACCAATGGCCAAAGCAAAATTTTCACTAGTACCGTAAAAAGAATAATCGCCAAACCGAAGTCGCCGACTAGCCCATAAATCACAAAAAGCACGTTCGTAATCGGACGTACAATGATCATATCAATTAACTCAAACATACTATTATTATACCATACTATCTAGGCTGCGCTCTAATAACTCATGAATCGTTGTCTGTAGCTCGCGAAACGGCATTTTTAAAAAACTCGTATTATGGACCGTAAAAATTCCATCCATTGGCGGTAGGCAATCCGGATTTTCTAGCCGAATCGCCTCGTAAATCCGCCGCCGAATCCGATTGCGCCCTACAGCAGATTTAAGTACCTTTTTTGATACTACGACCGCAAAACGGCGCATCTTGCGTTGATTTGGCATAAAAACCAGTGTCATATTAGACGTATGTACTGTTTTCCCATGGCGATAAACATAATTTACACCACCTCGAGAATGAAACCGGTATTTTCGCGATAACATTTATGCCGAAAGGCGTGCGCGACCCTTAATCCGGCGACGCTTCAAAACTTTTTGACCGGTTTTTGAGCTGTTGCGCTTCATAAAACCATGCTCGGCTTTACGCTGACGTTTGTGGGGTTGATAAGTCCTTTTTGGCATCCTAAATATCCTCTTGCTTTCTATTTACTCAAATACTTGTTCTAGTATATCTCAGTTTTCCACTTTTTTCAAGAAGTTTTCCACATCCGATTTTAGAGGTTTAGGATTTTTCTGTGGAAAACTCACCCCAGTTAATTGTTTCTTGCATCAGAACACATTTAGAAATCACCCCTAAAACTGTGGAAAAGTCCGGGATTTTTTGTTATACTAAGGATAGTTAAGGAGGTCAGAAGAGACAGATGCTGGATGTGTGGAGAAATGTGCTTGCGGAAATTGAACAATCTATCTCAAGTTCACAGTTTTCAACATGGTTTGCTGGTGTCGAATTAGTCTCTATGGACGATGGGATTATTGTTATTGGCGTACCAAACATCTTTAAACGTTCACAAATCCAGTCCCGCTATTCTGACGTGATTAAAACAGCTTTTGAACATAACGATGTCACGGTTCAAGAAGTCCGTTATGATATGCTGAGCACTAAAAAATCTACCAAAGAGCTAGTACGTCGCCAAGAATCCATTAAAGCTACCGTCCAGCCTAGCCCTACAGTCAAAATTTCCACCGGTCTCAATCCGCGTTATACGCTAGATAATTTTATCATCGGCTCAAATAACGACCTCGCCGTAAGTGTTGCTAATAATATCGTAGAACAGCCCGGCGAAAAATATAATCCGTTCTTCCTGTATGGTGGTCCAGGGTTAGGCAAAACCCACTTGGTTCAAGCAATCGGCAATGCTATTGTGGAAAAACACCCCAAACTACGGGTATTATATATACCAGTTTCGAGTTTTTATTCAGAATTTATTAAGTCGATTCGCAACAATCGCGGTAAGGGCGATGAATTCCGACAAAAATTTATGAAAGTCGATGTTCTGATTATCGATGATTTTCAAATGATCGTTGGTAAGGAACAAGGGGCATAAAAAGAAAAGGAGTTAAGTATGAA
>WSMR01000061.1:0-737 GCA_013316435.1 Candidatus Saccharimonadota bacterium | reverse complement strand
TCGTTGGTAAGGAACAATCCCAAGTCGAATTCTTTGATATTTTTAATAGTCTCTATCAAGCAAATAAACATATTATTGTCACCTCTGATCGCTTACCGGATCAAATCAAGTCAGTTGACGAGCGCCTTGCTTCGAGATTGACTTGGGCGGGTGCGTTTGACTTGCAGCTGCCAACTTTTGAGGATCGCTGTGCAATCTTGCGTTCAAAAGCTGAATATCAGGGTTCATTTATTGAAGATGAGGCTATTGAATATATTGCGGAAAACGTTAAAACCAATGTCCGCGCACTTGAAGGTGAACTTGGACATATTTTGGCAGTTGCCGAACTAAAAGGTATGACTCCGCTCGAGGTAATAAACGAAGGCTACGCCAGTACGGTGCAGAATTCACATAGCAAAACAGTTTCGCCGAAATTTGTTGTCGACCAAGTCGCAAAGTATTATAAATTATCCGTAAAAGAGATGTGCGGCAAAAGCCGCGTAAGTCATATTAAAAACGCCCGCCAAGTCTCGATGTATCTTTTATCCAAAGAACTTAGCCTTAGTACACCCAAAATCGCACTTGAAGTCGGCGTTAAGGATCATACTACGGTTATGCATGGTATCAAAAAAATCGAGAACGATCTGAAGCTTGACTTTAATCTTCGCGACCAAATCAATAGTATCAAGGAATCAATTTATGCTTAGTAACTGGGATAGATTTGACTATTTTGATAGTAGATTTTTTTGTTATTGTTG
>WSMR01000060.1 GCA_013316435.1 Candidatus Saccharimonadota bacterium | reverse complement strand
GTGCATTGTCATATTATTGTACCAAAAGAAAAAAAGAAAGTTTCGTTCAGTATCGGTAGCACACGATTTGAGCTCAAGGAAGGCTTGAAAGTTTGGAAAAAATCCGAGCAGGGGAAGAAAGCTAAAAGTCAGAAATAGATATCTGCTAAAGGGCGAATGTGTTATAATATTTTAAGTAAAAAGGAGTTAAAATGAAAGAATTGACGAAGGATAGCAAGACCTGGAAGAATCTTGAGGCGGCCTTTGCGGGCGAATCTCAGGCTTCGATTAAATATCAGTATTTTGCATCACGCGCAAAAAAAGATGGTTACGAGAAAATTAAAGAGGTCTTTGAAGAAACTTCACACAACGAAAAAGAACACGCGAAAATTTGGTATAAGTATTTGCATGGTGGCGAAGTTGGTCCAACTTCGGAGAATCTTGAGGCAGCGGCTTCGGGCGAGAATTATGAGTGGACCAGCATGTATAAAGATTTTGCTGATACCGCCCGCGCAGAAGGCTATGACGAAATTGCTGAGAAATTTGAAGAAGTTGCCGAGATCGAAAAAGGTCACGAAGCGCGTTATCTTGATATCAAAAATGAAGTCGACGAAGATATCGTTTTCAAGGGTACTGATGTGACGATTTGGAAATGCCGTAACTGTGGTTATATTTATGTCGGTAAAGAAGCCCCAGAAGTCTGCCCAGTTTGCGCACACCCCCGTGCTTTCTTCGAGAAAGTTGCAAAGAATTACTGCGCTGAGTATTAAAAGTCGACGATTAGGCGTAAAAGAGAGCAGGCTGGGAAGCTTGCTCTCTTTGGGGTACAAAACAGTAATCACCCGTTAAAACTTACAATTATTAATAAACCTACAACCAAAAACCAATGGTGCCCGGAACAGGACTTGAACCTGCACCTGATTGCTCAGACTAGCACCTGAAGCTAGCGCGTCTGCCAATTTCGCCATCCGGGCTCAGAGGTATTATACCAAAACCCGGACAATACCTCAAGAACTTGACCCTACCTAAATCGAGTTGCTAAGATTACCATTATTACTGCAAGCTCCGTTTTCCCAACCGCCTTCGCTATACCGGCTAAGCCAGCAATTTGAAGTCACCCAAGAATTCTTTTTGACCGCTTCGTCGCCACCATCTTTGCTACTCAACTCAAATTCCGGATAAGGGAAGAAAACATCCGCTGGGTCAAGCCGCGCCTCAACACGACGATACAACTGATTCGTACGCCCAGTAGAATCAACGCTGATTTGCGAGCCCTTGAAATCTACCCTGTATTCGCTACCGTCAGAATGAACCGCCGTCAATTCAATTTTAAAATCCGTGAAGGCGTCACCATAGGGCATATTCACGACCAAGAACGCATTGCCGTCAGCTTTCAACAAGCTACCCGTACCATCAGCAACTTCAAGCTCAGTATTACAAACAAACTCCTGGCCAGTTTTACACATTACACCAATCGGCTTATGATTATCCTTATTATAGCCCTGGGTTGAATCACCTGCGCCAAGGATAGTTGCCTTTGGCACCGGACTTATCGCACGAGAACTATCATTGGTTGGCAAAAAGAGTAGAGAGCTATACAGTACATCGCTGGTATTGTTGGCATTCCAAAAATCTTCAGGACCGATAGATTTGGCAGTACTAATCAAAGAGACCTGCATCGTTGGCGGTGTAGTTTTGTTGGAAGAATTCGGCAAAATCCACGCACCGTTCCCGTCCGCCTCATTTGATTCATAATCGGCATATTTGAATGCCGTATTGCTACCCTGGTTTAGTTCAGAATACCAACTAAATTTAATCTTTTTGATCTTGGCAATATCTGCCGAGTTGGAGCCTGCGCCATTCACAATTAGCGGGATAACACGCGTGCGCGTATCCGAAGTCAAAGTCCCACGATAATCCGGCGTAACATCAGAAATAATTACGCAGGTATAAGCTTGGTCAACAAAAGTCTCTGACCCTTGCGCGCCACTCTCCTGAATCTTGACTTCTCCAGTGAATCCATCACCATAAAAAACTTTCGCAAGAGGAAAGCCCTTGGAGCAGTCCTCGCTAGCAACGTCATCGCTAAAGACATTTTTGCCATCGCATTGACTCTTGCCTTTTTCTTGGACGCACTTATAGTAGTCATTTACCGCAACTTTGGCGTCTTCGACCCCAGCCATCGCTGAGTCATAAGCTGACTGTGACAAGTCGTCGTTGCTACTTTGGATTGCTTCCGAAAGAATTAACCGCGTAAAACTAACGGTGATCACACCGAATAGAATCGTTGCAAAAATTACCACATAAAGCGAAGCTACACCGCGTTTGTTTTTTAAATTGAGTTTTCTCATTTGTAACTTTTTCATACTCTACCTCTTAATACCTTGGCGCTAATTCCCTCGCATACGCATCCGTATAGCTCGACTGATACCTTCCAGCCTGTGCAAAGGACCAAAGATAAGTTAGCGCGCTAAGGTTAAACACTTCAC
>WSMR01000059.1 GCA_013316435.1 Candidatus Saccharimonadota bacterium | reverse complement strand
TGCTACCACCGGTGGGCGCGACACGGCATGATCGCTCAACTCTGTACGAAAGCCATCGCTAGTCTTGGTTGCCGTATTCTTGCGCTCAAGACGCACGTTCTCAATCCCAAGCTCCTGAATCATAATCTCTGCAGTTTCAAAATCAAGCCGTTGATTGATGGTCGCAACAATACCGTTCTTGAACAATTCACCAATTAGCGCCGTGACGCTCAGACCCAAAGCACTCGCCAGCTCGTCCACTGTTATCGAGCCAGCAATTTTAATTACTTTTTCTGCATCATCTCTTGCAGTCTTGCTCATGCTAGCTCCTTTCTTAGATATTACACAATACCTGCTATTGTACCACGAGCAGCGGCAAATGTCGATAGATTACGAATCCTATTTCTATGCTATAATGTTCAAAACGGAGGTAGTTATGGTTTAATTTCGTCCTGAGGTGGATTTATTGCTAATATAAGGAGCTTTTTATGCAAAATTCAAAAGATGAAGTTTTTGAAATCATCAACGACGAAATTATCCGACAAAGTGAAGGTCTTGAGTTAATTCCTAGTGAAAATTATGTCTCACAGGATGTTTTACGTGCGATGGGATCAGTACTAACCAACAAATATAGTGAGGGTTACCCTGGCAAGCGTTATTACGGTGGCAACCAAAATATTGATAAAATCGAAACCCTAGCGATTGAGCGCGCCAAAGAGCTTTTCCATGCGGATCATGCTAATGTCCAGCCGCATTCCGGAGCCAATGCCAACGAAGCAGTCTACTTCGCGTGGTGCAAACCGGGCGATACAATTCTCGCAATGTCTCTGCCCGCTGGTGGTCACTTGACTCACGGTTCGCCAGTTACCCGTAGTGCCAAAGTTTATAATTTCGTCGGTTACGGTGTCGACGAAGCAGGTGATATTGATTATGACGACCTTGAGCGGTTAGCCAAAGAGCACCAGCCAAAGCTAATCCTAGTTGGTTATTCCGCCTTCATGAAAATCCCGGACTTTAAGCGTGTCCGCGAAATCGCCGATCGCGTGCTCGAAAAGCCCGAAGAAACAATTTTGATGGCCGATATGGCGCACGTTGCTGGGCTAATTGTAGGCGGTGTACATCCAAATCCGTTGGAGTTTGGATTCAACGTCATCACGACTACCACTCATAAAACGTTACGCGGACCAAGGGGCGGCTTAATTCTGTCGCGTGGCAAAGTGAGCAGCCCGCTCCACCGAGTTGATCACACAATCGAAAATCTACCAACTTTGATTGACCGCGCCGTCTTCCCTGGTACGCAGGGCGGGCCGCTAGAACACGTTATTGCAGCTAAAGCCGTAGCGTTTGCGGAAGATTTGCAACCGGAATTCCACACTTATGCCGAAAATATCGTCAAAAACGCCCAAACTTTAGCCAAGGAGCTAGAATCTCACGGTTTTAAACTTCAGGGCGGAGGAACTGATAATCACCTGATCCTAGTCAACGTAAAAGACAGTTTCGGCATTGACGGTAAAACTTACGAGGTTGCGCTTGATAAAGTTGGTTTGACGCTTAACGCCAATGCCCTTCCTACTGACAAGGGCGGGGCATTCCGACCTTCAGGGGTGCGTCTAGGTACACCAGCTATGACAACTCGTGGTCTTGGTGAAGCCGAGATGAAAACCGTGGCAGGCTGGATGAAGCAAATCGCCAGTCTCTGCGCCAAAGCCCGAAAAGGAAAACCCGACGAGACTGACGACGAAGCGCTACTGGCTGATTACGCTGATGAATTTGAGCAAATCCGCGCTGAAGTCCGCGATTTAGCGCTCAAATTCCCGCTGCCAGCTACTGGATGCTAAAATTCAAAGCATCAATACGCTTCAAAGCGAATATGGTTTTCAAAGTAATTATGATTATCAAAGCGTCCTAGCTTTTACTGATTTCGTAGATAATCCGCGAAAATTCGTCAATCACATTTTGGCGTGTAATACTCTGCTTCTTCGGTAGATAGACGAACGGCAAACGTGCACTCCGGAAGAATCTTTCCATATCTTCCGGATCGCTGCCGAGTTCCTTGCCAGCCTTGGGGTCAAACAGCTTGACCGCGCAGATTGGTCGTACATCCCGCTTATTACAAAGCACAAAATCAACCGTCTTATTCTCAATAAAACCGCGCGCCTGACGATAATCCTGCGTCCCTACGCGGTAATTCAGTAACGCCATTAACTCAACTTGCGGAATAACGTAAAATTTATTGCCAAATAGTTCAATTAATAGCTGAAAACACTTCTTTTCTGCGCCGTCCATCAGGCGTTTACGGGGGCGATAACGAGTTTCGCTCATTACTTGGCGCTGACGTCGCCGAATCGTCACTCCCGCTAGCACTGACACAAAAAAGAATGCCAAAGTCGCAATCGCAGCAATCGTAATATAAATCTTATCCGGCGTAAATAAACTCTCAAAAAATTCCCTAGACACGGCTTCTTCATCTTCTTAATAAATATGCTAGTATTATAGCACAGAT
>WSMR01000058.1:1843-2536 GCA_013316435.1 Candidatus Saccharimonadota bacterium | reverse complement strand
ACCTAGGGCACCTCATCGTAAAGAGCGAGAAGAGTATCGTAGTTTTCGATTAATTTTTTAGTAAGTTTGGCGGTATTCGGTGCATATTCCTCTAGTTCTAAGCGGAGACTTGGGTAGGCAACCCAGTAGCTGACATACCTAGCAAAATATTCTTTGCTACCGGCTCGTCTAGTTGTAGAATTTCCGCTTCTTCGGGCGAGATAATTTTCGCAGATACAGGCTGGTTTAGCTGTAGACCGTATTCTTCGGTAATTAACGCAGCGACATCTGTGCCGATAGTATATTCGGGCATTAGAAAATTGACATATGTGGCAATGCTACCAATAAAAATTGCCTGCACAATCATATTTCCGACAATTATCTATTGACTTTTTGACGCACGTGTGATATAATGAAAAGATAGAGTGTTTTTAGGCAAAAAACAGGGAGCACATTAAAGAAAGGACAGGTGATTTTTTGACCGAGAAAATGGTAAAACGGCTGATAATTCTATCAGCCGGACTAGTGACGTCACTTATTGTGGCGAATCTATCGGCGCTAAAAATTTGGTCAGCGTTTGGCATACCGGTAGACGCGGGAATTCTGATTTTTCCGCTCTCCTACATTACCGGTGACTTGTTGGCGGAATTCTATGGCGAAAAGACGGCCGATTTCGTAGCCTTGATAGCGGCGATCTTTGGGGTAGTCACGCTT
>WSMR01000058.1:0-1833 GCA_013316435.1 Candidatus Saccharimonadota bacterium | reverse complement strand
CTACCGGATTATCCGGGGGTGGATAATCGTGGCTTCTATGTTTTGGCGAGCATGGCGGGGCGAATTTTCTTCGCCAGCATCGTATCATTTCTATTGGGTCAAATTGCGAACAATCGAGTATTTGAGTTAGTTCGCAATAAGAGCAAAATGAGCGCGATGATAGATTTAGATCCGCCCCAAAAGATTACCGACTTAAAATTTATGGCTGCGTTTGCGAAGCGGGCGCTCGTATCGTCTAGTGCAGCCCATGCGGTTGACGCGGTTATATTTGAGGTAGTTGCCTTTTATGGCAAACTACCGATAGCTGACTTCTTAATGCAAGTAGTCGTTGCTTACGTAGCGGGGCTTGCGCTGGAACTATTAATATTCCCTGTCACATATTTTATTGCCTACAAAGGGCACTCTGCCTCCTAGTAATAGGGGGCTTTTCTGTTATAATATATTGAATGGAATTTAGAATTGAAAAAACTTTGTCGAATGGTCTTGGTCGGGCAGGAGTAATCAAGACCGCCCATGGCGAAATTAAAACCCCAGCTTTTATGGCGGTGGGGACGACTGGGTTTGTGCGATTTTTGAGTAGCGAGGACTTACGTAGCACTGGAGCACAAGCGATGTTATCAAATGGCTATCACTTGCGACGTAAAGCGTCGGAGATTGCCCGGGCGAAAGGATTGGCAGAGTGGAGAGCAGGGGCCAAGGGTGGGCTTATTTCTCCTAAGGAACTCTCCGCGACCAACGGGGAGCGGTCGAAGCGAGGAGCCACCGTGACGACGGGCGACGCCGTTGCGGGTTCCGTGGAGGAAGAAGCACACTCGGTAGGCTCAGTGGTTCAGTTCGCCGAGCCTTGGCATGGACCAACTCTGACTGATTCCGGTGGGTTCCAAGTAATGTCGCTTGGCTCGGGCCTCGGCAAGGTCGTTTCAATGGAAAAAGAACGTCACATTACCAATACTGCACATAAGGATCGCCTAGCGCATGTGGGCGAGAAGGGCGTAAGTTTTATAGATCCGTTTGACGGTACACCGGATTTTATTGGTCCGGAGGAATCAATGCAAATTCAGTGTCAAATCGGTGCTGATATTCATATGGCGTTTGATGAATTGACGTCGCTCGCGGATAGTTATGAATATAATATTGAGGCGATGGAGCGGACTGAACGTTGGGCGAAGCGTAGCCTCGCGGAGCATATCAAGTATCGGGATGATTTAGGTTACCGTCAAAATCTTTACGCAGTGCTCCAAGGCGGGCGCTGGGAGGATCTACGCCGTAGGACGGCGCAAAATCTAGCTAAAATGTCGGTTGACGGAGTCGAGTTTGATGGTTTTGGACTGGGTGGCGCGTTTTTGAAGGAAGATCTTGGCGAAATTTTACGTTGGTGCAACGAAGAGTTGCCGGTTGGTAGACCGCGACATCTGCTAGGACTCTCGCACCCGGATGATATTTTTGTCGGTGCAGCCATGGGGGCGGATACTTTTGACTGCGTGGCGCCAACTCGTGAGGCGAGACACGGCAAGATTTATACGCGTCATGGCAGTATTAATCTGCGCAAGATGCGTGATGTCGGCGAACCGCTTGATCATGATTGTGATTGTCCGACTTGCCAGGCTGGCTGGACGCTTGGGTCGCTCAGGGCAATGTGGCGTTCGGGGGATGAAGAGCAAAAGCGAAAATATTATCGCTTGGCGTCAATGCACAATTTACGTTTTATTATCCGTTTGACTGAGCAAATCCGCGCGTCGATTATTGGTGAATATTTTGATGAGTTTCGTCGTGAATTCCTGCATGACTATTACGGCCAGCTTATAAAATAGCATGTTATAATCAATATATGAG
>WSMR01000057.1 GCA_013316435.1 Candidatus Saccharimonadota bacterium | reverse complement strand
CAGCGTAATACATAAATTAGTTGAAACATAGCCATTTTAGTCATGCTATAATGAGGCTATGCAGAGTGAGGTAAATGGCATTTTGGTGGCTGCGCATGATTTGAAAGCGCCGCTATGTTTGGTGCGGCAATTGGCGCTGTCGTTGGAATTGGCCGAGGATGACGCCGCGCGCGCTCGGATTCAGTCGCAAATTGTTGGTGTATCCGAGCGCGCGCTAAAACAAATTGGCGACCTCACAAAACTAGCTCGCCTCGAAGACGGGCTCTTCGCACTCGAACCAGTGAGTGTTCGTGGCGTCTGCGAGGAAGTATACCATGATTTGGCGCCGCTATTTCGTGATCATGGTCGCAAAATCAGCTTCAGATATCATAATCGTCGCCGCCTAGCGGTAGCGAATCGAGATTTGCTTGGTAGTGTGGTGCGCAATTTTTGCACGAATGCCTTGCATTATTCAAACATCGAAACCACTAGTCGCCTAGAAATTTCCGACCAAAATGATTGCATTAGGATTGGCGTGCGAGATTATGGCCCTAGCTTGCCGGTCAAGATTTGGCATAAATTTCGCGAAGGTGGACTCGACCGCCCGACTGCGGTAGCAATGCGTCCGGGAAGCTCGGGGCTAGGTCTATATTTTGTCTCGCAATTTGCGCATTATATGCAAGCCGAGCTCGGTGTTACCCGCCACCGCGACGGGACAAGTTTCTTTATTGATTTACCAGTTTCGCATCAAGCGACTTTGTTTTGATAGCCGAGGGAACGAGGATGAGTATTCAGACACTAACCGCCAAAACGCGCAAAATCTTTATCGTTGACGACGATCCTATTATGGCGGAGTGCCTAAAAAATGCAGCGCGGCAGCTTGCAGGCGTAGCTCCTCAAATCTTTAGCGATGCGGTTAGCGCCGTACAGGCTTTAGATTCGGATGTTCCGGAGGCTATATTGCTAGACATTTTGCTCGATGGACCGGATGGATTTACTTTGTTAAATGAGCTCGCGTCGTATAACGACACCGCCAAAATACCAGTAATCATTGTGAGCTCGCTGAATTTGAATGCGCAAGATTTGAGTCATTATGGCGTGGTGAAAGTTTTTAACAAAGAGACTATGCTACCACAGCAGATTATCGCGACGCTTGGCGAGGTGCTAGGCGATGCCTAGGGATGTGCGGACACATGCGCTGGTGCTTCGTCGTACGAATTACGGCGAATCAGATCGAATTTTAAATCTAATCACTCCGCTTGGTAAATTCTCAGTGGTGGCGAAAAGCGTGCGCAAGGAAAAGTCTCGCCTAGCGGGGGCCGTAGAACTATTTACGTTGAGCGACGTGGTAATTCATGAAGGTCGAGGGAAGTTGGCTACGCTCACGAGTGCAAAAATGTTGCGGTTTTATGGTCAAATTTTGACTGATATTGCTTTGCTCGAGCTTGCTTCAAGTTTTCTAAGGCGAATTGAGCGCGCCGCGGAGCAAACTGACAATCCGGAATTTTTTGAGTTGCTGGATCAAGCGCTTGCGGGGCTGAATTGTGGTATTTCGCCGGATTTGGTCTCGGTTTGGTTTGATTTCAATTTTCTGCGCGCGACTGGGGAAGAGATTAACCTTTTTTGCGACACAAGCGGGGAAAAATTGTCCCCCGAGAAACGCTATATTTGGGACGATATCGAGCAGGCTCTGCGCCTAGATTCAGTAGGCGTTATTGGAATGAATGAGATTAAATTGGCGCGATTGATTTTGGTTACGAAACTGAAAACCGTTGCGAATATTGATGGAATCGACAAAATATTGCCAAATATTAGAAATCTTGTCCAAAAATAGAACAAAAAGAGGAAAAAACGTCAAGAAAGCATTAAAAGTATTGACTTTTTTGGCAAAGTGTGGTACAATGACAGTATAAGTATGACAGCTTATGCACATTAGCAGTATATCGTGTTGACTATTATCCTTTGGATGATTGTGCGATTCGCTAGTACTCTTAGGTGAGGACGGGCGATAGCACAATTATCAAAGGAGGAGATAATATGAGGACAATGAGTTATGGGATCACAATGAGATACTTTGAGGGGTATGAAATTTCCGCTGCGCATGATTCTTGGGATTATATATCCAAAAAGGAGAGGCAAAACACACCAGCCGTTCGCATTAAAAGCGAACCACTCCCAAAAGGCTATGCAAAGCGAGGTCAAGTAATCGATCTTGATGACTACATAGAGCCACATTTCTTACGGAGTGACGTGCCGAAGCTTTATGATAATTATCTCAAAGCAATACACGGCAACCTTAAGGGCTGGAAACTTATCGAAGTAAAGATTAGTCGCTTGCGCATAGAATTGACCGTAGGTGACAACAAGGGGGACTATTATTGCTTCGAAATTACTGCCGCTCCGCACTTATACTTTAGTGTAGAAGCGCCAAATCTGGATGGCAAAACCGATAAGTTTATCATAGAGGCAAGCCTAAAGGATGCTGATTCCAAAGACAAAGTATTCCATAAGCCTTTTGACCGCATTGTGATTACCGAGTCGTGCGGAACTGGCTGGCGCAAAATAGGTTTTGTAAACAGGGGAGATACGAACTTACCGTACGTCCAAGATGATTGGATTGATATTACCGTCGTAGAATGTCGGTAAGGTGATTGTAACTCAGTATTAAACACGATTGGTGACTAGGCTGCGCAATGTGCGTAGCCTTTATTACTTTATTGTTATAATATAAGTATGAACAGAGTCCCATTA
>WSMR01000056.1 GCA_013316435.1 Candidatus Saccharimonadota bacterium | reverse complement strand
CCTAAAAAAGAAACTGTATCAAAAAAAGGAACTATACCTAAAAAGGAGGATTATGCCTAAAAAAGCTAAAGATATTAAAGAATCCAAAGAACCAGTTCAAGATTCGCGCTCGGTAACTGATAAAATTAACCAGCTGGATAGTGAAATCGAGTGGTTTTATGGTGAAGATTTTCGGCTTGACGAGGCTCTGCAGAGATACCAAGCTGCCAGTCAGCTTGCTAATGAGATCGACCAAGATTTAGGCGAACTTCGCAATCAAGTTGAGCTGATTGAAGACTTTACAAAAAGCTAGCGCTTGGTATAATAAAAGTATGTTTAATAGGAAGCCGTCGGGTAGCGTGATTGAATCGGCCTCTCAGTCGAGTGCGCCGGCTTTTGCTCCAGCAATGCCTGGACAAACCGTTTCGCCGACTGGTGCTCCGGTGACTTCGCAGAATATGGTGGTGCCCGAAAGCAAAGGCGAGAAGCGCCGCACCGTTATCATGGCGGTAATAATGGCATTTTTGGCAATTATTGCGATTGTTTTTGTAATTTTGTTCGTAATGAAATTAATCGAGACTCAAAATTTAATTGCTGATCAAGACAGTCGCATTGATGCTGCGGTAGCGATAGCGGTGGCTGATAATACCGAGAAGCTCAACGCCGAATTTGAAATCGCAAGAAAAGATCCTTACCGCGAATTCTTAGGCCCGGAAGATTATGGTAGCCTATCGTTCAAATATCCACAGACTTGGAGCGTTTATATTGCCAAAAATGCTGCAAATGGCGGTGATTTCGAAGCCTACTTGAATCCAGTCGAAGTCGAAGCTCCGAACGCAAATACCATCAACGCTCTTCGGGTGACGATTCGTGATAATTCGATTGAATCGGTTGTGCAAGCTTACGAAGGTTTGGTAAAATCCGGTCGGCTAGCCTTTTCTACGCGTCAAGTTGGTGGCGTAACGGCGAATCTTTACGTTGGTCAGCTGCCGTCGGGGAACTTGCAGGGTGCCGTCTGTTTGTTCAAGCTTCGCGACAAAACCGTGATCATGCAAACTGATGCTAGTGTCTTTTTGGAGGAATTTAATCGTCTTCTCGATACGGTAACGATGAGTCTGTAGGGTGGGCAGGATTAATGGATGAACAAGAAATCCAGCGTCGGCGTCGCGACCAAGAAGAGGAAGCTACGCGTGACCGAGCGCGACTATTAGGCTTGCCATATCTTGATACGCGCGGTTTTGAGCTAATTGTCCCACTGGTGCCAGATCTACTGACAGTGCAGGAGATGCATGAAAACTTCACAGTGCCTTTGCAGGCGGGGGATGATGATACTCCATATCGTTTGCTAGTCACCAGTCAGACTCCGAATAGTTGGATAAAAAAGCTTACCGAGCGTTTTTCGACTGACGGCAAGCATGTAACTTTCTTTTTGATTTCCAAATCGGCTTTTCGGGCTTTTATGCTGCGCTACGACCCGCCCAAAGATATTAAATATGATGACATTCGCATTGCTTCTGAGGGAGATTCTGAGACTATTGCCGAAGTCAGTCAAACTCTGAACACGGTCTCTACGGACAAAGTTTTTAATTTTTTGATTGATCAGGCGGATAAGCTTGGCGCTTCGGATATTCACATCGAAAATATGCGCGAAGAAATTCGGATTCGCATGCGCGTAGATGGAATTTTGCACCCTGTGGCGAATATCGACAAAGACCGCTATCGTATTTTTATGGGTGAGCTTTCGGCGCGAGCGGATGTTTCGACGGCTTCAACAAAGCCGCAGTCCGGTCATATGCAGCAAGAAATTCATCGCGGTGGTGCATCGCATCTGCTGAACATCCGTGTCGAGATGGTGCCGACGATGTATGGTCAAGATGCAGTGCTTCGTTTGTTTAATTTTGACGAAACTTTGCTAAATCTTGATTTGCTCGGTCTTTCTGATAACGAAATGGCAATTATTCGCGAGATTATTTCGCACCCGCGTGGGCTGGTTTTGATGGTTGGCCCAACTGGTTCAGGTAAAAGTACCACGCTCTATTCAATCTTGAATGCCCTTAATACGACCGAGCGCAAAATTCTGACTTTGGAAGATCCGATCGAGTATGGTATCACCGGGATTTCGCAGATTCCGATTCATACCAATGATGGTGGGAGCTTTGCGGAAGGGCTGCGGAGTGTGCTTCGTCTTGACCCGGACGTAGTAATGGTTGGTGAGATTCGCGACCAAGATACTGCCAAGACCGCTATTCAGGCGTCCATTACCGGGCATTTAGTGTTAAGTTCTTTCCATGCTAATTCGACCGCGGCCGCCTTTGCGAGGATGATTGATCTAATTGGTACAAACCCGATTTTTGCGAGTTCGATTCGACTCTTGATGGCGCAGCGCCTAGTACGCAAACTTGCTCCAAACAAAAAAGCTTATCGCCCAGACGCCTATACGTTGGATTATTTGCAGCGGGTTTTGGCTGGTTTTGAAAATATTAATTGGGATACGTTGCAACTTTATCAGCCGGTGCCGAGCGATAAATATCCGTTTGGATTTTCGGGGCGGACGGTATTGATTGAGCAACTAGTTGTAAATGAAGATATTCAAGCATTTTTGCGCGGGGATGTTTCGGAGGTTAATACCCAAGCAATTGAATATTCGGCGCGCGAACACGGCATGCTGACTTTGGAACAAAAAGGCTGTTTGGCTGCGATTCGTGGCGATACCACGCTTGAGGAAGTTTCGAGAGTGATATAATGTATTACGCTGTATAGATATTGTATATACAATGT
>WSMR01000003.1 GCA_013316435.1 Candidatus Saccharimonadota bacterium | reverse complement strand
TGAAACTATCATCCCTGGACCAATACTTGCACCAGTTTTATCTAAGCCACTACCGTGCATCGTGATTGGCAGGCGCAACTCGCGAGCTGCCAACTGGTTTGCAAATCGCAAGAGCCTACGCACGTCGTCTTGAGTCTCCGGAATTGCAACTAGCTTTGGCGTGTAAGTAAGAATTGACGAATCCGTACTATAAGCATTGCAAATTGACGGCCGATCAAAAACATTACCGACAATATGTCTATTCAAATACTCAGATAATCTGCTCACCTACCCACCCTCATATAGCTTGTATTATAACATAAGCAAAAATCCCGGAAAACTCTTGACTTTTTATCAAATGTGTGGTAATATAGAAGTATAGCCTGTATTTTAGGTATCATTCTAGGGGTTTTGGAGAAAATACCCTTTATAATTATCTCAACCATAAGTGAGGCTAAAATGACGCAATCCCGTTATCATGAATCTATCCCGCCACGTTGCTGGGTGGGAAACCAGCAGAAAAATTGCTATGCAACGCGCGAGGAAGCTGAGGCGGCAGCACTGGTCGCTCAGCACGATTATGGAGCGCCTAGTCTGAGTGTGTATAAGTGTGAATACGGAGATCATTGGCATTTGAGCTCTGAACGGAGGCGCCGGATATGAAGTTCCAGTCACTGATATAGATGAAGCACGCTCCTCATTGACAGCACTACTCGTAGTTTTAACGATCATTAGAATATACTCCGGCATTGGGGACTTTTGGCAATTTTGGTACTATCAACTTAGCTGAATCCGTTAACAGAACTTTTTGTTGAGTAATTGTATCCTGGATCGAGGGCTGACTCGCTGTCAAGATAAAATCATACCTCTCTCCACGCAAGCCAGCCTTAGAATAAGGCACCAAAGAGAATTTGGTATCTTCTTTTAATTGCCCTATACTAATCTCGCCATTCCCCTAAGAAAGCTCAATCCAACCGAGCGCCGCATCTTCGCTAGTGAGCAAGACTTTCTGTCCAGTGGTAGAAAAACTAATTTCGTTTTGCTCACCTTGCTGGCTAGAAAAATTGGTGATTCTTGCTAGTTCTTCGCTAGTCTTATCATCTGAAATTTTGACATGCGCCGACATTGTAGCCGAGTTATTATTGCCATCCGTAACTTTTACCTGTGCATAACCATCGAAATCCTGGCTATAAGTCTGCGAAACCACAGAACTAGCATTTAGCCGTTCAAACTTCCCATCACCATCCAAATCCCACTCAAAATGCAAATCGCTACCATCTTCTGCATACGAGTCCGAAGCGTCAAACTCCAGCGCACTACCAACTTCTGCCTGATATTCCATTAACTTTAACTTGGCGACTGGACGCGACACAATTTGCCCCCATAAATCATCCGCGCTACAATTCGTTTTAATAAAGCCGCCATTCGTGCGTTCTACCAGTTCACTATATACGTCAGTTTCTGAGCTCGTATCAATAATATACACATTAACTGGATCAATTTGCAGGCTTCTCTCCACAACATTATCAAGCGTAACACCGTCAAAATCCGGGTCATGATAACCTGCATCCGTTAATAGGACAATTGATTTAGTGGCACCGTTAGTCCATTTTAGCGAATTCATAGTTGTCATCAGACCCGACAGAGCCGATTCAGGATCATCCCCTCCTCGATTAGCGTCAATATAATTATACTCACGTTTAAACTCATCGACTTCACAACCAAAGCCGCAACGTTCCAAAGTTTTTACATTTTGAGCTAAATCACCAAACTCATATAGCGCAATTCGCCCACCACTTTTAATGACACGCTCCGCAAAAGCGCCGATAGCATTTTTATACTTCTTTTGCTCTTGCTTCATTGATATTGTATTATCAACGAGAAATGCCACTTCATGTAAAGCCTTAGGAGCAGTAGTTGCATAAACTCCAAAGAATTCGGAAATCTTATTCGCAATCATTGAGGCGGCTTCATCATAAAGATTATCTGTCACATAAGAAGTATGATTATCGACACTAAGCCTCGAGCTACACATAATATCATTCTTATTACACCAAACGCCAATTTTGCCGCTATAATCTTCGGGTTGGTATGGTCGATAGCTGCCTAGCACACCTTCATAAGCATAGCAATCACCCACATTTATACGATAGTCCGACAAGTTGCGCCCATAGCACGCATCGGGCTTTTTTAGCAGATGCCTTTTGCCTTCCGGTAAATATAACTTCGGGTCTCCAAAAGTTGCAACGTAAATAATTTTAGAAGCATCAAGATCCGACAGCGCTCGCGCAACCAGCATCGCTCCCTGAGAATATCCACCTAAAACAAACTTTGTATTTGGGCACTGTGTTAATACTGAGGAAATATAGGCCTTCAGTTCTGCTTCACCTTCGTCCACGCTTTTACCAAAATCAAATAATTCCCCACCGCTAATCGCTGCACCAATCAAATTAATTACTCCTGAGGAATCACCGGAGACAGACGTAGCGGGATATTGATAACCATCTTGGCTGCTACTGCCCAGTTCATAAAAATGATAGCTCAGGGGTGAACTTTGCATTCTTTGCTCAACGGTAGTATGCCAACTTTGATAGCTAGATCCATTAATACTCTCGCCGGACCCCCTAGCAAAGACAAACTCCACCGCAGCGCACTCTGCTGCCGAAACTGGAAAAAATGTTATCGCATTAGACCCTACGATATAAACTACTGCGAGAAAATAATATAATATTCTTTTTAAAATTTTCTTCGGTTTTTGAACCGGACTTGACTGCGACGGTTTAGCAATTCGCATTTTACCTCCATATTGACTGATATGAGGCTATTGTAGAGCAAATTTTTTAGAATTTCAAGCACTTTTCACCCTTGTTACGGCAAGATAATATCGGTCCCCCTCCCTAGTATAATACGCTCTGTTAAAAAACTACAAGCAGAGGCTTAATAAAATCAAAATGTAGAAGCTCTTCACCCCTGTTTGGCATCAAAAAAAATAATCCGCATAGATTCTGATGTAATTTTCACAACAATTTCAACTTTCTCCGTACAGGCTTTTACTCTCGCTCAGGCAGTCAAATAACTAGACGCGTCACGGATGGGTCCTGGTGGTTGTTTGCCGCTGGTTCTGATGGCCTCAGCTATATCCTGGACACGAACCCAACACGTATCTACCTCTAGTATAAAGACTACCGCGGGAATGGTTTTGCTCTTCGCTGCGTCGGGAGGTGAGGGGCAGTATATTCGCAGGAACTTTAGACCGCTAGGAGGCTAGCTAGTGACCGTTCGCTTTTTATATTTCCCGCCACAAAATTTACAAGTAATTTCTAATTCATAACTTTTTAGCTTTTTGTTAAGCAAAGTAATCAGCGGTTCATTGTCGCTTGGACAACAAAGCCGATTCTTTATAGTGATTAGCTCATTGGCGCACTTATGCCCTATTTTACCGTCCGCAAAATCCAAGGAAATGAAGCCACTACTACCACAATTACACTTATATCGTATTTTTATACTGTCATAAGTTGAATAGCATAGATAGCCTATATTCTCTTGGCAGCCGTCACAATATATCCAGCCGCCATAATTTGCCGCTAGCCTAGTATTTATTAGCTCTTTACCCTTGACCACTCTTGCCATAAATTATACCTTATCACTATAATACCCTACTCTGAGATTTCGTAATCATATTCTGAATGAGACTTATGAGTCATCTCACCCCTCCCGTACCACACAGCGAACGGCAAAACCGTTTCCGCGGTAATAGTTATTCTGAGGGTAGACAACCGTCGGATCCGTAGCCAAGTAGTGACCGTAAGTAGCAGAACCAGCAGTGGTAGACCACCAGTGGCCATTTGCGATGCGTCCGTTGATGAAGCCACTCGAGCGGTCGTAGTAGCCCGTACGGAGAAAGTTTTTCACCACCTACAACATTACAAATAACTCTACTGGTTCTACTAAGCTCAGACAGTCTCCTCTTGATTTTGTCTACACTGGCTACTACTACAATGCAGGCTCGCTGAACCATGAGGGGTCGTACGGCCGCTACTGGTCTCGTACAGCATACTCCGGGTTGCGTGCGTACTACCTGTACTTCAATAGCTCCCTTGTCAACCCTCAGAGTAACGACTATCGTGGCTACGGTTTCGCTCTTCGCTGCGTCGGGAGATGAGAGGAGAGGAGTATCCCAATTAGCCCCTTTGGACATGCGCCGACGGTATATATGATTCTAGCCATTAGAATAAATCAGTGTCGTCTTTCAATGTCCAAAAGGGGCTAGACTAATGTTCTACCCAACTCTTACCACTCAATCTCCGCCATCCCGTGCTGGCTCAGAAATTCATTCGCTTTCCTAAAATGCCCATTACCAAAGAACCCAGCATGGGCAGATAGCGGCGACGGATGTGGAGATTCAAGCACTAAGTGCTTATCCTGATCAATCCAGCCACTTTTACTGCGCGCATCTCGACCCCAAAGCAAAAACACAAGATGATCGCAACGTTCATTCAAGTGTTTCACTACCGCTTCAGTAAACTGCTCCCAACCCTTGCCACGGTGCGAACCCGCCCGGTGCGCCTCCACCGTCAAAACATTATTCAGCAACAAGACACCCTGTTCTTGCCATGGTCGCAAATTCCCAGTCTCTAAGGCATGACCACCGAATTCCGCATCAATCTCCTTGTAAATATTCACTAGTGATGGCGGGATCGGCTGAGAATTTGGTACCGAAAAAGCCAAACCATGAGCAGCGCCGGGAGTGTGATATGGGTCTTGTCCAAGAATCACTACCTTTACTTCATTCAGATCAGTCGTAAAAGCGCGAAAAACTTGAGGTTTAGCTGGAAAGATTGTCTTAGTTTCATAAGCCTCATGAAGAAATTTACTCAACTCTTGAAAATAAGGCTTTGTAAACTCAGAATCTAAGAATTCTTTCCAGCTTTCGTGCATAAACTACTTTCTAGTCGCCTTCTTCGTTGACTTAGTATTCTTGGTCAACTTTTTAACCCCTTTGTCGTCTTTGCTAGGCTTGATACAACTAATAATCAAGCCGAGACCAAGTAGCATACCAAACAGTCCCGTTACTGCCCCAACAAACGGCACCAACGCAAGAGCACCAAGCACGATAATCCCTACCAACGCTTCGACAAAAGCGTTACTCTTCAGTTTAAAAAGCTTCTCAAGAATCAAATGTCCAAGCCAAAGACCGGCAAAACCTTGCGCTAGATAAATAGCGACCAGTAAGGCTATCAAAGCGATAATACCGAGCGGAGCCGCAACAATAGTCAGAAGCGCCACAATTACGAGCATCGGTACCACCACCAGCGTGCCACAACCAATCGCAAGGTTGACTCCAAAACGATTCGCCGTACTCTCAGGCTGCATTTTATCATGCAAACGAGGATAAATTGCAATAATTAGCACCATCGCGAGAAACAGCCCGGCAATACTAAACAGCTTTGCGTAAACTGCAGCAACAATCCCCGCTTCAACACTAATCTCTTCGACGTGATAGGTTTCAAGTTCGCCGTAGCTAACATTGGCTAGGTCATTTATGTGCGCACTATCATTATAAATAAGCTTGCCGCCAATCGTCACATCATCACCAATCTCAACATTCTCAGCATCAATATTGACATTGCCATCAATCGCAATGCTCTTCTTGATCACAACGCGCTCCGCCGTCACGCTAAGATCACCGGTCAGATCAGTCTCGACATAAAGTTCATTCCCGGCAACAAAAACATCACGACCAATTTTTGCTGCATCAGCAAGCGTAATACTGTTCCCGGCAGCATATAAGTCGCGTTGCGTAGCCCCAGCAAACCTGATAATATTCCCGGCTACAAATCCATACTCGGATTCACCCTCAAGCTGCAAACTGTTACCTGCCACCAGTAATAAACCGTTCTTGACGCTAGTTGTAGTCGTTAAATTATTACCAGCCATTAGCAAACTTTTGCCAACCCAAAGACTTGCTGATCGTCGTGATTCATCGGTTTCCGCAACAAAAGTTGGTCCGAATCCTGTATTCCCACCAACCGAACGCGGTATCGGCTCGCCCGCTTCTTGACGGCGCAAAAGCTCTGCGCGCTTCTCCTCACACTCGGCCTTATATTCATCGTCTGAGCAAGGCTCTAAGCTAATCGCCATAGCTGGGGCGCATAAAGCACATGTCGCTATTAAACCTCCGATTGCCCCGTACAAAATTTTTCTCATTCCACCTCCTTATTTAATATTTTTATCGATTTCTGCGTCAGAAATTTCATATTTTCGTCGATGCGCAACATAAGTCAGCAGTTTTGTGGCCGCCCAGCCCACAAACGCTAGTACAAAGAAATAGATAAAACCGAAAGTCGTAAATTCCGGCTCCGACTCCGTAAAGAGACTCAGGATCGCTGCACCGGCCGACATTGAGGTCACAATTGTCAAACTATTAATCGAACTCGAAGTCACATCTTGTTTGATACCATCAAACAGCTTCTGCGCCGAGTCAACGTATTGCGTCGTCATCTTCCAAAGATCCTTAATATATTGCAAAGTATCACGCAATGTTTCATAGCGATAGCCCGAAATTGCCAAAAAGTCCGCCAAATCTTGATCTTCTTTGGCGATTTTTTCGCGAGTCGAAATATAAGTTGACATTTGGTCAATCCGCCCGCCAATCAACGTCACGGTTTTACGATAACTCTCGAGCTTGCTGGAAAACTTTACGATGTCCTTACCTTTGACTTTTGCGCGATCCTTAACATTATCAATCTTTTCCCAAATAATCCGGTGTAGATTCAGATAGCGATGTAATTGCCCCTTAAACTCACGGATAAAGACTTGCTCCTCGATATAGCGCTCAATCATTTCCGACGAGCTCTTTTTGTTGTTGATAAAATAATATTTATCACCGCGAAGCACACTATATGTTTTATTATCAAACTCAAAATATTTTTGACGCTCCGTGCGAGCCAACAAAGCCGCGATGTCTTCACGCTTGGCATTATCACAAACCACAAAATACGGATAGATATTTTCGATATGAGCAAGCTCTTTCGGAACTGGTGCACCAAGGCTAAAAATATAATTAATCGCTGGCGACAGGCGATTTTCATAATAGGCTTTGAGATTTTCGATATCAGCAAACATGGTTTCTTCGGTAACCTGATCTGTGCCAAGCACAATCAAGCCATCCTCAAAAATCTTTACCCGAATTTGCTCGCTCGTCATAATTGAAATAAACTCTTCACCCTGCACGCCATATTCAATGCTACCAATGCCGAGGCCCTCATGCAGCTCCGCCAGTTTGTGTTTATTTAATTTCAGCTGTGAGGTTCCATCACGCAAGAAATCGTAAATTTCCGAAAGCTGCAACATGGTTCGCTGAAACCATCCACCAATATAAATCTCACTGATTTTCATTCTTCTGCCTACCTCACTTTAATTATAACCATTATATCATAGTTTTGATTTCGACTATTTTTTTACGGCCCCGCGCGCCAGTTTTAATGGTAATTTGCGATTTTGCTATATCAAAATGCTCAGCTAATAGTTTAATTAAAGCAACATTAGCCTTCCCCTCAATTGGACATTCACGCAAAAACACCGTCAACTCGTCGCCTTTTTCAATTACTAGTGGCCCCTTCTTTGATCCCGGCTTGACGGTTACAGTATAAATCATGTGCGTTGATACGCCTCCGCCATATGTTCAAGAGTCGGTAAGATTAACTCACCTGACCAAAATCGCGACGTAAGTTCGGCAAAAAGTTGACCCCAACTCAGCAATGCCTGCCCAATTCCATCAGCAGCACGTCGAACATAAAATTCAGTAATCTGCTCTGCTAGCAATTCATTCGTACTGACGCTGTTATCGACTACATTGCCCATGCCATACAGTGCAACAAAAGCTTTTGCTATTTCATAAAGCAACATCGGCGGCGCTACGTCATACTGGGTAAACAATCCAATCATCTCAATAAAAAACTGTGGAACCGGAATACTATGCAAACGCTTTAGCTCGCGCTTAATTCCAATTAGCAAAGTTTCACGGTCAACTTTTTCAAACTTTGAACGTTCAAGCAAAATATCTAGCAACTCTTCTGGGCGATTCATATATGAATATAAAAATAGATCTTGAACGAATTTTGAATCTTCACCTTGAAATTCAAAAACTAATCCCATATCCAAAAAACCAACATTACCATCACTATCAAGGTAAACATTTCCTGCGTGCGGATCGCCATGAAAAACTACTGGCAGACCATTTAAAAGCGCGTAAAAACTTAGCCTAAGATAAGTATTAACTGCTTCAGAGATTTTGGTTTTGTTTTCCGGCGTCAGTGTAAGTTGATTTACGGTCGGCTGATCAATATATTCCATAATGATAATATTTTTGGTACAAAATTCGCGATAGACTTTTGGCGCTAGGATTTTATGCGCGCCTTCAACTTTACCATTCACGCTTTCGGCGAACTCACGGTATCGAACAAGATGTATCTGCTCTTTTTCAAAGTTGCATTCCTTATAAATCCAATCGGTATAATACTCCAAAGCATAATCACTGCCAATAAAATTTCGTAGCTTCGCAAACTTACCAAATCTATGGACCAAACGTTTGATCTGTCGGATATCGCGCTCCACCTTGCGCGCCACGTCACGCCGTTTAACTTTAATTGCAACTACACGACCATCATTCAAAACGCCGCGGTGAACCTGCGAAATCGAGGCCGAACCCAGCGGCTCCGGATCGACATACTGAAAAATTTCATGAATTGGCTGACCATACTCAAGCTCGATCGTTCGAGCAATTTCTTGAAACTCAATCGGATTGCAATGATCACAAATTGAAGCTAGCCGCTCACGATCTGTTTCGGTAAAAACCTCACCGATATTTTGCATCGCCAAAATCTGTGCGACTTTAATATAGACAACGCCCATTTTTTCAGCAAAATCACAAATCACTTGCCCGGTATTTTGCCGCAAGACAAAGTGGCGTAGCAGAGCAATTAGTCCATAAAAATATAATCGCACTCTCTACACCTCAATTAGTTCATATTCACGCGAGCCTAGACCTAGCTCCTCGGCATATTCAAGAATATGGCGTCCCTCCTGGCGTTCAATTTCCCGTTGCAATTCTTTCGCGCCTGGCTCATCGCTCTGCCAAATAAAATCAACAAACGCTTGGTCATTCGCAACCGGATCTAGACTCGCCACGATTCCAAGATCGCGCATGACTGGATCATCCTGTTCCGCTGAGCAATCACAGAGCAAAGAAATTGCATTCATTACCGTGATATATACCGCCGGAATATTTTGTTTTACCAAATAATCATTTACCGCCATCGCCGCCTCAGCCATTGATTCAATAAAATCTTTTTGCAAAGTTTTACCATCGTGAATTCGCCCATCGTCCTCAAAAGTAAGACGCTCGATCATCTCTTCAGGGCTCTTGCTCTCACCACACATATGAATATAAGCTTTACCATTTCTAGAGGCAATCCCGATTGCCTGATTTTTAAGACTTGCACCAAACCCACCCATTGGATGACCTTTACCGTGCGCCAAATTGAGGAGTGAATCATAATTTGCCAAATTTTTACCAACTAAATCATACTTAAGATGCTTGCCGTTTTTGACTGGCAATTTCATCTCGCCTTCGCTATCCATAATGTCAAGCTCAGCAAAATCGGTGAAGCCATGTTCTTTCGCCACCTCAAGATGCTCCTCGGTCGTATTCCTCGCTCCATCATAAGCCGTATTACATTCCACAATCGTGCCGCCAATTTTCTGTACCAAAGGACCAATCAAATTTGCCTTTAAATATCCTTTTGCGCCACGCTCGCCAGTCGAAACCTTAACGGCAATTTTGCCCGGCAAATTCGCACCCAGCGCTTCGTAAATTCTAATCAAACTTTGCGGAGAAATTTCTTTGCTGAAATAAACTTTTGACTTTTTCATTGCCCTCCTTTACTATATTATTATACATGAGAAAGCGAGGTTTTGAAATTGCGAAGGGTTGGGAAAATTGCGGGATCAATCTTCCGAAGCGTTCCACTGCCTATTCTGCTGGCTACGATATTGAGGCGGCCGAGGATACAGTTATCCCGGCTTTTCAACCTGGAATTAAACCAGTTTTGATTGCAACTGGGCTCAAAGTCTACTGTCAGCCAGATGAATGTTATCTAGTTCTAAATCGTAGCTCAGGCGCCAGTAAGGGTATCGTGCTAGGCAATGGCGTTGGCTTAATTGACGCTGATTATTATAACAATCCGGACAACGATGGGCATATCCGTGTAATTGTCTTTAATGTGAGCGATCACGAACTGATAGTCAAAAAAGGCGAGCGTATTGCACAGATTGTTTTTCAGAAATTCCTTACTACTGACGATGACAAAGCTTCCGGCAAACGCACGGGCGGGATCGGGTCGACTGATTAGCCCTGGGCTTTAGTCTTCTTGATTTTGGCTTTTTCAGGTTTAGACTTCTTAGCTTTATCCACTTCTAAGTCTTCTTCCGATTCGACTTCAACCAGTTTTATTTTTGGCAACACGATATGCTTGCCAACTTTGCCGCTGACCAATGCATCGATAACATAAAAACCATACCCAACGGTCAAAATACAAACTGCGTAAAAAATCAACGTCCAAATCATCCGTGAAATATCATAGACGCGATAATCCAAGAACCCGAGCGGATAGCGCAAATCTAGATCCAACCAAAGTTCCGCCGTAAACAAGATTGCTGCAGCATAAATCGTCGGCACCGCCAGCCAGTAAAATGGATAAATTCCCTGCCAGCGACCTTTGGGCATAAAAATCGCCCAGTCCGCAATCACTAGTACCGGCAAAGTGACATAGCTTAGTGCCGCCGCTGGTCCCGACAAAGTCGGCTGCTGCCACCCATGAATCATAAAAACAAACGTCGTTACGCTCACAGTTAGTAGACTAATAATCAAAACCCCTTCTATCATTGACGAGCTGACGATTTGCTTACGGCGCTCCTTGGTAGCCAAACCGATTATTGCTAAAATACCAAAATAAATTGCCGTCATCAGCAGCGCATAAGTCGCAAAAATTCGCCAAGCCGACAAACCAAAGCTATCAAAATACATCCAAGCCCCAAAGCCCGCTAGAATCGCCATTAACATCCGGTAGATTGCTGTCGCCAGGCTATTTCGTATTTGCATATGATTATTATAGCAGAAAACTTATTTCTGTAATTTACTTCGATAATTATTGATCGCCTCAGCCAAAGCCTCGTGACCAAGCACCGAGCAGTGAAATTTATGCTCCGGCAGTCCGCCCAAAAATTCGGTAATTTCCTTTGGGCCAATCTTCAAAGCTTCGTCCAAGGTCTTACCTTTTATCAGCTCGCTTAGCGCCGAAGTGCTAGCAATTGCGCTCGCACAGCCATAAGTTTTCCAGCGCACATCCCGAATCTTATCATCCTCAATTTGCAGATACATCGTCATTTGATCACCACAAACCGGATTCCCAACTGTGCCTTCCGCATCGCGTTGATATTTACTTTCATCACCCATTAGAAAGTTTCGCGGATTCAAAAAATGTTCTTTGACAATCTCCGAATACACAAACGGTTTTGGACTCGGCTCACATTGTTGATCGTTCAAACTTTTAGGCATATTTTCCAACTTTCACCGTGCTCATATCACGTAGCTTCTTGACAATTCCTGGCAAAACTTCCATCACATACTGAATATCCTCCGCAGTCGTATCCAGCCCCAAGCTAAAGCGCACACTGCCGTGCGCAATTTCTGCGTTATTCCGAGTCGCCATGATGACATGGCTC
This sequence comes from Candidatus Saccharimonadota bacterium, assembly GCA_013316435.1. Lineage (GTDB taxonomy): Bacteria > Patescibacteriota > Saccharimonadia > Saccharimonadales > Saccharimonadaceae > Nanosyncoccus. Next base: position 30,037 of record WSMR01000003.1, on the reverse strand, counting down.
GGTTCAAGCTTACTTGATGCGCAGGCCGACCCAGTCGAGACCGCAATTCCCACCTCATCAAGCATTAGCTGCAACGCTTCGCCTTCAATCGCCTCAAAGCTTACGTTCAAAATGTTCGGCAAACAACCTTCCTTCGGACTGTTCAAAATCACATGTGGAATTTCCTTCAAAATTCCACTTCGCAATTCATCCCTGAACTCCGCCACCTTGCCCCAATCCACTAGTCTTGCTCGGGCTAACTTTGCCGCCTTAGCTAGACCCGCAATCAACATCACATTCTCGGTCCCTGCTCGACGTCCGCGCTCTTGATTTCCGCCGCTCAGCAGTGGTCGCACATGAGCGTTTTTGCGCACATAAAGCACACCAATCCCTGCCGGGCCACCAATTTTATGTGCTGAAAAACTTAGCAAATCCACCTTCAGCTCATTCACGTCAACCGGGATTTTACCAATTGCTTGGGTCACGTCGGTATGTATCAGAGTTTTATATTTAGGCGAACGGCACTTCATTGACACTTCACGTACAGGCTCAATTGTACCGATTTCGTTATTTGCTAGCATTACCGAAACCAAACTCGGACAGTATTTTGGATTTGGATCACGATAAAAATTCTTTGGCGAAACCCGACCTTCCGCGTCCACAGGCACAAAACGCGATTTTTGGCGCGCAAATTTCCTCAGTGGCTCAAGAATGCTCGGATGTTCAATCGGCGTAGTCCAAATTACCTGACGCGCAAAAGCTTGAATCACGGTATTATTGGATTCAGTACCGCCAGAAGTAAAAATAATCTCACTCGGCTGAGCATTAATCAGTAGCGCCACTTCGGTTCGAGCCGCGTCAATTAGCTCCCGGCTGCGTTGACCAGCCGCGTAGAGTGCCGATGGATTAGCAAATTCACCGCTCACGAGCCCCTCACTGATGCGTTCCATCTGAGCCTTCACCTCCGGATCTAGGGGCGCACCCGCCGCATAGTCTAGATAAATTTGCTTCTTTGCCGTCATCGTAATTCCTCTCGTATTTGCGCAAGTCGTACAGCCTCATCGAGCTCTCTGATCAGTCTCCTTCTAGGCCGACTCATCACGCATTCCTTTTGGTATATTTTACGATTTTAAACCCTGTTTGGTCAAGGTGATTTGAAGACGTTTTTATCACCTCGCGGTCATATTTTGCTGGATCAAAACTCGGGAAAAAAGTATCGGCCGGCTTTTCACCCTCTACCTCGGTAAGATACAACGTCTCGGCATCGTCTAGATACATTTTATAAAGCGAAGCACCACCAATGATAAATTTTTCGCCCTCAAGCTCCTCTAGTTGCCGGTCAAGTTCATCTTTGCTATGTACTATTTTCACATCAGCGTCAAGCTCTCCCCGCGTCAGTACGATATTTTCGCGTCCAGGCAAAGGTCGCCCAATACTCTCAAAAGTTTTTGAACCCATTACGACTGGATGTCCCAGCGTAGTCTGCTTAAAAAATTGCATATCCTCCGGTAAGTTCCATAGCAGCTTGCCTTGGTAACCCAAGCCGAGATCTCGACTCACACAAGCAATCATACTCAACCCCTTCATCTTCTCTCCCTATTGACAAAATTTACTATCTGTGATACAATAGAAGGTTAGACCCTTATTCTATCTCTAAAATCTTCCCTGTACCATACTCTAGATGCAGCAAGCGTTGGTTTTTTGAACCACGAAATTTCATGGTCAAATCGCGCTCAGGCAACACGAACGGGCCGTCAATCAGTGCATCCAAACTCTTGAGGAATTCCCATTTATCGCCACCTTCAGCCTTGATCAGCTCATATGTAAACCCGGTAAACGACCAAATATTCCAACCTAGCTCCCGACGACACCAATCCGCAATTTCCTTACAGGCCCTTGGCTGCACAAACGGTTCGCCACCGCAAAAAGTTAATCCCGCTTGTCCTCGAAGTGCCCTGAGGCGTTGTTTTATTTCGTCGATATCAACCAGCAGCCCCGCATTAAAATCCCAGGTTTCCGGATTCTGACAGCCCGGACAATGGTTTGGGCAGCCCTGCGTCCACAGAATCGCCCTTAAACCATAGCCATTCACGATGTTATCGTGCTCAAGCGGGCCGGAAAGTCGAATCTTGCCGCTGCCATCGGTGTTAGCCGTAATATGGACTTTTCGCGCAACCCAAGCCTCCGCCTGGGCTCGCGCATCCTTGCCACTATAGTTCAGCTCCTCTGCCGGTACTGCATCAGTTGACATTATTTCTTTCCAGTCATCGACTTTTGCGTGCGCTTGGCGGCTTCACGTTTCGATTTTTCTTCTTTATCGTAGACGCCACAGACGTTGTGCTTTACGCGATCATGTTCTTCGGCTTTCTTACCATCGTTCCACCGCTCAAGACTACCAACTAGGTAACCAGTAATCCTTCTTAGGCGCTCAAAGGCAACATCACCTTCACTTTCTTTGCGTCCACAACTTGGACAGCGATCACCCTCAATAATACCCGAGAAACCACAAACTGGATCACGATCCACTGGATGGTTTACACTACCGTAACCAATTCCCGATTCTTTCATTTTGCGAATCACGGCTTCAAAAGCTTCAATATTCTGCGACGGGTCACCATCTAGTTCAATATAGGTGATGTGACCAGCATTACAGAGCGCATGATACGGTGCCTCAATCTCGATTTTATCGAAGGCCGAAATTGGATGATAAACCGGTACATGGAAACTATTAGTATAGTAATCTCGGTCCGTCACACCCTTGATTTCGCCGTATTCCTTACGGTCAATACGCGTAAAGCGTCCTGCGATACCTTCCGCCGGCGTAGCCAGCAAAGTAAAGTTTAGCTTGTACCTCTTGCTGTAAGAATCGCAACGTTCGCGCATATGCGTGACAATGTCGAGCCCTAGTTCACGCGACTCTTCATCTTCGCCGTGATGTTTACCAGTCATCGCTACTAAAGCTTCCGCTAGGCCGATAAAGCCAATACTAAGCGTACCATGTTTAATCACGTCGCGCAGAGTATCGTTGAAATTCAACTTTTCGCTACCAAACCAGTTCCCCTGCCCCATCAAGAATGGGAAATTACGTACATGCTGGTTTGCTTGGAATTCATAGCGCTCGAGCAATTCGTCACGCACTAGATCCATTTTTTCATCCAACTCTTTATAAAAGCCCGACCAGTCCGCTTCTTTACGCTCACCTAGGCAAATGCCATGCTTAATACCAATCCGTACTAGATTAACCGTCGTAAAGCTAAGATTCCCGCGACCGGTCGTGACATGGTTACTTTCTGGGAAAATACTACCATAGACCCGTGTGCGGCAACCCATGGTAGCAATCTCGGTATGATAGTCGCCCGGCTTGTAACCTTCAAGATTAAACGGTGCATCGATAAAGACAAAGTTCGGGAACAAACGCTTTGAACTTACTTCCATACTGCGCTTGAAAAGGTCGTAATTTGGATCTTCCGGATTATAGTTTACGCCTTCTTTGACCTTGAAAATCGAGATCGGGAAGATTGGCGTCTCGCCGTGCCCAAGACCCGCCTCGGTCGCATCGAGCAAGGCTGCGCTTACTAGCCGACCCGCCGGCGAAACATCTGTGCCGAAGTTAATGCTCGTAAATGGCACCTGCGCGCCCGCGCGTGAATGCATAGTATTGAGGTTATGGATGAATCCTTCCATTGCCTGGAAAGTCTCGCGCTCAACATCTTCTTTTGAAACCTGCACAACTTTAGCAGGAATTTTGGTCTTTTTGAGAGCTTTTTCGTCGCCATAGGTCAAATCTGCCGGGACTTCTGCCTTTACTGGCTTATCGGCAAATTCATTATATTTCTTTAGGTTGCGCTCAAGAGCTTTGCGAAAACTTTTGTTCACACCATCCGCCATCGCATAGTCGAAATTCGGAATACTCTGACCACCGTGCTGCTCATTTTGGTTGGCCTGCAAGATAATCGCCGCTAGCGCTGCATAACTGGCGATTGAATTTGGCGTGCGTAAATGTCCGTGCCCAGTATTAAAGCCGCCATCTTTGAACAATTCCAGTGGATCAGTTTGGCAGCAAGTCAGCGTCCCGGTAGCATAAAAATCTAGATCGTGAACGTGAATTTCGCCATTATCATGTGCGGCAGCGTATTCAGGCCGCATAAGCAAACTCTTGGTGAAGATTTTTGAGCCTTCCGCGCCGAACTGGAGCATTTTGCCCATAGCTGAGTCGCCATCAACATTTGCATTGCTACGCTTCACATCTGAATCTTCACTAGCATCCGCCACGGCAATCGTCTTGTAGATATTCATGAGGTTGCTTTTAGCTTCACGAATACGGTTACGCTCTTGACGATATGTAATATATTCCTTGGCCGTACGCTTGAAAGCCGACTCCATTAAAACCTGCTCAACGATATCTTGAATCTGTTCAACGTTTGGAGTGCGCTGATGGATTGTTTCTTCTGCGCGCTTCAAAACTTTCTCGGTCAAAGCTTTGGCGCGATCCTGTTTAAACTCCTCGGTTGCAAGACCGGCGCTCGCAATTGCATCGGCGATTTTTTCCGGCTTGAAAGTTGCTACTTTTCCATCTCTTTTAACAATTTTTTTGAACATAAAAAATACCTCCTACTTTGTGCTCAAAGTTATGTTTGTTTTTGCTTAATTGTGACCTGACACCATATCTAGCGTCTTATAACCATTTTAAGACACTATATATAGCGTGTCAATAGCATAATCGTTGTATTTTATACATTTTTGCAGGTAAAATTTAGAAGCCAAAAACACAAAAAAATAACCGATGCGCAACTACCTGCTCTTCATCGCGTAACTTACTTAATTGGATGCCTAATTACTGTTTTTAGGCTTGTAGGAGCACAGCGACGAGGATCACTAAGATAAATCTCATGATGATAGCGCGGATTTTGAATATCTAGTGTGTATTCGTTTTCTCCTAAATAGTTATGCATTAGCTCAATCGTCGCAGGCTCATAGTCATATGGACCAATGTGCATACACTGAACCGAGAGCCCCTCATCATATTCCAAAAACTCAACTTGCGAAAAATCCTGCTGCTTCTTTTTGGTGGCTTCCGCCACAGCCCAATCAAGTTCCGACCTAGTAACAAAATCCGGCAGACGAATTACGGAAATAAAGCTCATATCATCTTTGCGCGAATAGTCAAAACTACCGCCATCGCAGCTCTTCTGCCACCAAAATCCTTCAAGAGGTGGCACCACAAATTCAAAAAATCCCTTAATTTGACGGCTGCCTTTATAACTCATTTTGATTGTAAAAATAATTGCATAGAGTAAGCTAATCGACTTCTTATATTCACCTTCTTCTTGATTGGGATCACCCTTGCCACGGACCGCTAGGTAGTTCATCTTTGGAACTTTTATAATCTGAGGTTTTCGGGGAGGTAGATACAATTCTTTGTATTCTTTTTTATAATCAAATTTCTTTACAGAGTTATTCATAAAGCTATTATATCTCAGATCCTCTCAACTTTCTCCGTATGGGCCACTACGGTCGCTCGGGTGGCTTCATCGTCGCACGCGTCACAACTGGCTACTTGTGGTCTACTACTGCTGGTTCTGCTACAAACGGCCACTTCTTGTATACGTTCCCGACGAATGTCTACCCTCAGAATAACAGTTACCGCGGGCACGGTTTTGCCGTTCGCTGTGTGGTACGGGAGGGGTGAGAGGAGAGAGGAAAAGCGAAAGCCCTACTTAATATACTGCCAATACTGCCTTCCGCCCTGCTCCATTATCCGCAAATTCCGCCCAGCCAGTTCATCACGCAGCTGATCCGATTTCTGATAATTTTTCTTGGCTCGCTCAGCTTGATACTGCGAAATCAGTTCTTTTGCCCCCTCATCAATATCCGGCGCGTCAGCAACTAACTTCAGCCCAAACAACCGATCAACTTTCTGCCAAAAAATCAAATCTCTATGCTTAGCATTTTCAATCGCAACCATCGCTTCCGATGAGTTCAAATTCTGATTCACTGCCTCTAGCGCCGCTAGGAAATCTGCACCGTTAGTATTCTCTTCATTACCATTCTGGTAGCACTTTGCAACTAGATTTCGCCAATTCAATCGTCGCTGACGCGCCGCCTCGAGGTCGCGAAAACTAAAATTACGTTCCGACTGATAATGCCCCTGCAAAACCCACATCTTGAAATCCATCGCCGAAAACCCTCGCTCCGCTAAATCATCTAGCGTATAGACATTTCCAAGCGATTTAGAAATCTTTTCGCCGTCAATCGTCAAAAAATTACAATGTAGCCAATATTTTGCCAAACGCTTCTCAAAAGCCATTTCACTTTGAGCAATTTCATTACTATGGTGCACTGGAATATGGTCAATTCCACCAGTATGAATATCAATCGTCTCGCCGAGTTCACTATGAATAATACTTGAACATTCTAGATGCCAACCGGGATAACCATCACACTCAAGAAATCGCCAACGCATTTCATGTTTTTCACCAGGCTGAATAAATTTCCAAACGGCAAAATCAGACGGATTACGTTTCTCGGCAGAAAACTCCACCCGCTTCCCTGCCTTAAGACCATTCAAATCGATTCGGGCAAAATCTGCATAGCGCGGAAATTTACTCGTATCAAAATAAATTCCATCTTTTGTCTCATAGGTCACACCTTTATCCACTAAAGCATTAACCAGTTCCTCATCCTCTTCGATATAATCCGTCGCGCGCGCCCAAACTGCTGGTTCTCGTAGATTCAACGCACGAAAATCGCGCTGAAAATAGCCAATATATTCCTCGGCTACTTCCCAAACGTTCTTGCCTGATTTTCTTGCGCCTTTCTCTAGCTTGTCCTCGCCTTCATCGCCATCTGAGGTCAAATGCCCCACGTCCGTCAAATTCAACACTCGCTTCACACCATATTGATTAGCTTCCAAAACACGTACCAGCAAATCCCAGTACACGTAAGCGGCAAAATTCCCAATATGCGGTCGACTATAAACAGTTGGACCACAAGTATAAATCTTTACCTCTTTGGGATCAAACGGACTAAAAGTCTCTATTTTGCGACTTAGTGTGTTGTATAATTTAATCTTGTTCATTATCTTTTAGCACCTTCTTAATTTCTCGGATGATTCGTACCCGCTTCGTTGCGGTAATATCATGATCAGCAATGACACTTTGGTAGGTAAGCGCTCGGTTCACCTTTGCCACTTTACGCAAATTTGTCCCCATAACTAGCGGGTCAAAATGACCATGCAAAATCAAAGTCGGAATTTTGATTCGCCGAAAGGTCTGATAATTATCATGGTTCAAAATAATATTCTCCATCGATTTTTCAAAAGCTTGAGTCTTCAAGTAATGCTTCTCGAAATTACTAAATCGTTCAATTATTCTCGCAATTGCGTCAACTGCCGGAACATCTTTTGCAAGCTGCTGCAGCGAACCATACGTACTCATATAAACCCGGTCTGGTAACCGAGACATTTCTGAAGCCATGAGCAGTGGCGGCGAAACTAAAATCCCCGCCTCAATATCAATTCCTGAATGACTCTCGGTCATGTACTTTGCAGCAATTAATCCACCCATTGAATGCCCCATCAAAATCACTGGAGTCTTCAATTTAAGTTGCTTCAAGGTCCGAGTCAAAGCGCGACTATAATCATCATAATCATAATCCAGCCAATCAGCTTTCGGAGATTTACCAAAGCCCAAAAGATCCAATGCGATGAAGCGTACGTCATTTAATTCCGGATCGCGCGAAACATCTTTATAAAGTTTACGCCAAGTACAAGAAGTCGCGGCAATGCCATGAAGCAAGACCACCGTAAGACGCGGGTTAGGGACATTATTATCTTCTGCAACCGCCATTCGTACTGGCACATGAAAAACTTTATGCCAAACCAAGCTCATCCAATTGTAGATTTTATGAATGATCATTGCTGGCTTGCTCCATAATTTCAGGCAAAATCTTTATTAAATCTGTCAAAATTTCTTCATAACTCATATCGTAGACCCGAAACCCTGCTGCATAGGCATGTCCACCGCCACCAAAATAGCCCGCGACTTGTTCGGCAACTGGAATTTGCGTACGAATCTTACCCGTTGCCTTACCGTCCGGATAAGTCTTCACCGCAATCGCAACTTCAACACCTTCCACCATACGCATTTCTTCTAAAATTAGTACATTCGGATTATATTCTTGTGAATACTCCTGAATTTCCTCAAACGGAATATGCACCGTTGCCAGCGCTCCATCAAGCGAATACTCAATCCGCTTAATCAAATCTGCCTTATAATCCAAGATGCGTGGCGTTTTCTTCATGAACTCTCGACGCCGCTCATCAATCTCAACCGGACTTGCTCCGAGCCTAATCAAATCGCCCATCGTATACATCGTGTCAGCCGTTACTGACGCGCTTACCAGCCCCAAAGTATCCGAGGCAATTGCAGCATAAAGCGCCGTGGTAGCCGGTTCAGGAATTTTTAGCTCGCATGCTTTTGCTGCCTGATAAATCAAATCTGCGCAAGCCGGGCGAGTTTCAATAACACTCTCATGCGGAAAGTCAAGGTCATCTTCGGTTTCGTGATGGTCGATCACTAATACCGGTTTACTATAAAGTGAATTTTTAATTGCAAGATCACTTAGAAGTTTTGAGAGCAAAACGCTCGCCGCGGTATCGACAATGATGTAGCCATCAGCTTTGTAATCAAATTCCGCACTAACTCGCGACCAATCCTCAAAATAGTGCAAATATTCCGGAATATCAACCGGGCAATACAAAGAATTCTCGGTTTGATCCAAAATATAATCCAAGGCAATCGCCGACCCCAGCGAATCTCCATCGGGATTCTCCGCCTGGATAATACAAATCCGACTTTTGCCCACCAAAAACTTCTGCAACTTATCGTACATATATAATATATTATACACTTTTCAATAATTATTTCGAGTCTGAGGCTTTGGCTTTTTTAGAGTTTTTCTTGGAGACTCTCCCCAGCTCAGGCTTCTTTACCTTCATCTCCGGAAACGCCCTTAGCAAGCGACGATTCAATCGCCCGCGCTCACTAAATACCGAACGAATGTATTCGGTAATCTCTTCTGTAACATCGCCATCAACCGCTTTAGTAGTCTTCTTGAAACGCAGAATTAGATTTAGCGAAATAATGAGATCACAAACTAGAATCACTGCCAAGATTGCCGCAATCCAAATTAGCCAAACACTATCTAGACTATAAAATAAATGGAACAAGAACGGCGTAATAATCTTCACTGCCAGCACACCCAGTGCACCAAAACCAAATATTGCACCCAAGCAAATGCGCCCGTTAACATTAAACGGCTGATCCGAATAATCCCACCAACGAGCATGAAAAAGTTTTTCCATCATATAGCTCGTCGTGTATTCAATTACCGCACCAAAAATCATTACTACACAGAAAATCTCCAGCATATTCTCCTGTTGGCCAACAATCAAGGTAATTAATACGCCAGCAATTCCATAAATTGGACAAAGCGGGCCAATCAAAAACCCACGATTATAAGCCCGTCCATGGAATACAATCGTAATGAACATCTCCATGAACCAACCCAAAAAGGAGTAGACAATGAAGAGCATAAACCAAGCCGCTAGTTCGCGCCAAATTTCCATTAGGCTTCAATCTCCCCAATAATTTCTTTACTGCTACTCTCCGGAAGTGCCTCAACATTTTTTAGCTTCTTCTCAATCTGCCGCGAAGTGTGCTCAGCGCTGCCAATTTTATTTGCAGTTTCCTCAAGTTTTTTCTTGGTCGCCGCAAGCAGATCGCCGAATTTACTAAATTGCGCTTTGACTGCACCAAGCGTACGCCAAACTTCAGCGCTACGCTGCTCGATTGCCACCGTACGAAACCCCATTGTAAGACCGGACAGAATAATTGGCAAAGTCGAAGGTGAGCAGACCGTGACGCGCATCTTTTGACGCACTTCATCAAATAGCCCCGGGATACGCAAAATTTCCGCGTATAAACTTTCTGTCGGTACAAACATAATCCCAAAATCAGTCGTGGCTGGCGGGTCAAGATATTTTTCGGAAATTTTCTTAGCCTGAGTCTTGACATCCTTGGCAAGTTCCTTTCGAAACCCAGCAATTTCTGTTTTATCACCGTGGTCATAAGCCGCCACCAGCCGCGAATAATTCTCAACTGGAAATTTTGAATCAATTGGCAAATAAACAATCTCGTCACATTGTCCTGGCATCTTAATCGCGAATTCAACTCGCTCCGCACTTCCCTTCCTAGTCGCAAAATTTTCAACGTATTGATCTTTGGCCATACTATCCGAAATAATATTTCCAAGCTGTACCTCGCCGTAAATCCCGCGCGTTTTTACGCCTTCCATGACTTTCTTGAGATCGCCGACACCGTTTGCGAGATTTTTCATTTCACCTAGACCCTGATAGACTTGCGTAAGCTGACTTGAAATCCGCCGAAAACTTTCATTAAATCGTTTTTCGACTGATTCTTGTAATTTTTCGTCAACGGTTTGGCGCATCTGATCAAGCCGGGCAGAGTTATCGTCCTGCAAACTTTTTACTCTCGTGTCAACGGTTTTTTGTATTTGACCAAAGTTTTCTGAAATCTCGCGTCGATTCTCCCGAAATTCGCTCTCAATCCGCGGTGAAAGCTTCTCGACTTCACTTTCTAGCCGAATCAAGCGCTCTTCAATTTGCCTTGATCCGCCAACCGCTGGGCGTCGTAACATCAAAACGATTAGTAACACAATTGCAATACAAAGTAATACAACTGTTAGAATCTCCATGTCCTACATGATCCCAAAAATCTTAAAACCAAGTAGTATCAAAATGATGCAAACCGCAATACCGCTGTAAATCATTACTGAATAACGACTATTACCGGGCTGACGCCCACGCACGTGCCATAGAAACCAAATGCCAACCCCACACATCGCAAAGTAGAAGATCGGAACTATAGCTGAAAGGATAATCTCCCCAAAATCTAAATTTACCATAATTATATTATATATGATATCGCTGGTTTTTGAAGATTTTACAATAAAAACTTTGCGCGACGCCAATCACGGGGCTCTCGCGCAAAGTTAGCAGCATAACAACTTGGTCTAAATTCTCCGTTCTCTGATCATACGCTTGCTACTAAAGTACGTGATCAGGAAGTATCCGCCATAAATAGCAAGGAATACTAACGCGATTCCTGCCATTGAATAATCGATTTTAATGCCACCAAAAATCCCTAGAACTTCATCACAGAAAATGATCCCACAAATCGCATGGATAATCGCGACGATCAGCGGCAAAGCGAAGAAAATCCCGATTTGTACACCTAGTGCATGATTCAGCATTTTATTATCAACACCTAATTTTTGCAAAATGGCATATTTAGCGCGATTGTCACTACTTTCAGAGAGCTGTTTCAAAGCTAAAAGCGCTGCACTCGCAATTAGGAAGATAATCCCAAGATATAACGCCACGAAAGTTACAATTGCATTAATACCGATGTTTGAATTAAGCAACATCTGCTTCGTTTCAATCATAAAGTATCTCGCGGTATTTTTAAGTTCTTGGTCGCGAATCTTTAGAATCTTGTCAGTTAAGTCCTGCGCGTCTACATTCTCTCGGAAGTTACCGACTGTATACCATGTAGCATCATCTTCGCGAAATTTAATATCATCCGGCACTACAACCAGGCCGGTATTCGTACTAGTAGCAGTGGACAGTTGGTACATACCGTCAATCACTTCATCAGTAGCGGGATAGAGATTTCTTCCTGCTATCTCAATCTTTGGCTGCGTTGGTAAAGCCCGTTCAAACAACTCAACCATGGTAGCAAAATCAGCCACAATCGCATATTCATTATCCTTTAGTTCTACTTTTTGATTATGAAAGAAATCAGAAAGCGCATTATAGTCACTTACATGCATCATTGGTAGAATTGCATCAGTATTAAACAGGACAGCTCCATCCGCCGGCATCGCTTTGTCAAGAATATCTCCATAGGTGGGACTATCGCTATAAGCAATTTCGTAGCGCATCTGCTCTGCCATCATCGTGTTAAGGTCGATACCGTAATCCTTCAATGCCTCCACTGACTCACTCTGATCCGCAAGCTTTGATGGATACTGAATATCAACCGGCATTGCCTTATCAGAGTTTGCAGTCATACTTTCGTGCAATGAAATTGCCGAAGCCGATACACAAATAGTTACAAAAAGCATCAAACAAATCATCGTCATTGCCACTGCCGAAGTATTAATCGCACTGCTAAACTGCCGCAAGGTAAAGGCGTTTAAGCCCCGGTTATAGAGTTTTGTCTTTTGGAAGAGCTTGACAATAATCGTTGCCACCGACCAAAAGAAGAATGCTGTACCAATCGCGCCAGCCGCAAGCACAAACATGATATTACTATCATCTAGATGCCTAGAGTTCAGAGTCACCATCCAATAAGCCCATCCTAGCAGCGATACCCCTACCATCAGCACAATTGATGCGAGCCAAGTCTTGCGCACTTTGACTGTTTCAGTCGTACGCCGCGCTTGTAGCAGCTTGATTAATCTCTGCCGAGCGATAATAAAAGTATTTAACAGCATTACAACCAAGAAAATAATCACGAAATAAATTAGCGTCTTAACGCAAGCCGGTCCTGAAAACACAAAGCCAAAACTTGTCATATCAGCTTCAAACATATTCGCAACCAAAACACTCATAAATTGCGAGAGTGCTACGCCAACAAGTAACCCGGCAACGAGTGAGAAAATCCCAATCATCAAGGTCTCGAGCAGCATAATCATTGCAATCTTACGCTTACTCATACCAAGCAACATGTAGGTACCAAATTCTTGACTACGCCGCTTAATCAAAAACCGCGAGGCATAAATTATCAAAAATCCTAGTACTAACGCCACGAATACGCTCACGCCCGACATCACGCTATTCATCAATTTCACAATTTCCAGCATATAATCACTGATTTTAAGCATCACACTTTGAGTTTCGAGTGCATTAAAGATATAGAAAATCGCAACACCCAAAGCTAAAGTGAAAAAATAAATCGCATAATCTTTGAAGCTACGTTTAAGATTGCGAAAAGCCAATTTAGAGAACATTTGTATCTCCTCCAAGCGCCGTTACTACATCAATAATTTGGTCAAAGAATTCTTTGCGTGAATGATCGCCGCGCCGAATTTCATTAAAAATCTTCCCGTCTTTTAGGAAAATCACCCGCTTAGCGTAAGACGCCGCAAATGCATCATGAGTCACCATCAAAATTGTCGAATCAAACCGCTGATTCAACTCCTCAAGCTGCTCCAGCAACATCCTTGCTGAGCGCGAATCTAGTGCTCCAGTCGGCTCATCAGCTAGCACTAATTTTGGGTCAGTGATAATCGCTCGCGCCGAAGCTACGCGCTGCTTTTGTCCACCCGACATCTGATAGGGGAATTTGTCTAGAACTTTGCTAATGCCTAGCTCACTACTTACTTTCTCGACTCGATCAGTAATCTCCAACGGATGGACTTTCTGAATTGCAAGCGCGAGCGCAATGTTCTCGCGCGCCGTCAACGTATCGAGTAGATTGAAATCTTGAAAGACAAAACCTAGTTCCTCGCGTCGGAAACGATTTAATTTCTCGCCCTTTAGGCGCGTAATGTCCTCCCCATCCACATAAATTTTTCCCGCGGTGACCCGGTCAATGGTTGCAATACAATTGAGTAGTGTTGTTTTGCCGGAACCACTCGCCCCCATAATAGCGACAAACTCACTACTATCGACCGTAAACGAAATACGATCGACTGCCTTGGTTAATGCCGAGCGGCTACCATAATATTTCTCGACACTTTCAAGTTTGAGAATTTGTCGCACAGTTTGATTATTTACTTTATTCTTCGCTTTTTTCATGATACTCCTTTGCTTCATTCTAGCGAATCAGCAGGAAATTGTCGTCGGCTCAATCTTACGGCTAGCAAACATTTTTGTAATAATCGTGCTCGCCAAAATAAAACTTTACTTCTGTGAAAGAATCATTACCAGTTTTTGAATCAATCTCAACTTTATGACCCAACTTATCCGTCAAAGTTTTCACGAGATAAAGCCCCATACCAGTCGAGCGCGCACCGGTTTTACCGTGCCCATTTTGACCAGTAAAAGTCTTGTCAAACACCCGCGGCAAATCCTCCGGTGCAATCCCGATTCCATTATCACGGATCTTGAGGATACTGTCTTTTGCTTCGTGCTCCAGTTCAAAGCTAATTTTGGTCGCACCATATTTTAGGGCATTGACCAGCACCTGCCCGACCATAAATTTCAGCCATTTCGCATCACTATGAATAGTTCCAGTTAGATTCCCGGTAATAATCTCAACTTGCTGTAGCTGAATTTGTGTACGGCAATCTAGCAAAACCGCCTTGACAATTTCACTAAGTTCACAACTACCGAGCAAATAATCTTTTGCTGAACTTTCGGCGCGCACAAAATATAATACTTGCTCCGCCAAATCATTCACGCGCCCCAGCTCGCGTCCAAACTCCGGTGAGGCGTTTTTCTCCGCCAGCAGATTTAGTGCTACCAGTGGACTCTTAATTTCATGCAGCCAAAGCTCAATATATTCTTGGAAATCCCGGCTCGACTGTTCTAGATCGCTAATTTTCTCCAACATTGATTTATCTAGCTCATAACATACGTCATATAAAATCTCTCCTTCAAGAAAATTTGGCTGTTCGAGCATTTCCGTAATAAGATATGCCTGGTCAAGCTTAATTAAATTTGACTGCAATTGTTCATAAAACTGTTTTTTACGAAAGTATTCATACAGGCCTAGACCAATTATCGCCATTAGGATTAGTGCGATAATCATGATAATCGCCTCGATTTTTAGCCCAAAAGCTCTGCAAAAAATTGCAAAGACCACCAGCAAAACGGCAAAAACGATCAATTCGGTGACCTTGTCGTGTAAATAATTTTTCAGGCTAAACTGCTTCACTTTATTCCCCATGTTCAGCTTCAACCAAGCTATAACCTAAACCTTTGCGTGTTTCAATTACGTTCTTTCCGGCAATCTTTTCTAATTTTGTGCGCAAACGACTAACATTCACGGTCAGGGCATTATCGTTGATATATTCTTGATTATTCCAAAGCTCAGTCATCAAAGTTTCGCGCGAAACAATCTTCCCGCGCTCTTCTAAGAGCTGTCGCAAAATAATCATCTCATTCTTTGTCAAGTGCGTACGATGATCTTGGTGCAAAATTACTCCGCGCGCCAGGTCAATCTTGGCGCCAGCGAAGCTGTAAATATCCGAGCGAGATCGCTCCAAAGTCCGCCGAAGAACTGCCCGAATCCTCAGCAGCAAGAGCTCAGGCTTATACGGCTTCGAAACAAAGTCGTCCGCCCCATAGCCCATTGCCAAAAGCTCCTTCGCCTCCGCAGTTTCACCAGTCAAAATAATTACTGGGATATCAGAATTCTGCCTAAGCCGCCTGAGCAGCTCTAGCCCACTCAGCCCCGCCAGCCCAAGATCGAGTAAAATCAAGTCCGCCCCCGAGCCCTCAACGCCACGGTTCAGGTCATCAAGATTCCCAAAATCCGTCAACTCGGCAACATCATACCCAGCACCCACCAAAATTTCACTAAGCATCCGTCGAATTGCAGCTTCGTCCTCAATCAATAATATCCTCGCCATAATTCTATTATAACGAAAACCTACAAAAATATCCACCCTTGCCTCATAATCTTACTAAAATGCAAGAAATAGCGGTTCTCGCCTGCACTATAGCGTATTTTGTTGTCAAAATTACAACGATTTTAGCCTCGACTTCGGAGCTGTTGTCTCTCTTTGTCAAAATCACAACATTTTTTAATATTTTCTTGTGTTTTTAGCGATTTTAGCACAAGTAGTATTGACTTTTTTATAAAGGTATGATATAATGGAGGCATAAGTACCATATGATACTTATGGAACATTGAAAGTATCGCAATATATCTCCGATAATTGCATGAATTACTAATTCTGTCATAGGATTAGTACAAATGCAATTATCAAGAAGGAGGAGTCACTATGAGAATTACAACATATTCTAGAGATGTCAAACGCGACAGTACAATCGGCTATGAAGGCTATATGGTTATAGGGGCAGATACAAACCTGAACAAAAGATGGGATTTTGACATGAATACCGATAAAGAATGCTTGCCGCTAAAAATGACTTGCCCAAAACGACCACTCAGCGCTTATAGTAATGAGCTCGAGAGGCTTATATCCCTTTCGAAATCAGATTTGTTTGACGACGCTGGGAGGGTGAGCATTCAGCATATATTCGTGGATAGCTATGCCGAAATAGTGCGTGGCAATCGCCCAGGTTGGTATATTAGTGCCTTCAGAGTATTCGTGGGTGGAATCGAATTATTCTTTACTGGACCGAAGGATGAAGGTCATGGATTCTCCTGGATTATCGGGAATGATCTGCGCCTACGCTTTGAAGCCCCGCGTACCAGATTGGGTTTTACACCTACCTATGATATTAGTATACGCGTCGATGGAAAAGGCAACTCCGAGAAGACTTTAGTTACCGAGGATCTCGGCTATGTTACCTTTGAAAATGAGCTTAAGCTCATAGATCCAGAGAAACAGGGCGACAATATATTCCATGATGGGAACCAATATATAACCGTCACTGAATATGCTGGAATTTAACTTTTTGACTTAGCGATACTACCCGTAAAAACCTCCCCTTTCGGGGAGGTTTTTCCTATTTCGTATTTCGTTTTTCGATAATCTCTTGTGCAACGTTTGGCGGAACTTCCTCATAAGCGTAAAGTTCCATACTACTTGCAGCACGACCTTGGGACATTGAACGAAGATCCGATGTATAGCCAAATAAATTTGCTAGCGGTACAAAAGCCTTGATCAGCTTTGCCCCACCGGTCAAATCTTCCATGCTATCAACCCGACCACGACGAGCATTGACATCACCAATCACATCACCCATGAATTCTTCCGGAGTAGTCACTTCAAGCTTCATCATCGGCTCAAGCAATACTGGCTGTGCTTTCTTGATACCTTCACGGGTCGCCAAGCTACCAGCGAGCTTGAAGGCAAGTTCGCTCGAGTCGACATCGTGATAACTACCGTCGTAGAGCGTCGCCTTGACATCAACCACCGGATAACCCGCAATCACGCCCCCATTCAAGGTCTCTTCAACACCCTGTTGAACTGGCTTGCGATATTCTTGTGGCACCACGCCACCCTTAATCTGATCGATAAACTCAAAACCTTTACCGGCTTCATTCGGCTCAAACTTAATCCAAACATCACCATATTGACCACGACCACCGGACTGCTTGACGTGTTTGCCCTGAGCTTCAGCAGTGCCACGAATCGTCTCGCGATACGCCACCTGCGGCGCGCCGGTATTAGCGTCAACATTATGCTCGCGCTTCAAACGGTCAATAATAATCTCGAGGTGTAGCTCGCCCATACCCGAAATAATGGTTTGGCCAGTTTCTTCGTCGGTATGCACGCGGAAGGTTGGGTCTTCCTCTGCCATTTTGCTTAGCCCGAGCGCCATTTTTTCTTGATCGCTCTTGGTCTTTGGTTCAACTGCAATACTAACCGGCGGATCCGGGAATTCGATACTCTCAAGATGGATTGGATGGGCTGGATCACAAATCGTTGTGCCGGTCGTAACGTCTTTTAGACCGACCACCGCAGCAATATCGCCCGCTGTAATCTCAGAGATTTCTTCACGCTTATCCGCAAACATTCGCACGATGCGACCAACACGCTCTTTATCGCCAGTCGTGGCATTGAGGATTGTGCTGCCAGTCTTCATCACGCCAGCGTAAACTCGAATAAAGATCAATTTTCCAACGAATGGATCGGTTGCAATCTTAAATGCCAACGCCGTCAGTGGCTCAGAATCCTTCGCCTCGCGAATCTCTTCTTCACCGGTCTTCGGGTTAATACCAACCGTCTTTCCCTGATCGCGATCAAGTGGGCTTGGCAAGAAATCCGTCACAAGATCAAGCACCTTCTCAACAATCACGCCGCGACCATCCCCACCGGTAACAAGGTAGAAATCACCATCCAGTACACGCTTGCGAAGCGCGGCTTTGAGCTCTACCTCAGTAATTGCATCTTCACCCTGATTGAAAAATTTCTCCATCAAAGCTTCATCAGCCTGCACAGCTTCTTCAATCAACATCGAACGTGCATTCTTGGCTTTTTCCTGCATATCAGCTGGAATCTCGCCAACCGTCAACTCATGATCAGCGTAATCTTTGTAAGTATAAGCCTTCATATCGATTAGATCGACAATTCCGCAAACATCTTTCTCGAAACCAATTGGTAGGTGCACCGCCACAGCATTTTTACTCAAACGCTTATGAATGCTATCAAGCGACTTATAGAAATCGCCACCAATTTGATTAATCTTATTCACAAAGCAAATCCGTGGAATACCATATTTGGTCGCCTGGCGCCATACCGTCTCAGACTGCGCCTCAACACCCATCTTACCGTCGAACACGACCACCGCACCATCCAAAACCCGCAAGCTACGCTCTACTTCAGCCGTAAAGTCAATGTGACCCGGGGTGTCGATAATATTAATCTTGTGCCCCTTCCATTCTGCAGTCACCGCCGCCGAGGTAATAGTGATACCACGCTCTTTCTCCTGATCCATCCAGTCGGTAGTAGCGCCACCATCATCACCTTTAACCAAACTAATTTTGTGCTTCAAACCGGTACGATAGAGAATCGCCTCGGAAGTGGTAGTCTTGCCCGCATCAATATGGGCGATAATACCAATATTGCGGAGCTTATTCAAGTCTTTAACTTCGCTTGCCATGTTTATCCTTTATAGTTATTATCCTGCTACCCCCAGCGAGCCCGATGCCATTATAGGTGGCTAATCCTAGCTTCTCCGAGAAACAGCTTTACTTAATTTTACCACAAAATCCCGAATTTTGACAGAAAAATTTTATCCATGATATAATATATCATATTATGTCGGAGGTAATTAAGACGCCTAACACAAAAACCAGCGCCAATAAACAGACGGCCGTTAATTCAGAACAAACTGAAACACAAATTACTTGAGGTAGCTTAGCAAACGACCTCCATGAGCGCGACACATCTTGGGATGACCTTTCGCGACTTGAATATAAGGAAGAGAGCGGCTTTAAAAACCGAAAGAAACCGAAGAAAAAATTGAGCCCGTATTTCTAATCAAAACCCATACCATGAATCAGATAGCGGACATCTACAACACGCTAGGGGGTCTTGCTATCAGTACTGGACTTTTTGCAAAAAGCCCAAAAGAAATTGACCAAATCATGTAAAATAAAGAGATGTCGCTAGCTAGGCGACAAATTCTTGATCGTTACTCAGAATATATAATTTGTGCCTCGCCCGCGTCAAAGCTACATAAAGTAGCCGATGTTGGTCCGCTTTCTCAGTCTCGAGATTGTCATCGAAAAGTTCAAACATCGTCGCAAACGGGTGACTCGAGAGCACCTGTGCCTGATCTAACTCCAGCAAAATCACCACATCCGCTTCTAACCCCTTTGATTTATGCATAGTCATCATCCGAATTTGACGATCAAAATCCCCCCGAGTCATAATGCCCTCCTGGATAGATAAGTTCCTCAACGCGCGCTCAAAAACCACTAAGTCCACTCCAGCAACACTAGTAAAATTATGTCGATGCAGCAACATGACGCTCTTTTTGCGATTTTGTTGAATAATTTTTGTACAAACCTTTAGCAACTTCGCTGCTGGTAAAATCGCTTTAGCCGGGTCTTCACTTAGTTCTGTAAACTTATTTGCTCGCCGAATTTCACTCAGCAAAATTCTTTGATAGCGTCCATCGCCTAGTCCGTCCTCTAGAATATCAGTTTTATCGAATTTAATTTTAGCAAGCTTTTTACGACAGATTTTACCATTTTTACGGCTAAACGGCACTGCGCGCTTCGCCTCCGGACTATAGTGTTTTAGCATATAATCATTGGCATTTTCGACAATCGCCCGGTCACTGCGGTAATTCGTGAGCAACGGAATATTTTGGAAATCCTCCGGGAAATATTTTTCAAAATTCAAAAAATAGTCCACATCGGAGCCAGCAAAACGATTAATTGCTTGCCAGTCGTCGCCCACCGCAAAAAGATGCGCCGGGGGACAAATCGTCCTCAATGTCCGAATAATTGCATAGAAAAGATACGAAAAATCCTGATATTCGTCCACCATGATATATTGCAAATTTTGGAATTTATGGCGCAACTCCGGAAAAATTTGCCCATTACCCGCCGCTTCGAGAACCTCAATTGCCTTTTGCATTAACAAATTAAAATCAATCCTCGGCAATCTCAGCTGTTCGAGATAGCCGAAATAAGTCATCAGCGCTAGTTGGTGAATTTTGATCCGCGTTTGATAGGTCTCCTCATCAGCGTGACGCGTAGAATACATTTCCACTTCGGTTTTTAGCCGCATGAGATCGTCCTCGCCACAAAATTTTTGCCCCGCGCGAGCGATAAAACTATTAGTCAGTTTCAGAAGATCGCTATAGTCGGTCGGTGAAAATTTCGCACGCGCTTTTACTACGGCTTTCTTTAACTGCGCACGCACTAGCCGATCATGTATGGCCTCATCAATGATTTCCGGCTTTAATCCAGTCATTTTGACAACATCGAGCGCAAATTTATGGAAAGTCGAAGCAACCTGAGGGGGAAAAGAAAGAGATGGAGACTTTATTCCCTCCGAGATCTCCGGTAATTGACACCCGTCAACTTCGACCCGGGCGATGCGCTCATTGACCTCGGCCGCCGCGGTGCGATTAAACATGAAAATCGCAATCTCGCGAAGCGAGATTCGCTCAACCGCCACAAGATAAGCCACTTTCGCGACAATTACCCGAGTTTTGCCCGAACCGGCCCGCGCCGTTACCAAAGTATTTTTGTGGCGGTCGAGCACCGCGGCGGCCTGATCTTGATCGAGAGTATAAGCTTCGCCATCCAACGTGACATGGTCAGCAAACCACGTTTGTGCATCTTTAGCCGAACCTAGGTCAAACTCCTTTACCAACCTAAGCCCCGTCTAGCCGTATGAACGTTTTCGCACGGCAAAAAGTCCAACTTATCACATTACTTAGCCCCCTCTTATCCATCACTATTGCAGCTTCTTTCGCAAAATCTCTTGCACGCTTGACGGATTCGCTTTGCCGCGCGATTCCTTCATCACTTGCCCCACCAAAAACCCAAGTACTTTTTCCTGGCCAGCGCGATAATCATCCTGCGCTTTCTTGGTCTCCGGCTTCGCGAGCATACTATCCACGATTGCCTCCAGCGCCGCAAGATCATTTTCCTGCACCACGCCCAGCTCTTTCGCGATTGTTTCAGTGTTTTTATAGTGCATCTCCGGGTCAAAGAATTTCAAAAATACTTCTTTACCGCCAGTACTTGAAAGCTGGTTTTCCTCCAGCATCTCAACAAGTTTCAACAACTGCTCACGACTTGGCAACTCATCGTTCAGCAGGCTTGCATTCTCTTCCGCCAGCAAAACGCTCGAAAATAGATTAGCAATCTTTACTGCGCCAGTTCCACTGTTATCGGCAACTTCGGCTAATTTTTGCATCAGCAGCGGATAATCCAGCAGCACTTCGAGTGTATCGGTTGCAATCAGCCCGCCAAACAGCTCGCGATAATCCGCCGGCATTTTTGGCAATTTCGCCCGCTCAACCTCGACCACTTCTTTCGATAGTCGCACCGGCGGCACATCCGGCTCCGGCATATAACGATAATCCTGCGCCATCTCCTTGCTCCGCTGCGCCGTAGTCTCACCGGACGCGTCACTCCAGCCTCTAGTTTCCTGCTTTACTGCTTCACCATTCTCAATCAACTTAATTTGCCGCTCAATCTCGTATTTCGCCGCTCGTTCCACGCTACGGAAGCTATTCAAATTCTTCACCTCGGCACGTGTTCCAAGCTCGGTCGCGCCCTCCTCGGCTACACTAATATTGACGTCAAAACGCATATTCCCATTGTAAAGATCGCCAAAAGTCACTTCAGCATAAGTCATCAAGCGCCAAAGTTCCTTGCAATAATCGCGCGCGTGCTCTGCCGAGTGGATATCCGGCTGGCTCACAATCTCAACTAACGGCGTACCGGCCCGGTTGAGATCTACTAGGCTGTAACCGTTCTCGTGGCTCAATTTCCCTGCATCCTCCTCAAGATGAGCATGCTCAATCCGAATCTTCGTGCCATCCGGCAACTCCACAAACCCCTCCCCGATAATCGGGTGGAACATCTGTGTGATTTGGTAGCCCTTTGGCAAATCTGGATAAAAATAGTGTTTACGATCAAACCGGCTCTCAAGATTTATTTTAGCATTCAGTGCCAATCCAGCGCGCACCGCATAGTACGCTGCCTCTTTATTTAGTCTCGGCAACATTCCTGGCAAACCGTAATCAACCGGCGAAACACACGAATTCGGTGATTTCCCTCGCGCATCATTATCCACCTCTGAAAAAAGCTTGGTTTTGGTCGAAAGCTGGACATGGCATTCAATCCCAATCGTCGGCAGATAGCTCTTACCGCTTCGGCTATTGACTTTTTCGCTCATCTGTGATACAATAGAAGGTTGACCCATTAAATTGCTCCTAAATCCTTTAGTGCCCGCTTGAAACTAGCTAGAGCCCGACTAGCAGTCGCATAGTCCAAGTGAAAATCCGGCTCATGGGCAATTTGATTGCGGATTTTGTGTGCATACCATACTTTATTTATGTCCGAAATCCGGCTATCGACGCGCTTAAGGCGCTCCCCCATCGTCTTGCCAGCAATTCCCATTTCGATCATTGCCTTATCAAGCAATTTATCACCATTCATCACCGCCACCGCATAACTATTAGGTTCATCCTTTTTGAGACTATTCTCAACTTTTAGCCAACGCGTTTGATATTCTTCTTTATCAAAACTATGGCGGCTATTACCTTTCAAGACAATCGCAATCAGCGCTAAAAGCCCCACCGCAACGATCGCAATAATTAAACATACAGCAGATGGCATTAATCTTTTCCTCCCATAATATCAGCGTGTCGCTCTGTACTACCAGCGGCACTATTCTTGTGAATTTCTCCCCCAAATCTGATCAGCTCACGGTCGCCACGACGCGGACCGACTAGCTGCAAACCTACCGGTAGTCCTGCTTCTGTCTCACCGACCGGCACGCTCAGTCCAGGCAACCCTGCCAAATTCAACGATACCGACAAAACATCTTCTAGATACATCGCTACTGGGTCATTAACTTTTTCACCTAGTCGGAAAGCCGGATTTGGGCTCACCGGCATTAGCAAAAAGTCGCACTCCCTAAAGGCTTTATCAAATTCTTGAATCAATAACGTACGCGCTTTAGCCGCTTTCAGGTAGTAAGCATCATAAAAACCACTACTAAGCACGAAATTACCAATCATAATTCGGCGCTTATTTTCCGACATAAATCCTTCACCGCGCGTATTCTGATATAGCGCAGTCAAATCTCCGCTATCTTCGCTTCTAAAGCCATATCTGATCCCGTCGTGCCGAGAAAGATTGCTCGCAATTTCGGCTGGCGTAATAATATAGTAGGCCGCAAGCGCATACTTCAAGGCTGGCATTTCGAGCTCAATCACTTCATGACCGTTTGCGCGCAATTCCTCAGCTTCCGCCTTCAAAGCTGCACGAATCTCCGGCGAAATCGCCTCATTATCAAAATCTTTCACAACGGCAATCTTTTTTACTGGATCGTCAAAAACTTGCTCTTTGCCATAATAATCCGGCAAAGTTGTAAGGTCGTACGAATCCTGCCCGGCACAAATCATCATCAATAAATCCATGTCGTCTGTATTTTCAGCAAAGAACCCGACGCAATCCAAACTCGACGCCATCGCTACTACGCCATAGCGGCTAATTGTACCATAAGTCGGCTTGAAGCCAAAAACACCATTAAAGCTAGCTGGTTGGCGAATGCTCCCGCCAGTATCGGTGCCCGTAGCAAACGGCACAATTCCGAGCGCCACCGCCACCGCCGAGCCACCCGAGCTGCCGCCCGCAACTCGCGTGAGATCCTTGGAATTTTTAGTTGGACCATAATAGCTGTTCTCGGTACTTGAGCCATGCGCAAAAGCGTCAAGATTGGTACGACCAATCATAATTGCGCCCTCCGCCTCAAGTTTTTTGACCGCTGTTGCCGTGACTGGACTCTCAAACCCCTCTAAGATTCGCGCCGAAGCCGTAGTCTCACCTTCAGGAGTTAAAAAATTATCTTTAAGCGCATACGGAACACCCGCTAGCCGACCAACTTTTTCACCAGCCGCAATACGTCGGTCGATCTCCTCGGCTTTCTTAATCGCAGCGTCATTAATCCAGGTAAAAATGTGGTAATCCGGTTGATAGTGATGGGCTTTTTCAAGCGCCGCCTTCACCATACTCACCGCCGTTAAATCTTTGCTCGCAGTTTTCATCGCCCTCCTACAACACTTTTGGTACTTTTATTTGGTTATTGCGCACCTCTTTGGTCAAGGATAATAACTCTTCCCGATCTGCTTCCTGAGGCTCAATCTGATCCGGACGCCAAACATTCTCCATCTCAAAAACCTGATATGTCGGTTCGATTCCTTCGGTATTCAGTTCATCAAGCTGAGAGATATAATCAATAATCCCGGCAAGATCGGATTCTAGGCGTTTTCCCTCTTCTTCGCTCAGTGAAAAATTGGATAGCTCCGCCAAGTGCGCTACAGTTTCTTGGTTAATTTCCATGTGTACTATTATACTACGTTTCGAGCGACTTGAGCTATACAAAAAGACCGCATATATAATTATATACGGTCTTTTTTGAGCTTGCGCCTACATCTCGTCGATATCTTCAGCAGAAGGCTCTGAGCTTAACATGTCTTCGGTCTCTGCCTTGAATTCGTCTTCTTCGGCATCAGTGACATCTAGCGGCGTAACCCCAGTTCCCACTGGAATCTTGCGCCCGATAATCACATTTTCCTTCAAGCCGTTCAAGTGATCAACGCGACCATTAATAGCGGCGTTGATAAGCACCCGAGTAGTATCCTGGAAGCTTGCTGCCGAGAGGAAGCTATCGCTCCAAATACTTACCTTGGTAATACCAAGCAGCAAATTCTGATAAGTCGCTAGTTCTTTGCCAGCTTCTTCAAGACGCTTGTTTTCAGCAAGAATCGCCGCCTTAGAGACAATATCGCCAGCCACAAATTGCGAATCACCCGCTTCGTCGATCATGACCCGACTGAACATCTGTCGCACAATGATTTCAAGGTGCTTTGCAGAAATCTCATGCCCTTGTGCAGCATAGACCGCGGTTACATCGTTCATAATGTAGCGTGCAGTTGCTTCAGCGCCCTTGTATTTCAACAGGTCTTGTAAGTTCAACGAACCGGTGGTAATACGATCACCCTCAGCTAGCTTATCACCATCATGAACAAGGATTTCCGCATCGCCTGGAATTTCCATGCGTACTGGAGCGCCCGCACCGGCAACAACCACAATAGCGTCGTCGGTCAATTCGGCAACACCATCAACCGTACAAATCAGCGGGTCCTTACCACGACCGCGATCAGCTAATACGTCACCAGTCTGAACGCTAGCGCCATCTTTGACTTTGGCTTTGCGGCCGTCTAGTTCTAGGCGCAAAGTTTCCCCAGTCTCCGGAGTAATCGTTACGATATACTTGTTATTTTCTTCAAAGACCGTTACAACACCCTCAATCGGAGTTACGTAGGCTTGACCTTTTGGCGTACGAGCTTCAAGTAACTCTTCAACACGAGGCAAACCACGAGCGATTGCACCAGAGCCCGCCACGCCAGAACCATGCTTAGTGTCAAGTGTCAGCTGCGTGCCTGGCTCGCCAAGTGACTGCGCTGCAATCACGCCGACTGGCTGATGAGCTTCAACTAATTCACGCGTCGACATGTCAACACCATAACTCTTGCGCGGAACGCCACTAACTGCCGTAGTCGTTAGCACTGACTGAATCTTTACGCTATCAATTTGATCGTCGGCTTCGATCTGTGCAGCAGTTTCGTTAGTGATCAAATCACCCGCATTCACATAACCTGGCACAGTTTCTGCAGCATAACGCCCCGCCAAACGTGCTGAAAAGGCAATACCGGTATAATCAGATTCTTCGCGTAGCACTGCGAAGCCTGGATCCTCCGCCTCTTCATCAGTAGTGAAGACATCTTGCGCCACATCAACGAGACGACGAGTCAAGTACCCGGAGTCGGCCGTGCGGAGTGCCGTAGAAACCTGACCTTGACGCGCACCACGAGTCGCAATAAAGCTCTCAAGCGTGTTTAGACCCTTCTTGTAACTACTCTTAACTGGAAGCTCGATTTCATTGTTATTAATGTCAACCATGATACCGATTTCTGCGCTCGCCAGCTTGATATTGGAGACCGAACCACGTGCACCGGAGTTCACCATCACCGCAATATCAGTGTCCATCTCGGCCAGTTTACTCTTCAAGAAATCCGAAATCTGTTTGTCAATATCGCGCCAGTTATTGACGGTCAACTTATAACGCTCTTCCTCAGTCACCATACCTTGGTCGTATTGTTCTTGAATCAAAGCCGTCTTGGCGTCACCTGCTGCAATGAAATCATCAATCTCCGAATAAGTCGGGTAATCACCCTTGGCAGTCGAAATCGAAGCAATAGTCTCATACTCGAAAGCAAGATTTTTCATCGCATCAGCTGTCTTGACAGTTGTCTCGGCACCATAATTATCGAAAATGTTTGCCATCACACGCTTAAGCTGCTTGCTGTTTTGAACTGAATCATCATAAGGATAATCCTTTGGCAAAATTTCGTTGAAAATTACCCGACCAAGCGTAGTATTACGGATTTCACCCTTGGCAAACACCCGAATCGGAGTTTGAAGCTCAATTATGCCCTGGTCATAAGCCATTTCCGCTTCATAAACTGAGCTATATGGCTTGATCTCGTCCGTCTTAACTCCTGGTTTATTGTAAGTCAGGTAGTAACAGCCAAGCACAACGTCCTGATAAATTGCCAATACCGGAGCACCATCGGCCGGTTTGAGCAGGTTCTTGCTTGCTGACATTAATTCGCGTGCTTCAGCCTGTGCTGCATCCGAAAGCGGCAAGTGAACCGCCATTTGGTCACCATCGTAGTCGGCGTTAAAACCGCTCGCGACTAGTGGATGGAGCTGGATTGCTTTACCCTCAATCAGCTTAGGCTGGAATGCTTGTACCGAAAGACGGTGCAACGATGGAGCACGGTTTAGGAGCACATATTTACCCTTAATCGCTTCATCTAGCGCGTCCCAAACCACCGCTTCACCAGCATCAATCATGCGAGTAGCAGAGCGAATATTTGGCGCTTTATCCTCTGCAATCAACTGCGAAATCACAAATGGTTTAAATAGTTCCAGCGCCATCAGTTTTGGCAAACCACATTCGTTTAGTTTCAATTCCGGACCAACCACAATTACTGAACGACCGGAGTAATCTACGCGCTTACCAAGCAAGTTTTGGCGAAAACGCCCCTGCTTACCCTTCAGAAGGTCAGAAATACTCTTGAGCTTGCGACGACCATTCGTCGAGTTTGCACTGCGACTACCATGCACGGCCGAATTATCAATCAACGCATCGACTGCCTCCTGAAGCATGCGCATTTCGTTATGGCAAATCACTGCTGGAGCATTGAGCTCTACCAATTTCTTCAGACGATTATTCCTGTTAATTACCCTGCGGTACAAATCGTTCAAATCGCTAGTTGCAAAACGACCACCAGGTAGCGGAATCATTGGGCGTAGATCCGGCGGGATAACTGGCACGACAGTCAAGATTAAGTCAATTGGTTTAATTCCAGCCGCTTCCATGCCTTCAAGCACTTTGAGACGCTTCATCAATTTCTTTTCTTTTTGACCTTTAGCGTCTTTAGCTTCCTCGCGCAGCTCAGAAATCATCGTTTTGAGATCAATCTCGTCTAGCAGGCGCTTGATTGCAGTCGCGCCCATCTCAACTTCGACCAATTCATCATAGTCATCCGGCAGATTACGATAGGCTTGCTCTGAAATCACCGCACCTTTTTGCAAACTTTCGAGCGCACTTTTACGCATATTGTAGTCATCTTCAAGTGCTTCAACTTCTTTAGCCTGCTCGTCAGCGAGCGCCGCTACGTTGGCATTTTCATCCTCAGCTAATTGTTCATAACGCACGCGAATCGCTTCACGGCTAGCTACGGTCTGAGCCTCAAGATCCTGCAATTTTGTAGCAATTTCTTCGTCTTTAGCATCAATAATCAAATACGACGCAAAGTAGACTACTTTTTCAATATTTTTGACCGTCAAGTTCAAAAGCACACTTAGCGCCGATGGCGTACCGCGCATGAACCAAATATGTGCTACTGGAGCCGCCAAAGTAATATGCCCCATTCGTTCACGGCGAGAAATACTCTTGGTAACGAGGTTACCCTCTTTATCGACTGCTGCTTCGCGCGAACGCACACCCTTTAGCTTACTATCATGCGGATTAATATCCTTGGTTGGTCCAAAGATACGCTCACAGAACAAACCATCACGCTCTGGTTTTTGCGTACGATAGTTAATCGTCTCCGGCTTCAAAACTTCACCGTAACTCCAGCCTAGAATATCTTCCTTGCTTGCTACGCTAAGCCTAATCGAGTCAAAATCGTTGGCGCTGATAAAATTATCCATCCAGGCCATTTTACAACTCCTCTCCGAGGTCGAGCGCTTCAGCATCATCTGATCCTTCTGCATCCTCTGCCTCCGTTATTTCTATCCCCTCATCATCTAGCATTTTTTCAGCTTCTTCTTCGTCAAGGTCAACTAGCGTCTCCGCCTGTTCGACGCTTGCCCCGTGCTGCGCGTAAATCAAACGGTCATCGCTCGCATGCTCGATCTCGCGAGTTGTCCGCTCAATCACTTCACCGGCATCGGTCGAATTGCCATGATCTAGAAGATCAACTTTCAATGCCAAACCTTGGAATTCCTTCACCAAAACGTTAAAACCTTCCGGTAGTTTTGGACCTTCAATCGGTTCGCGCTTAATAATACTCTCGTAGGCCTTAGCACGCCCATAGACATCATCCGACTTAATTGTAAGCATTTCCTGCAAGGCGGTTGCCGCACCATAAGCTTCCAATGCCCACACCTCCATTTCACCAAAGCGCTGACCACCGTTCTGAGCTTTACCACCAAGTGGCTGCTGAGTGACAGCGGTATATGGACCGGTTGAACGAGCGTGAATCTTGTCTTCAACCATGTGATGGAGCTTCAGCATATGCATCACCCCTACCGAGGTGCGACCATCAAATGGCTCACCGGTTAGACCATCATAAAGTTGCACGCGTCCATCCGGATTGAAACCAGCCTTTTCAAGTTCTTCCGAAATCTTTTCATCCGGAACACCGTTAAAGCTTGGCGTTGCAACCTTGTAGCCTAGTGCACGCGCTGCCATACCAAGGTGAATCTCAAATAACTGACCGAGGTTCATACGGCTCGGCACACCCATCGGGCTAAGCAAAATATCAATTGGCGTACCGTCTTCCATGTATGGCATATCTTCAACCGGTAAAATCCTCGAAACTACACCCTTATTACCGTGACGACCAGCAATCTTATCACCAACATTAATTTTGCGCATTTCAGCAACATAAATCTTGATCTGCATCAACACGCCAGCTTTGAGTTCGTGACCTTCTTCGCGAGTATAAATCCGTACGCCAACCACTTTTCCAGTACTCGAACCATCCATACGCACTGAGGTATCGCGTACGTCTTTGGCTTTTTCACCAAAAATCGCTCGCAGTAACCGTTCCTCAGAGCTTAGCTCTTGCTCGCCCTTCGGTGTAATCTTACCAACGAGAATATCGCCAGGCTGGACTTCTGAACCGACCACCACGATGCCGTCTTCACCAAGATGACGCAAACTACGTTCTGGAACATTCGGAATATCCCGCGTCACCTGCTCCGGACCAAGCTTAGTCTCGCGCACTTCCACATCAAAATCTTTGATGTTAATCGAAGTTAATGAATCATCC
>WSMR01000002.1 GCA_013316435.1 Candidatus Saccharimonadota bacterium | reverse complement strand
ACATTATGCACCACCTCACTAATTACGATATAAAAAAAGACGATAAAATTTTATGGGAGAAAATAGGGAGTATTTTAAATACTCATCATATATCTTTTAGCTTTGAAGAAATTGACAACATAAATGATGCTCCCGTAAGTGTATTAATTGCTATGATGGCATGGTCGCAATTAGAAAAGAATCAAGTTCTGAGTTTATTCAGGAAAATGGATGAAGACTCTGGATGGAAAAAACTCTCAGTGCCGAAATCTCGCCCAACAATCAAAGACAACGGAATCGCAACAAAGCAGATGGTTACATATTTACGCACTATAGGTATAGTTTCTTCTTTTAAATACCAGGAAGGCTCATATAAGGTAATTTGCCAAGATTTTGACCCTATCTCTAATCCGTAACCCTCAAATAGTAAGTTAACTCTTCGCCCCTCCAATTCTCAAGCACCAAGTCATGGTATTCTTCCCACAGTTCAGCATAAAGTCTGCTGAGTTTTGTATTCTGCTCCTCATACCAATACCAACATTTATGGTTAAGTACTAACGACAGTTCTGTTCCATAAATACAATCGTTATTCCATTCGGCTTTTGCTCGCTTGTAAGTATCTCTTATAGCTTCTTCTCCAAACATTTCCGCTATACTAAAGTCTTCCCAAAAGGTAGTTTGACACTCGTAATCTAATAACTTCATAACCTAAACTTCCTCATAAAGTCATCAACTGTACCATACTCTGCCTCAATATAACGTCTGTAAGTGCTATAACCAAGTAAAACATCTCGATACTCCCTACTATCTATGTCGCAAGCTAAAAGAAACCACAAAATGATTTGCGGTTTCTTTTATCAAAACATATTTCCGTACTCTTGTCAATGGTCGACCCAACTTCGCGAAGCTATAACCGAGTTTCAAGGTGTTAGCTCGGAAGATTGCGACCTGTACTTATAATAACATATAGGTTGCGAGTTGGGAATCGGAAATAGAAAAATAAGCGAGAAGTACCGTTTTAACGTTTTGGCGTTTTTTGGATAGGATGTTTACTACTCAGACAATTGGGTGTACTCGACTTCGTCAGATTGTTGCTACTCCCAAAGAAGCTGGTTAAAACTTCCAATACTACCCTTTGTAGATTAAAATAGTAATGGAGATACTATACTAGTCTAAATTAGTATGAACAATCGCGAAGAGATTATAAAAGAACTTAAAATAATAGTTAACAGTGCTGGTTTTTTGCGAGTTCTGGCTAATATAGCCAGAAAGGATGCTTTCTTGATGGTGAACGACGATCGGTTCAAATATGAACCCGATTCTATCCAGTATAGCGAGATAGGCTACCTTATCGGATTAATGGTCTCTGAACCATATAGCCTAGAAAAGAGCATCATGGAGATAGACAATGCGCTACTGAAAAGGCGAGAAAAAAGAATTATGGAACTGCTCCAAAGTTTGCATTTTACATATGTAACACTTCCAAATAATGAAAATGACCTTATAACAACCGATTCGATAATAGAATCTACTTTCTACGCTGAATCTGGTGCATATAATTCCCAATTCTTAAATCACATAAAATATATTTATCGTCATGACATAACGTGGATTAACTCAAAAGTCGGTTTTGATATCGAGCTATGCGTCGATATTTTTAATGCGATTGTTTCTTGGATGGAGGCCGTATACTGTTGCGCTTTGAACGAAAAAATTCCGATTGACGAGCTAGACATGTCAAATCAGAATAATGCGTTTAATATATTATGTGTGTCACCCGAAGTAATATATGCGTATTGTAAAGTGAATGGATCAGAAATAAATCCGGAAGATGTGCAGGTCTTTTTTGATGTTTTTTCGTATTGCGGGCAAGAACAATATGGCGACTTTTTCGGTATAGAATCTCAAAATATTATTACCGAGAGACCAATTATAAAAATCGACGATTCGAGATACTTTATTGCTTCAACTATATTGCTCGCAAAAGCTATTTATAGTCGGCCTTTCTATATCGGCATACAGGATAGTTACTATAAAGATATCTTCTCGAAACACATTGGTGATGCATTGGAAGAGACGACTGAAGAATTTTTGCGTAGAAGCTTTGGTAAAAATAATACTTATAGAAACGTAATCATAGAATCAAAGAAGGGTAAAAGAATTTCAGATGCCGATGTTTTGTGTGTTTGCGACGATGCCATAATAATCGCCCAATGTAAGAATAAACGTTTAACAATTAAATCTAAGAGTGGGGATGCGATAAGCGCAAAAAATGACTATCTTAAAGCAATCCAAGATCCATATGAGCAGGGGTGTAGGATAGCTGAAGCAATAAAGAACAAATCCGGCTTGCATTTGACCCTTAAGGATGGAAAGTGCCTTAGCATAGAAAAAGACATTAATAAGGTTTTTGTACTGTGTATAACAAGTGATTATTATCCGGGGAGCAAGTTTCAAGAAAAGCTATTCTCTAAACAGAGTGAACACTTCACTCTAAACCAAATGAGTATTTTTGATCTAGAGCTTACTACTAAGTATTTAATCGATCCGTACGACTTTCTGTATTTTCTGCATAGGCGATCAATAGCGCGAGGCAAGTTTATTACTAATAATGAAATAAACATCCTCGGACATTATCTGGAGGCAGACTTAGAATTCCAAAAAGAATCTGATATTACTTTAATAGCAGATGACTTTGAATGTAACTTTCGCCAAGATATTATAGATAAGTATCTCACGGGCAAGGAAAGTAATTATTTTGCAATTAACCGAAGATTACCAAGAGAATTTCTCGAGTTAATACAAAGAATTGAAACGATAAAGTGTGATTTTAGCAAAGTAGATATATCATTCTTTCTGAGGCGGCTAAACGCTACTACAGCAGGTGAAATATTGCAATATCTTAGCGATTCTCGTTCCAAGAATGAGATTTTTGATTTTTCTATGACGCTAGTTGATGGTAAGAAATATATTGGTGGTCTAACTTTTGTTACTGGCACGAATATAGAAAAGATTTCTCGAGCAACTATTTTATTAGGACATAAGCATGCATCGGAATGCCCCACTAAAGAATGGCTATCTATCGGAATTGTCAGCGGTAAAATTATTGGCGTCTATTACACTAGAGGCGAGACTGAAGAAGACTCAAGCTTCAAATAGGACTCTGAAGGTAACTCATGTCTCGGCTCGTGATAGAATGGTGGGGTTAACAAAATTACGACATTTCGGCGTATCTTATCAACGATTGGTGTACCCCAACTTTGTCAAGTTGTTATCATGTTTAAGGAAGAGAACTGACTACAGCATCTGGGAACAAAATCGGTACTATCATGGTCGGGGCGACAGGACTTGAACCTGCGACCTCAGCGTCCCAAACGCCGCGCGCTACCAACTGCGCCACGCCCCGATAAAAATGGTAAATAACCTGCGACCTCGGAAATCGCTTCGCGATTCCCTCTCCCCGGGCGTCACCTCAAAAAAGTAAACAAGTTTCCTTTTTATTCGGTTCCTACGGGGTTCAGCGTCCCAAACGCCGCGCGCTACCAACTGCGCCACGCCCCGCTCCTTTCATTATAACACATTTCCTCTAGAAAAATTGATTTTCCCCGTTAAACCCCGAGGCGCCGCTAAGATTAGAGATCCCGGCAGCCAAAAATCAGCAGCACACCCGAATCCGCACGACCTCAAGCTCTACTCTTTCCCTACTTCCAGCAAAAACCCCTTCACCAGTATCCAAGGCTCAATCGCGCTAGTCTTCATGTGCCGGTCTAGTTCCGCAAGCCGTTTCAACACCCTTCGGTCGCAGCTCCGCCCGCCCGAATTCTGCAAATTTCGAATCGCATCACTCACCAAAAGCCCCACCATTAGATACGGGTCCTGCTCGTCTTCGCGCTTTTCCAGTTCCCTCACCGCCGCTTCGCCATCCCTGAGCGCCAAATTCAGCAAACCAAAAAGCGGCTTCGTGCTCGGATTTTTGAATTCTTCCATTGCGATCCCAGCATTTCTCAGCAACTTCGTACCGCTCAGACGCGCATCAAGCTTCATCTCCCAAATCGCCACGTCATGCTCGGTGTCTTTATAATCCAAAACTTTGCCCCAAGCTTCACTATTCTCGCTCAGATTCTTAATCAAAATTTGCCGCTTACCAGTATCAAACAAACTAGCGCCGAGAAAAATCGTTGGCAAATCATCCGTGCTAATTTTTTCGCCATCAAAAACCTCGTATTTTTGACCGATATAGCGCTTGATGGCCTCTTCGGCTTTTTTACGATTTTCACCGTAAAAAATCTTAATCACTTTTAACCCCTTTTATAGCCGAATTACCGCCGTCAGGCTGCTGTTTACGGTTTTTTGAACTTGTATTCGCGTTACAAGTTCGATTGCTCTTCATCCCTGTTTTTCGTTCTTGGTTTAGCGGTTTATTAACGCTACCCTGCTTCTGGCAGGCTGGGCAAATATGCGTCCCGCGTCCCGCAACCCGCAGCTTGATAATCTCTGTCCCGCACCGTTTGCAAGTCTCCCCATCACGTCGAAAAACCTGCGCAAAAAGTTCCAAATAATTCCCGGTGCTGCCATCCGGCTTGATATAAGTCGCCATGGTCGAACCGCCCGAGTCAATCGACGCTTGCATAACTTTGCAAGCCCCCTCAAGAATTTTCGCAACCTGCAGCGCAGATAGTTCGCCCGCACGCGTCTCGGGGTGCACGCTAGCATAAAATAGCGACTCGTCCGCATAAATATTACCAATCCCAGCGATAACCTTTTGATCCAGCAAAACCGCCTTGATCGGCGCACGCGCATGGCGCTGACATTTTTGATATAGCTCATCCGCTTGCATATCCCACGGCTCTTTTCCAAGACTTGCGATAAAACTATCCTGCTCAACTTCTTCGGTTGGCAAAACTTTGACAAAGCCAAACTTGCGCTGGTCGTTAAAAAACAGCTTGCCGTCTTCAAAATCAAATTCCACTCGCGTCTGCGAATTTGGCAATTCCGCAGTAAAATTTTTACTCGGATGCCCAGCCGCAAAATTGCTATGGTCTCCCCTCCATATCAGTTGACCGGTCATCCTTAAATGTATCAACATCGACTTCCTATTATCAAGATCGACGATCAATGCTTTCCCGCGCCGACGCAAACCCACAACAGTAGCGCCATCAATGTCCCGAGCCTCACCCTGGAAGCACTTACCTGGTTCCGGCTTAGCGCGAATAATTTTCTTCTTCAAAATCAGCGGCTCCAAACCCCGCCGCACTGACTCAACTTCTGGCAACTCCGGCATACCTTCATTATACCACCTCTAACGAAATTACACAGCTGGTAGCCCCAGCCTCCACACCCCACTAGACTTTCGTGATATGATATAGCCATGAAGTCTTCAACAAAAGTCGGCATCATTATCACTAGTATCATTATTTTTATCGTAGCTGCGGTTAGCGGAGTCTGTTTCTTTGTTTTTGTGAATGCCAACCGAAATAACACCCCCCCCCACTTGGATGAATCGATGGCTACACCAACTCCCGGTGATTCCCAACCATATAATTTCGACTACTCTTGGATGAATAAATCTCCTTACGTCGCGCACGCTTTTGGTGGAATTCTTGAAGATTCTTATACTAATTCCTATGAAGCTTTTCTGCTTAATTATCAACTCGGTCACCGGGTCTTTGAAGTAGATTTTTCGATTACCGACGACGGCCAAACGGTTGCTGCCCACGATGCCACCCATTGGCAAGATAATTCAACCATCCATGGTAAAGCTGATTGGGTTGAGCCCTCAACTGACCAAAATTTCACCTACGGAAATTTTATGTCTTCGCTTTGGTTTGATAAATATCATCCCGTCGATCTCGACCATCTCTTCCAAATTTTGCAAGATTATCCCGACGTCTATATCGTCACGGATACAAAGTATTATGATGAAGCTAACGTCAAAAAGCAGTTCTCTGCTTTTGTCCAAACCGCAGATAGATTCGACCGCTCCCTACTCGATCGTTTCATCGTTCAGATCTATAACTCGGAAATGCTTGACTATATTATGCCAATTTACCCCTGGAAATCTGTCATTTACACCCTCTACCAAGCTCCAAGTTGGACTCCGGAAAGCATCATCGATTTTTCCAAAAAGTCCGGTGTTCGCTTCATTACCTATTGGGGCTCAGCACTAAAGCCTGAGCTCGTCAAAAAATGGAAAGATTCCGGCATTTATACCGCCGCCCACACTATCAATAACCTTCCTTACGCCAACCAACTGCGCGAAAGTGGCGTAAACATCATCTATACCGACTTTCTAATTCCCTAATTCAAGATCGCCTACACCTAGGCTGCTAGCACCCATCTCAGGCTTATAACTCACCCCAATTCTTGCCCACGCTCACGTCCACCACCAAACGTACCGCAAGTTCCGGAGCGACATTTTCCATTTCCTGCTGCAAAATTCCACTAATTTGCTTCGCATCTTCCTCGGAACATTCCACAATCACCGAATCATGCACTTGCATAATCATGCGCGAACCTTCCGGCAGTGCCTGATCAATTTTTTGCATTGCCCGCTTCATCAAATCAGCTTCCGTACCCTGAATTGGCATATTTTGTGCTGCCCGCTCTGCCCCAGTGCGAACAATAAAATTACTCGATAGTACATCCGGAGTTGGTCGCCGACGTCCATAATAAGTCTCAACATAGCCAAGCTCACGCGCCTGCGTCAAAATTTGCTCAAGATAAGTTTTAATCGGCTTTCTGAGCTCAAAATAGTGTTCAATAAATTTCTTCGCTTCTTCATAGCTCATCTTCGCTGCGTCCGCCAAACCCCGCACGCTCATGCCATAGAGTATGCCAAAATTAATCACTTTCGCAGCACGGCGCTGAATTTTGGTCACTTCTGACATCGGTACCCCAAAAGCCTCCGCCGCAGTCTTGGTATGAATATCGATATCTTGATTGAAATCTGCGATCAATTGCTCATCATTTGCTAGCACTGCTGCCAACCGCAGTTCGAACTGCGAATAATCCGCGCTAACTAAAACTTTCCCCTCCGGCGCAATAAAACCAGTCCGAATCCTGCGACCGACCTCCGTGCGCACTGGAATATTCTGCAAATTCGGATTGGTCGAGCTAAGCCGACCCGTAGCAGTCACATTTTGATTAAAAGTCGTATGCACTCGCCCCACCGCGTCAGCTAACTCTGGCAGAGGCTCAATATAAGTCGAAAGTAATTTCGTCGCTTCGCGGTAAGCCTTAATCTTCGCGATAATCGGATGCAATTTTTCTAGCTTATCGAGTTCTTTCACACCAGTCGAATACCCTCGAGCCGTCTTTTTAATGCCTTTAGTCGGTAGACTAAGGTCATTAAACAAGACTTCCGAGAGTTGCATCGGCGAATTAATATTAAATTCACGCCCCGCAAGCTCCCACACCTCACTCTCAATTGCCGCCACCTCACTACTAAATTCCCTGCGCAAAGTCTCAAAATACTGTCGATCGACCAGCATTCCATACTCTTCCATCTTGTATAGCACCGGAATTAATGGTAAATCAAATTGCGTGAGGATTTTGTATAGATCCGGCTTCTCAGCAAATTCGGCTTGCTGGCGCTGATATTCAAGCGCTTCCTCAACGCGGTCAATTTTCCGCACCAACGGATTGAGCAAAAATGCTCCCTGCGCCAAATCCCAATATTTTAGCCCCTTGGTCAAAATTTCATCCGCAATTGCCGGTTTTTTGTGCATCAAATCCTTTACGCCCCAGCTAATCAAAGTCCCATCCGTAGCATAGCTTGGAACTTCCAAAGTTTGCTGCATAGAAATCGAATCTGACCCTGATGTCGCACCGGCGGTTTTACGTGGTACCGGTTTTGCACCAGCATTAGATTTTCTAGTATTTTTCACCCTTGTTACAGCAAGGTTATCGTCTGACCTAACACTAGAATCATCATCCATAGTTTCGCTCAAGGTCTCACCAAGCGGCACCTTATTGTCGTTGGTATTCTTTTTTCCTAAACTACTAAATCTCCGAATTAGAGACCGAAACTCCAGCTTTTCGAGCGCCGCAATAATTCGCGGTTTATCAATCACTAAGTCCGGGTAATCCTGCAGTCGGACCGGCGCATCGGTCATAATTTGCGCTAGCTCGCGCGACATATAGGCACTCTGCTTGCCTGCCGCCAGCTTCTCTGCGACTTTACCTTTAATCTGCCCGCCACCTAGAGCCGCATACACTCCGTCCAAAGTTTCGTATTCGCCTAGAAGCTTCACCGCGGTTTTTTCACCAATTCCAGCCACTCCGGGAATATTATCCGAGGTATCACCCTTCAAGGCTTTGAGATCAAGAAACTGGGATTTTTTGATGCCGTATTTTTGCTCAACCGCCGGGACATCTAATTCTTCGAGACGCGAGAAGCCTTTTAGTATCCGATACATGCGCGTATTCTCATCGACAATTTGCAGCATATCGAGATCAGACGAAACAATGTAGGTCTCCCACTCGCTTGCTTTTTCTATTGATGAAGAGCGCGCTAAGAAAGTCTCCTCGTCAGCCTGCAAAGAAAGCGCGCCAATTATATCATCCGCCTCATACCCATCACATTCCACAAAACTCCAGCCCAGCGCCAAAACCAGTTCTTTCAATAGCGGAATCTGCGCATAAAAATCATCACCCGGCTTAGTACGCCCGGCTTTATAATCAGCGTAAAGCTCTTTGCGTTTTTTGGTCGAACTTTTAGAATCCCACGCCACAATTACCTTGGTTGGGTCGAGTTTGCGAACGATTTCCATCGCAATCGCTGCAAAACCATAAATCCCACCAGTTGGCGTGCCGTCACTAGTTGATAAAGCCCCCATCGCATAGTATCCGCGATAAAAAACCGATTTGCCATCAATAATTACTAAGCGCTTCATATCTTTAGTATAACACAAAGCGCCCACCGTCCCCGATAAGGCGCTTTGTATTACATTTTTGTACTTTGTATATCGTTATCCTAATCAATTATACCCCTACCGAGGCAAAATTTAACAAGTCTTTCCTAATATAGTATAATTTATCCTATGGACAAAGGGATCAAACTTCTTGCTATTCTCGGCATGACTGGTAGCGGCAAATCCGCCCTCGTCGAGGCGCTGACAGAGCGGGGCGTACCAAAGGTCTACTTCGGTGGTATGCTCTACAAAGAAATGGAAAAGCGCGGGATTGAGCGCACTTTAGATGGCGCTTCGGAGAATGCTTTTCGCAAAGAAATCCGCGAAACTGAGGGTAAAGACTGGGTTGGCCGCCAAGCCGTCGCCGAAGTCAAAGATCTCATCGCTGCTGGCCAAAAACGCATTGTGCTTGATGGACTCTACTCATGGACCGAATACCGTCTCTTTAAACATGAATTTCCCGGTATGCTTACGACTATCGCAGTAGTGGCTCCGCGCGCTTTGCGCTATGAGCGTTTGGCGAAACGCCCCGAGAGACCGTTTACTCCGCACGATGCACAGACTCGTGACTATGCCGAAATCGAAGACGCCGAAAAAGGCGGTCCAATTGCAATCGCCGATTATTATATCCTGAATGACGGCTCGCTTGATAATCTTCAAACTAAATTCTCTGCACTGCTAAAAGAAATTGATTTCTGAGCTAGGCCTAAAGTAGCCCAGTATATACAAATGCCATACAGGGTATGTTATATTTATATACATCGTATATCACCTGTATAGATATCAGATAACCGTAACTTTTGGGCCTTTTTTGATCTCAATCTTCTGCGCACCTTCCAGCATCTCGTATTCACCTTCAGACTGAATCATCAGTCGCGCCGGCTCTTCAAATTCTACCTCAAGTTGCGACATTTCTCTGAGCGGGACTTTTTTGAACATGCTTCGCATCATAAATTTAAACAACGTCCAAGATTTCTGTAGCCAAAAGCCACCCGCGGCAAATTTATCCGGCTGCTCGTACCATTTATCCCCATGCATAACCTTCGCCATATAAGGGGCGTTAAGAGCAATTACATCGGTTGCCCGTGACATTTCCTGATCATTTAACTTCAGCGCCGGCAAGAACTGATGCTTTTTGCGATTTTTGTAATACCACAACCCGACCCGAAAATACGAGCGCAGATGACTAGTGCGTGGCATATTTTTGCGAATTTCGCGCTCTTCAAACATCTCTGTTGCCTTAGCCGCCATACCCAAAGTTACATAGCAGGCTGCGAAGCGCCAAAACTTACCATCAATTTTCACCTCCAGTGGATAAAAATCCCGGGTTTCGCCAGCATTAAACTTGCGCACTAACTCCGCGACTCCGCCAAGATAGTCATCGCCGTACTCGACCGGATGCATCGTTCCAAGCGTATGCGCAAAATCATTAAAGTGTCCGTAGCCAAACACCCCCAAAGTCGCCCGCTTCTTTGAGGCCAAAATACCATTTAACGCCATTGCTGCGGTACCATCACCGCCAGCTACGATTACAAGATCCCCATCATCAAGAATCCGCGCCAGGCGCTCAACGTTCTGCACCAAACTCAGTGGCTTCACCTCGAACTTCGCAATCATCCACCCCGGCAAAGTCCTCGTTGTCCCAAGCACCTCTTTTTTGATTAGCTCATGATGAGCCGAGCGTGGATTATAGACTAAGACGAGCTTCTTCATAACCTAAGGCTTTAGACCACCTGGAATTAGCCAGTTAAGGAGCGACCACATTGCCACCCACAAAACTAGTCCAATCACAACTTCATAAAGGCGTTTCTTGGCTGCGGCAACCTGAGCCTCGCTATCACGCGCGGTCAAATACATAATCCCCGCAACTACCACGCCAACTACTGCCGCTACGCCAATACCGTAGACCAAGATATTCAAAATCAACTTTAAAATTCCGTCAATATCTAGATTTTTCGGTAAAATATTCGTCTCAACTGCTAGAACTCTAAGTGCTAACCAATTCATCATTCCTCCTACTTCAAATACTCGTGCAACTTCTTAGTTTGCTTATTCTTGCGTAGTTTCGAGAGGGCTTTAGCCTCAATCTGACGAATCCGCTCGCGCGTGACCGAAAATTCATTTCCAACTTCCTCCAGTGTATGCGGCCGACCACCGCCAATCCCAAACCGCAGGCGAATAATCTTCTGCTCACGCTCACTTAACGTTGTCAGAATTTCTGCAATCTGCTCCTTCAGAATCTGCGTAGCAGTAGCATCTTCCGGCGAGTCCCGTTCCATATCCTCTACAAAGTCGCCCAGCACCGATTCTTCGTCATCGCCATCACGACCGACACTAGCGTCAAGACTGGCGATGTCCTGCTTGATACGCATAACATATTCAATCTTGTCGACTTCCATATCCATCGCCTTCGCGATTTCTTCGTTAGTCGGCTCACGGTTGAGCTCTTGGGTCAGCCGACGCGTTGTCCTCAGCACCTTATTAATTGTCTCGACCATATGTACCGGAATCCGGATTGTACGCGCTTGATCAGCAATCGCCCGCGTAATCGCTTGGCGAATCCACCAAGTAGCATAAGTCGAGAACTTGAAGCCTTTGTCCGGGTCAAATTTATCCACGGCACGCAACAAACCGGTATTCCCCTCTTGAATCAGATCCAAAAAATCAAGACCGCGCCCACCATAACGCTTCGCAATACTAACCACAAGACGCATATTGGCCTCGGCTAGTTTGTCCTTAGCCTTTTTGTCGCCAGCAATCGCACGATGGGCCAAGTCTTGTTCTTCCTCCTGAGTCAAAAGTGGAATTTTGCCAATTTCGCGCAGATACATGCGAACTGAATCATCAGCAAAAGCGTCAACATTGTCCGCCGTAATCGCTAGCTCTTCATCAGAAAAATCGTCTTCTACTGCCAGCTCATCCGACATTGGTTCACCAATATCCAGCAAAGGATTCTCTGCTGGAGCATCAGTCTTTAAGATCTCATCATCTACCATTATCTTATATTCTAGCTAAAATTCTTAAATAAATCAATGGTTTTGGGCAAAATGCCCCCGTCTTTCTATTATATCATAGATTAGCGCATAAGTCAATAGAACCCCTTAGCGTTTGCTAATTGATCTTGATCGCGGCAATTTGCTTCGCTAGCTCATCCGCCCTCTTCTCATCCCCGGCTGCCTCCGCCGCGGCCATCTCTTCGTTCAATTCTGCTCGCCTCTGCCTATTCTTCTCTACTTGATACCTTCGGAATAGCCCGTGCGCTTCCTCCGTCAGCCTCCCCTGATCCCAGCCCTTATATTTTTGTTCAAAAATCAAGCTCAGCTCCGCTTGCTTTTGCTTATCGCTTGGCAGTTCCAATCCTTCAATTCCCGATACTTTACCACATAGTACTAATGCATGCAGATTGTCTTCGATGCCTTTTAGTTGATCGGTTTTTGGAGCGGCTTTAACCTTTTTGAAGTGCTTCGTACTGGGCTGATTCACCTTCTTGGCTCTAAGGTCTTCAACCGAACAATCCAGCTTCCGTGCAATCAACTGTTCGTAATGCTTCTTTTCTACCGCATCGTGAATATATTTAATCAAACCTACCGCCTTGTCCGAATATTCGCGCTTACCAACTCCAGTCGAAATGTCAATTTTATCTTCAAATTTATCCAGCAAATAATCCACTGCCGGGCGACAATGTTTGACGGCATCCTTCCATAATCTTGGATCTTTTTGAATCAGCTCGTCCGGATCCTTGACGCCATGATAATCCGAAATCACCGAAAGATTCACTCCAAGATCTCCCGCCATCATAATGGCTCGCTCGGTCGCCTTCATACCGGCCTCGTCACCATCGTAGGCCAAACGCACGTCAGGCGTCAGCCGAGAAAGAGTCTTGAGATGCAGTTCAGTCATCGCCGTACCACTAGTTGCAACCGCCTCGCGCACGCCGGCTTGATGGCTCGAAATCACATCCATATTTCCTTCGACAATCACCACATAATTATTTTGGCGGATCGATTCTTTCGCCTGCGCCAAGCCAAAAACAAATCGGCTTTTGTTAAATAAAAGCGTTTCCGGCGTATTCAAATATTTCGGCTCACCCTTTGTCAAAATCCGCGCCGTAAAACCAATCACACCATTCGTATCGATAAACGGCACCATCATTCGTCCCCGAAACATATCGCTACCAAATCGGTTGAGCAGCCCTGCCGCTTCCAGTTCGGACTTTTTGAAGCCGCGCTTTTTTAGAAAATCAGTCAGCACCCTGCCAGTATTTGGCGAATAGCCAATCCGAAAATCCGTCACTGTACCCTTATTCACACCGCGTTTTTCAAAGACATATTGAATGACTTTTTGATTTTTGGTTAAACAAAATTGATAATATTTACAAGCTAGTTCAATCGCTTCGCGCGCCCGGCGTTTGCGCTGGGTTACAGCGTT
This sequence comes from Candidatus Saccharimonadota bacterium, assembly GCA_013316435.1. Taxonomy (GTDB): domain Bacteria; phylum Patescibacteriota; class Saccharimonadia; order Saccharimonadales; family Saccharimonadaceae; genus Nanosyncoccus. Next base: position 28,533 of record WSMR01000002.1, on the reverse strand, counting down.
GTTGCTCCCGCGGTATTTTGCAAGTTCTACGCCAGCCTGACCGGCTAGCTTCTCTAGGGCTTCTAGAAAAGAAATTCCCTCCACCTCCATAATGAAAGCGAAAATGTCTCCACCCTTGTTTGCCGAAAAATCATGCCAAATACCCTTTTCCGGAGAGACCATGAAACTAGGGGTCTTGTCTACGCCCCACGGCGAACGCCCCTTTAGGCTGCGCCCTGCCCGCTTCAACTCAATATACTGCCCAACCACATCTTCGATCGGCAACCGTGCCCGAATTTCCTCCTTGGCATCTTCCATACATATATTATACCACCTCTAGAGCGGATTATTTGTGAGTGACCTTGACCATCGCCGGGCGCAAAACCACACCTTCATACAAATATCCAGGGCGCAAAGTCTCTAAGATTACTTCTTTATCACCATCAGCATCTTCAATCGAAACCGCTTCGTGATAATCCGGATCAAATTCCGTATCAACGTTTGAGTTAATCTGCTCGAGACCGAGCTTTTCAAGTGTTTTATCAAAATTCTTCTGCAACGGCGCCAACTCTTCCGGATAAGTAGCTAAAGCTCGACTAAAGTCATCTACTAGGGGCAAAAATTTTAGAACAGTAGCATACTTGGCCGACTCCATAGCCTGTACGCGCTGCTTGTCGGTCTGTTTGCGAAAATTTTCAAAATCCGCGCGAGTGTGCTGCAATAAATCTTTTAGCTCAGCATTTTCGCTCTCCATACTAGATTCTTCCGGCTCTTCCGCAGCCGTTTCCTCTACATTTTCTGCATCTAGCGCTTCTTGTTCCGGCGCCGGCTCATTTTCTACAATTTCGTTCTCATCGGCATTAATTACGCCTTCGACCGGCTGATCTTGTGCGCCTTCCACTGGTTGTGTTTTCTTCATCAATCATCTCCTTTTATCATTAATGTTCGTTCCAAAATATCACCGGCATGGCGCACTAATGACATTACGCGTAGATAGTTTTGACGAGTTGGGCCAAGAACACCGATATAACTCTTGTCAGAATAAGGTGAGCGAAAACGACTTACCACCAACGACGCACCGGAAGATTTGCCAATCGGATTTTCTTGACCAATGAAGATATTTAATGGCTGACCTGGCGAAGCTTCCCTAAGCCACGGCTCCAAATTGTCTAGTAATTCTGCAACCGCCTGCACGCGACGGTTATCCAAGAATTCCGGCTGCGCAAAAAGCCGCGAAACCCCCGCGATGTAGAGCTGATCACCAATCGTTGCCAGTCCAAGATTCCCCGTTAGTTCGACCAGTGAATCCACTGCGCCACGAATTGCTGAATCGGCTCGAGTTTGCGCATTTACGCGCACCTCAAGAACGCGACTATTGCGCTCGGCAGTCTTGGGATTATACGTTTCGGGCTTTGCATGAGGTTTATCAGCTAGAGTCTCGGGGCGCTCCGACAAAGCATTTACGTAATAACGATAGCCCGCATCAGTCGGCATTCGCCCTGCCGAGGTATGTGGCTGGATAATCAGACCTAGCGATTCAAGATGAGCCATTTCCGCGCGCACTGTGGCTGAAGAAACATTGAAGACTTTCGCCAAAATTACACTGCCAACCGGAGTAGCCGTCTCCGAATACTCCTCAATAATTGCAAACAAAATTCCTTCTTGGCGCTCAGTCAATTTCATAAATCAATTATACCAAATTAGCAGTCAATTCGCAAGAGCGCTAGCTGAACGATTACTTATCCGGATCGTAATTTGCGATGCCGTCAATAATAGTATCCGGAGCGATATTAAGCCCGGAGGCGATTGCAGCCGCACAAGCCATATAGGAAACTGCCGGCTCACCGGTCAGGAAGCTAGCAACCGTAAAGTAACGATTTGCTACTGCCAAACTGGCCTCTACGCCTTTTTTGTACAGTTTTGAACGATCAATTCTTAGTTCCGAATCTGAAGAAGCGCCGTAGGTGATTGTGCCATTCTTGCCACGAAACTGCGCAAACTCCGGATAGTGTGTATCGTCGCGATTCAGTACCACGATATCCGGATTCATACGGAAAAGTATTCCCTCAGCGTCAAGATAGTGTTGCAAATCGGTGTCAGTCAAACCGGATGGGACAAAATCGGTCAATGCTGCAACGTGAATTGGTAAGCCATAGAATGTTTCGGTTGCCAAAGCGTCCGGTGCCGCCGTAACAACGGCGTAAGTAACTTTTGCTTTCCAGGCATCATTTAGAAATTTGTGTAGTACGGTTGCCTTGATTGGGCTCTCCGAAGCCAAAATTGCTGCAGGCTGACTAGCAGCCGTTAGAATTTCGTGTACAAGATGCGCTACTGCAACCTTCCCCGTTGAACCGGTGATACAGATAATCTTCAAATCACGCGCCGGATGTCCATAGTACGAGGCTAGAAGTTTCACTTTCGCGCGTTGAAGTGACAACCGCTGTTTACCTCCCGAAAGTTTCGCAGTATTTTTCATATCTTTATTGTAGCACAAGTTCAAGGGAAATACCAAAGAAAATCACCCACAAAATAGTGAGTGATTTTCCCTGGTATACCCGGTAGGATTCGAACCTGCGACCTTTGGCTCCGCAAGCCAACGCTCTATCCAGCTGAGCTACGGGTACATACGTGGATATTTTCGCGCTAACGCACTACGACATCCACTTGACAATGAAAATGAGCATTGCGACGGATCGCAACGTCTTCATTATAGCACATTTTTCTAGATTCTACTAGAATAAAACCTTCTAATTTGAATGAAGAGTAACTTCGCATAAATAACAATGCCCCAAAAGAAGGCTTTACCGGTTTAGATTCTTTTGTTATAATGATTCTATGTTTGAGGAATTAAGGGATGGGCCTCAGGGCGACCAAGCTACGGCAAAAAGCAGTATTAGGGCTGACAGCAAAAATATCGAGCAAAAACTTGCGCCGGAGCAAGCCAAACTTTCTCTAATCACCACTGCTACGCCAGTCGAACAAGCCCAGGAAGCAATTATTGCCTACTTCATTCCTTATTTGAATCACAGTCTACCAATGGGGCGCAAAATTCCTGAGACTGACCCGAAGGCTAGTCGCGAAGCTTTTATCCAGACCTTGCGTGAAGATCGTATCCCAACCGAAGAGGAAAATAAATTTCTTCTAACCTTCCCTTCCAAAGTCGACGAAGCTGCTCAAGTTTTTGACCAAGTTTCCTCCGACCTGCACGAAAAGCAAATTCTCGCAGTGGTTTGCGGTTATAATTCGCAAAACTGGCAGGATGTCACTAGTGACGATTTGAAGGCTTTTATCAGTGCGCCGCGTCATCATCAACCGGATTACCGAACTCCAGTGGGTTTTTCTGATCTAAGACGGCGATTCTTATCCGAGATTCAGAATATGGCTTCTCCGGATCAATTTGATGATTATATCAAAGCTATGGATCGGCTCGAGCAAAAACTTTATGGCGATCGATTTGATTATTATCGCCAATTTGAGCTTATGCGTAAAGACGCGCAAGCGATTGGGCAAGACCTTAGCGCAACCCTAGCCGACGAAACCAATCCTAATGCTACCGCTCCGATTGACCAAGTTTCTACGCTCGTCGAGACCCCAATTGGCTCCGTAAACCTCACGTTAGTGGAAGACGAACTGCGCAATCAACTGCTTAATCGCGCCGTGGTAGAGGGCGACCCCTGGATTCAGGGCGGGCAATCTTATCAACTCAGCGTTCCAAATCTCGTCACGGCCGGACTTTATCCGACTTACGAAATCACCGTTGATAATCAGGTAGTTTATCTGTCGAATCTCTTTGAACTAACCAGCGATCAAATGGCGGCAATTGCTTTTGTGCCAACGAATAACGGTGTCAAAATTCGTAGTTACTACCGCGACAAAGACAATGCCATTTGGCGCTATCTGCCAGATTATGTTCGAGATATTAGCGGCGAGGGTATTGATGTTTTTGGTCTTGGGTTTGATAGCCGTTCAACGATTTTACCGATTCTGCTCCAGTCCGGACTAAACCAAATTGAGCGCCGCGGAGGAATTATTGACCTTTCGAGCACAAACCCTGATTTCTTGTTTGCGGGGACTGCTCCAGCTTATGCTACCCGCCAGGAGTTTCGCGATGCTTATACGCGCAGCCAACTTCGTGGAGACTTCTATCGTGAAGTTTCTCCGCAACCATTTAACGCCGACTCAAATTCAATTATCGCCGCTGGCCGCAAAAAAATTGCTCCACAGCTGCTATCAATTAATCGCGAATCCGGACCAGATTTTGAGAATCTGATGGTGCGTTATTCAGTGTATTCGGCTTTTGCTGGGCAAATTATGGGCGAAGGCTATGAATCAGTAGATACGCAAACTGCTTGGCTGTTCTTTAGCGATTACCGCGGGCGCTGCTGGGTAGCAAATATCGAGCTCAATACCCATGTTACTAGTACCGGTTGTCGCCAAGAGTGGCTACTTGCTACTGACATTTCTACTCCACTTTACGAAATTGCTCGACTCGCCGACGGTTATGGCGACACGAGTGATAGCCGCGCCAACAATCACCTCGGCATGTGGGAAAACTACCTAAGTAAAGTCCCGCTACTACAAGAATACGAAGCTATTATCGCCAGTCGTAAGTAATAATGCTATAATTGTCGTATTATGGAAGAACAATTTCAGCAAATCAAAAACTGGCTTGGTATTGGTAGCATTAATATTTTCGGCTTGCCGATGAGTGGTAAAGACACAATTGGGGTGCGTCTTGCAGAAAATCTTGGTGCAAAATTCCTTTCCTCGGGGATGATCATCCGTGCGATCGAGCAGGAAAAAGGAGAAAATTTGTCGCATGAGGGCAAGCTAATCCCCCAAAATGTGTTCTTTGAATGGATTCTTCCTTACTTTGAACGCGAAGATCTATGGAAGTACCCCCTAATTCTATCTTCTATTGGGCGCTGGAACGGTGAAGAAAACGAAGTTATGAGCGTCGCCAAGAAGACGGGGCATACTATTCGAACGGTCGTAGAGCTACAACTTACCGAACAGGATGTAATTGAGCGCTGGGAAGCAGCAAAGATTCTCGGCGATCGCGGTTTGCGCCCCGACGATGCCAAACCAGAAGTTTTCCAAACCCGAATCCAGGAATATCGTGAAAAAACCTTACCAGTACTTAGACACTACCAAGAGCTCGGACTACTTGTCTCGGTGCCGGCCGCTGCGCCGCGAGAGGAAGTCTTTACGAACGTCGTGAACGCGCTGGTGAGCTTTTCTAAACGTGCGTACGATTTCGCGCCGGAATTGCCAGACGACATATAGAACGCCTAACGCAATTATTGTGATAACTATCCCCGCCGCAATAAATACATTCTTGCCGCCACTTGTCGTAGGAACGAGGGTATAATCTGCGCCAGTATTCGCACTCTTGATCTTTCGACAACGTTTCGTCTCCGGATTACGCTCATAGCCGGGCGCACATTCCTTAGTTTTTTCTGTTTCAATCTTTTTACAACGCCCTGTCAAAGGATTACGATATTTTCCAGCCGGGCAAACTCCGTTCGCATCCGTCACAGTGTCCGCCTTCACGCAATTCCCAGTTTCCGGGTTAATAACTTTGCCTGCCTCACAGGTCCGAAATTCTTGATAGACATTTGCTCGACCCGGTGTACGAGCATAAGTATGAGACCAGGCCTCCGCACCAGTAGCATCATAAAATTTAGCGTAACTAGTTCCCTTTTTCTGCCCATGCAGATAAGTGAGTTCGTCAACCACTCGCTCGTCTATATCGATTAGCTCAATTACATTTGAAGTGTTCGGATTCTTCGTCAAGCTAAACTTCCCATTTGGATAATAAGCGTGGTAACCACCTGAGTCAATTACCCCACTTAGTGCATAAAGTTTCTTTTTGTAACGCAGCTGGCATCCGTCCATACTTACTACCTGAGCGCTCGGATTATAAAGTTCAATAAATTGCTCGATTTTATTATCTATATAATATGTATAAACTTCCGAGAACTCCAATTCGTGGCAACGAGAAGTGGGTTTATCGTCCGCGGTTTCGTCGCTATCACCCGGAATATTAGGTAGTAGAAGACCTGGGTTTTCATGGTCGAATATCGATAAATATTCTTCTTGATGGATAAATTCCCCAGTTTCGAGATTTCGCACTAACGTAGTAGGGATCGCGCTCTTAAACGCGCGTACGCAACCATTCTTCCCGGTCCAGCAAACCGTGTCAACCAACTCATTATCTTGCCAAAGTTCAAGCGGACCCGCCGACATTGCTAGACTGGTCGTGTATACCAAATCTGCAGCATCCCTATCGGGAGATTTACTAAAACGCAGCAAAATTGTATCTCCTTGCATTTTACTGCCATCCTGAAACTCAATCAACGTCACCATATTGCCACTGCTATTAGTATAACGCAAAGAAAATCCTGTTAAGTCAACCATCTCACCGGATAGATTTCGAAGCTCAATTAATTCCCCAGTTTCCGCCTGATTATTAACTCGATAGCCGGGATTAATCGCCCACAAGACTACTTCACTTTGATGCTCAAATTTATTTTCAACTGATGGTGGGTCATCACCTCCCGGAGGCTCAACCGGTGAGGTAATCTCGTCTGGCGTACGCGAATTAATAATTGTACTCGATATTAATGAATCTTTCAGATCATAATTTTGCGCAAGCTGCTGAGAACTTTGTGCTCTACTCACGGTTTGGCGCAAACTTACACTCCGCAGCGTAAAAATAGGTGCCGTAATAATTATTACTGCTGCAAACAGGTTTCTAAGGTATCTCCGTCGCTTCTGCATTTTTCCTCCACTTTCTTTATGTTCCTATTTTAATGCAGCGACAACCAAAAATCAAGCATTTTTTCGTACTTTTCACCCTTGTTACAGCAAGGTAGCACGAGGCCCCTCCCCATTATACACGAAGCTAGCGAAAACCTCCAAGCGTAATAATTATCCGCGACTACCCGCACCTCATCTGTTTCATATCAATCGAACTTATGCTATAATTATATTATGGATATGTTAATTCCATTCGCGGAGGTTTTCTTAGCGGCTCTGATTCACGCTTCAATGCAGCTGGGTTTAGGAGCTTTACTTTTGCTATATCATGCAAGTCTCGGTAAGCATATCAAGAAAAAGACACGCAATCTTGTTGATAGCTATATCGCCGGTATTGGCACTTTGGTCTTTCTAGGTCTAGGCGCAGTCGCTTTTATTATGGATCGTTATTTCAGTGAAGCGCTCTACCCCGAAGAGTTAATGATTGTCGTGGGAATGTTGATTGCGCTCGCAATTGCGGTTTGGGCAATCTATTATCGACGTGGTCGTAGCACCGAGCTATGGTTGCCGCGCACGGTTGCGCGCTTCGTCGATCGACGTGCCAAAGATACAAATAGCAATACCGAGGCTTTTTCACTCGGTATGCTCACGAGTCTTGCTGAGATGCCTTTTACGCTCGTGCTGGTCGTTGTTGCCAGCAATAGTCTTATGCGCCTCGAGCCGCTGCAACAACTCATTGCACTGGTCTTATATACTGTAATCTCAATCACTCCACCTATCATCTTGAGACTAGCAATTCGTAAAGGTCATACCGTGGTCGATATTCAGCGCTGGCGAGTCAAATACAAAACGTTTCTACGCGCACTGACCGGAGCCGGATTCTTGGTGCTAGCAATTTTTATCTTTGCTTTTGAGGTAATAAGCATATGAATCTTGGCAAAAAGAAAACCGCAAAGATTTCACGGCGCATGGCGAAAATGGTGACTGCCGAAACTTTTGACGCCGAAAAAATCCGTCAAACCTTACTTTACGATGCAAAAGTTATCGGTATCCCCGATGGCGCAGCTGAAACGATTGCTGATAAAGTAACCGAGAAGGTCCGAATTTGGGTGATTGCTCGCCCAGCCATTACAAATGACGACCTAAACCGTAAAATCGCTCTTGAATCAAAAAGATACAGTGCTGATTTATCTTATGTTTACCAAAATCGTGGTAAAATTATATAAAGGTGGGAAATGGCAAGAAAATTTGACTATCAATATGTAGTTTTGGGAAGTGGTGCAGCTGGTAGTGCAGCGGCCTTGTTAGCAAAAAGTCTTGGCGCAAAAACTGCCATCGTTGAAGCCGATCGTTGGGGTGGAACAACGCTGAACTATCGTGATGTGCCTTATGGCGCCGCCTTGAAACTTTCTCAATGTTACGCTGAAGCTCTAGAAGCTGGTAAATTTGGTATTTCGAGCGCAACACTGCGTTATAACTATCCAACGGTTTTAAATTGGCAAGCAACCGCAGTGCGACGTGCCGGTGGTGGCAAGCGCAAAATTTTTGAAGAAGCGGGGATTGATTGCTATAAAGGTTTTGCACAGTTTGTCAGCCCTTATGAAGTCACCGTGAACGGTCAACAAATCAGTAGTGAAAAATTCCTCATTGCAACTGGATCAAATCTCGTAATTAGCGGTATTGCTGGCGTAGAAGCGGTCAATTGCTGGTCCCCAGATACGGCACTTCGCATGTCAAAATTACCTAAAGCTGTAATGGTGGTTGGTGGCGGATCTACCGGTTGTGAGATCGCCGAATATTTTGCCGCACTCGGAGTTAAGGTATTGATCGCCGAAGCCGCTGACCGGTTGCTGCCGAAAGAAGATCTCGAGGCCGGAGAAATTATCGCCTATAATCTCCATAAGCGTTTCCAAGTGACAGTCCTTACCTCCTCGCGCGTGGTGGCCGTCGCGCAAGACGGTAAAAACAAACAAGTGGTATTTGTGCGCGACGGCCAAGAAAAATCCGTCCGTGTTGAAGCGATTGTGCTTGCTACAACCCCCGAACCAAGCACCGATTGCGGACTCGAAAACGCCGGTGTCAAATATACCAGCAAAGGCATCGCGGTCAACGAAACTCTGCGCACAACTTGCCCACATATTTGGGCTGCTGGCGATGTGATTGGCGGCGAAAGCTCGACCGAACGAGCAACCTACGAAGCTAAACTCGCTACCACAAATGCCCTCAAAAAATCCGGCGGCTCCATCAACTATGCCGGCTTTGCCCGCATGACCGATACTTTGCCAAAAGTTGCGAAGGTCGGTTTGAATGATTCTGATTGTAAAAAACTAAATATCAAATGTCGATCTGCCCTAGTACCGATTGACACGATTAGCGCCGCCAATACGAATGATTTTCGTGATGGTTTTGTTAAGTTGTTAGTCGATGCGCGCGGACAAGTAATGGGTGGAACTGTAGTCTGTCCGGAGGCTGATCTCGTAGTGCAAGAAATTGCCCTAGCAGTACGAAATTGCCTCAAAATCGACGAAATTGCCAGCACGCCACACGTAGCAACTAGCTGGAGCGAAGCAGTACGGCTAGCAGCAAGACAACTAGTCTAATCTTGAATAATTGTTCCGGCTCTACGTTTCAAAGCTAGTTCAAGATTTGCTGGCGTCGTGATAATTCCAATCTTTCCTCGAGCGGCAAACTTGGTAACCGCCTCCATCTTTGGCAGCATTGAACCGGTACCGAATTGCCCGGCATGAATATATCGCTTAGCTTCCTTTGTAGTCAAAACTCCTAGCGCAATTTGATCGGACTTGCCAAAGTTCAAAAACGCATTCGGAACCGCAGTCACCGAAACAAAAATATCCGCCTTAACTAGCTCAGCCAACTTTTCCGCCGCAAAATCCTTATCCACTACTGCGTCAACCCCTTTTAATAATTTCAAAACTTTGGTGCGCACCACAGGAATTCCACCACCCCCCACTGCAACTACAATAGCACCCGACTCTACTAATGTGACAATCTCACGGTTCTCAACAATGTCAATAGGTTTTGGCGAAGCAACCACTCTTCGATAACCGCGACCCGAATCCTCCATCATTTCCCAACCTTTACTCTTTGAGAGTTTTACGGCTTCCCTGGCGTTATAGAATTGTCCAATTGGTTTAGTTGGATGACGAAAAGCTGGATCCTTACGATCCACTACGACTTGCGTCACAATTGTGGCAACTTTGCGTTGCTTCTTCTCGCGTTTAAAAGCATTTGATATCGCCTGAGTCAGCCAATACCCAATCTGCCCTTGACTCATCGCGACCGCCGTATCGAGCGGCATCGCTGGAGCACCTTCACTTGCCGCAGATTCTTCGTGTAACAAAATATTACCTACCTGCGGACCGTTACCGTGCGCAATGATCAATTCGTATTTGCTTGCCAATTTCACGATATCGCGTCCAACTTGCTCAGCAACCGCTTTTTGCGCCTCTGCAGAAACCTCACCGTTTTGCTGCAAAGCATTACCGCCTAGAGCAATCACCACCCTCTGCTTCATCTAGAACCCCGCCTTGCCCAGCAAATGAAACATCGCAGTTTTATAAGCTTCAACGCCCGGCTGGTCAAATGGATTTACACCCGCGAGCTTTGCCGAAAGCGCACAAGCTAGCTCAAAGAAATAAATCAAGGCCCCAAGTGATTCAACCGAATAATCCGGCGCGATTACTTCAAAAACCGGAATTCCCCCTGCTCGGTGTGCCTCAATCGTTGCAAGTCGAGCTTGTTCATTCACAAAACTCAGCTTCTTGCCCGCAAGATAATTCAGCTGATCAAGGTCTTGCTTTAGCTCGGGAATTTCAAAATCAACCTCCGGTGGTTTCGCGAAGCTAAGCATAGTCTCAAAGATATTACGCCGCCCCTCCTGCAAATACTGACCTAACGAATGTAAATCAGTCGTATATACAGTTGCAGCCGGGAAAATCCCTTGATTTTGTTTCCCTTCGGATTCGCCAAAAAGCTGTTTCCACCACTCCTCAAAAGTGTTCATACTCGGCTCAAAACTTGCCAAAACTTCCACATCAAAGCCGTCTTTCAAAAGCTTTGCGCGCGAACAGGCATATTTCACTGCCGCGAGATCGCTCACGTGTTTTTCCTTGATTTCACGGTGTTCAATAAATGCCCCTGCAATCAACCGATCAATATCAATTCCCGCAGCAGCAATTGGTAGCAATCCTACCGGCGTCAAAACTGAATATCGACCGCCAATATTATCCGGAATCACAAACCGTGTATATTTCTCTTGGGTAGCTTCCCCATAGAGAGCACCACGCGCCGCATCGGTTGTCACGTAGATACGTTCGCTCGCCTTGTCATCATACTTCTGTTTTAACTTTTCTTTCAAAAATCGAAAAGCAATCGCCGGCTCGGTCGTTGTACCGGACTTTGAGATTATATTAACCGAAAAATCTGCGTCGCCAATTTCGTCAAATACCTTTTTTAGCTCGCGCGCACTAAGGCTGTTGCCGGCGTAAAAAACCTTCGTCTCGCCGCTGCCGCCAAGTGCATCAATCACGGCTTTGTGACCCAAATACGACCCGCCAATACCAACACAAACTAGGTATTCTGAATCTAATTGAATCTTCTCCGCGGCAGATTTAATTTTCTCAACCTCAGCCGAATCAATTTTTTTCGGCAAATCATACCAACCGCCCATCTTGTCATTTCTAATTTCCGAAAGCAGCTCTTCTATTGTTGCTACATTTACCGCAACCGGCTGCTCAGATTCAAAACGAATCATTTGCGACCCCGTTTAATATAAGTATCTTCCTTCTCTAGGTTAGCCCGCAAGATAAAATCTTGGCATTCATTTGCAGTATTACAATTAGCCGGCTCATAGCTATAAGTACTCGTTTCTGTGCCGACATTAGCACCAAACGGATCAGTGAAAAGCTGCGGGTCGATTACCGGCAAAACATCTTCATTAATCTCGGATGGGTAATAACCATATTTGGGATAATAATATTCCTCCAAAGCATAGTACATGGCGTTGATTGCCGTCTTGCGATCATCATCACGATTCATCGCATCAACATTCGCCTTCTGCAAAAAGAAAATAATCACTAGAAGCGCCGCAAATGCCCCCACAATCGTCACCTCTATAATCGTAAAACCTTTCTTTACGTTCATATGTATATTATAGCACGAAGACCCTAAAGTGTATTATAATATATATAACTAATCAAAGGAAGATTTATGACAAACAATAACCCTACTGCAAAAAGTGATCGACCACCGTTTAAGCGTGTTTGGTTTTGGGTCACAATCGGCATTTCATTCGTATTTAGTATTATTGGCTTCGTATTAATGTTCAAAGCCCTTCTCGCTATTGATGAGATACCGGACAAAACAATTGATAGCGGTTTTACGATCGATGATTATTATGACGACGAAGACGATGATGAAGACGACAAATATAATTCGACTATTTATAGTATTGGCGAGACGGCTCGCGTAGGTGATTTGTCGATTACCGTTAACTCGATCACGCGCAACTTTAGCACCGGTAACCGCTTTGATACTCCGGACGACGGAATGGAATACGTCAAGGTAAACCTCACGATTGCTAATAATTCGAAGAATCGAGCCGATTACAGTCCGTTTGATTTTGAGTTAGAAAATGGCGACGGTGATATTCATGACTATGCTACTTCCCTGCAGGACGATCATCTTGGTAGTGGCAGCCTTGCTGCCGACGGCAGAAAAACTGGTTCGCTCGTATTTGAAGTACCAGCCAAGGATACCCGTTTGACTCTGCATTACGACGATTATTCTTACGGTGAAGCCAGCTTTAAGCTTTACTAATTGGTGGAATAGGCTCTCTTGGTATGACGGGAGAGCCTAAAAGAAAATAGTTGAACCGACGTTCAACTATTTTCTTTGGTAGCATCGACTGGGATCGAACCAGTGACCTTGGGCTTATGAGTCCCACGCTCTAACCAACTGAGCTACGATGCCATGCTCTTCTGGCGGAAGGGACAGGATTCGAACCTGCGAGGCGTTAACCTGCCGGTTTTCAAGACCGGTGCCTTAAACCACTCGGCCACCCTTCCATGTCCCATTATAACACAGACGTATCTCTTATACAAATAGTCCAGGTCGTGTTTCGCCGTTTGTCATTGAACCTTGCAATTCTTCACCTCCCGTACCACACAGCGAACGGCAAAACCGTACCCGCGGTAATAGTTATCGTGGGGAGTGACATTCGTCGGGGACGTAACCAAGAAGTGACCGTGCGTAGCAGAGCCAGCAGTAGTAGACCACCAGAAGCCATACGTGACGCGTACGACGATGCCGCCATACGAGCGATCGTAGAAGCCCGTACGGAGAAGAGGGATAATTTATTAAATTCTTGGCCATGCTTAGGAAGCCCTAGGATCGCTACAAACTTCTTATGGCTACCCCACCACGCGAAAAAGCTAAAATCGTCTGTATAGACTCTAAGTACTAGAATACGGCAAATTATGTTCAAAAAGTTGCTAAAAATCGATAAAAATGACAAGAATACTGTAAAAGTGATAGAATTTACAGATTGGAGAAATGAGTATACATTATTTACTACTTCCTCTCAACTTTCTCCGTACGGGCGTCTACAATAGCCAATCTGAAGGTAATATCGGGGCACGCATACTGGGCGGATATTGGTGGTCTAGGATAAGTGGTGTGGACTCACAGGGTTACTATCTATATGTATATCCTGGTGTAGTCGGTTCTCAGCCTAGGACCTACCGCGGGCACGGTTTTGCCGTTCGCTGTGTGGTACGGGAGGGGTGAGAAAAAACAAAAAAGTTCCACCTACGGAACTCCTAATCCTTGGTCCCCGGAATGGGACTTGAACCCATATGAGTTTCCTCATTCGATTTTAAGTCGAACGCGTATACCAATTCCGCCATCCGGGGTTGTCTAAATTATAGCACTTCTCCCCTGTTGCCACAAGTACGGCTCATTCACCTAGACGCCCATCAAGTCCCCTCAACCTCAACGCTAAACAGACATCGTGTAGCAACTTCCTACGAAAGTCCACTACTAAAGTTCCGTAACCAAATATCTCTTGCAAATCATCTTCGACGTTCCAAAAATGTGTACCGAGTAGGTACGCCACCTGCGGAGATGGCAATCGTCGCCTAGAACGGGAAGTAAAACCACTCAGCGAGACGTTGCAGCTAGAGCTAGTATCCTCCGTCCTCATACCCGTCTCGCCCACTCCAGCTAGCGCCAAACTAGGTCGCGCAGCTGGCGTAGTGCGCAACAAAAATTTGATTACTTCTGATCGTAAACTAAGATTTCCGTCCAAAAATTTCTTTTGATGGCGAGAGATAGGGTTGCGACTACTAGCCAAGGTGAAGGTTTTGCTAAGCTCAATTTCCAAAATATCTTTCGACATATCACCGCTATCAATTAAACCTTCCCATCCCGAGCAATCCGGAAGAATAACCTTAGTACTAGACAACTGTCTGCAGATTTCTCTTCCGAGTTTCGATTGGAATAAGATCCCATTGGCGATCAAGGTGACAACATTTGCATTTTGACAAGATTTTGGCGCATGACGAAAGTCAACTTCCATGCTAATGATCTTTTGTTCAGGCCACTGTTTTTTGAGAGAGTTTGTCACCAATGACAATGCATAATCCGCCAAAACTACTAAATCTACTTTTCCGATGTATGGCGATATAAAATGGCAAGCAATTTGACGCATTACTTTCGGGTCACGATAAACATTTTTCGAACTCGACCAATCAATTACTTCGATTATTTCTACGGTGCCTAATTCCGTCGATAGATATTGAGCTACGGCTTCTCCACCCCGTCCAATACCAAATACCGCAACTTTTAGCATTTCTTCCCTTCTCCCGCCCACTGTAATTATAGATAATCCCCGCCCGCACAAATTCTAGACTTTTCCCAAAACTTTACGGTGTGTTAAGAAAAACTGGGGTTATTTTTGTGTATTTTTAAGAGGTTTTTGCTGAAGTTCTACACATTCTAGAATTTTTATGTTATAATGTCTTTATGGTTCTGTAGCTCAGTTGGTAGAGCAGAGGCCTGAAGAGCCTTGTGTCGTTGGTTCAAGTCCGACCGGAACCACCATAGAAAGCCCTCCAATACTGGAGGTTTTTCTATGCGCTATAATGATTATGCTATAATTAACGAAAAGGGAGGTAAGAATGTGCACGTCTATTGTTTATAAAACTCGAAATACTTATTTTGGCAGAAATCTTGATCTGGAATACTCTTATGATGAGACTATCACGATTACCCCGCGCAAATTCCCGCTAAACTTCCGTGAAGCAGGCACGCTCGACAATCACCATGCTATTATTGGCGTTGCTTACGTGGTAAAAGATGATAACGGCAGTAACTATCCTCTCTATTATGATGCCATCAACGAAAAAGGTCTCGGGGTCGCTGGACTTAACTTTGTCGGTAATGCAAAATTCTTCCCTCTTGATCAAACAAAAGACAATATTGCTCCATGGGAATTTATTCCGTGGGTACTTTCGCAATGTGCCAATGTCGACGAAGCCGAGCGTTTGGTTCAAAAAATGAGCTTCTACAACAATAATTTTAGCGATAAATTGCCGGTTGCTGAGCTGCACTGGATTATTGCCGACGCCAAGCGGTCAATCACAGTCGAATCAACCGCCGCGGGCTTGATGATTTATGATAACCCTATCGGTGTTTTAACCAATAACCCACCCTTCCCTGCACAACTTTTCCAACTTAATAATTACATGACAATTTCTCCCAAAGATCCCAAAAACTCCTTTGCGCCCAAGCTGAACTTGTCGTATTATGGTCGCGGAATTGGCACTCGTAATTTGCCTGGCGGGTTAGACTCACAGTCGCGTTTTGTGCGCGCCTGCTTCCATAAGTCGCACGCTCAGTCTGCCGATGACGAGCAAAGCAGTATCAGCCAATATTTCCATATTCTCCATTCTTGCGATCAGTCACGCGGGTCTAATGAAGTAAAATCCGATTCCTACGAAATCACAGTTTATTCGTCCGGTTATAACCTCGATAAAGGTATTTGCTACTATACAACTTATGACAACCATCAAATTTCGGCCGTAGAAATGCATAAAACTAAAATAGATAGCAAAAAATTAATCAGTTATCCAATGATTGAGACTGAACAAATTAATTATCAGACCAAAAACCGCATCCGGCATATTTAAGCTTAACTCTCTCGTCAAAAAGAAAATAAAAACAGCAACAGGGATCGATAGATTGTTTAAACTCCACAAACTCGAAAAAATCCAACATTTGTGGAGTTTGTTACTTTCTCCGTACGGGCTACTACGATCGCTCGAATGGTCTCATCAACGAACGCGTCACGTTTGGCCACTGGTGGTCTACTGCTGCTGATTCTGCTACTCATGGTCACTACTTGGGCACGTATCCGACGATTGTCTTCCCTCAGAGTAACGGTTACCGCGGGTACGGTTTTGCCGTTCGCTGTGTGGTACGGGAGGGGTGAACCTCGTAGGAGACGGGTGAAGAAAAAACTTTTTCTTTTGAGTCGACGCCCGAGGAGAGTAAAACCGTAGGTTTTACGAGAGAGGAGTAAAAACAAACACAATAGAGACAGCCCATAGACTGTCTCTATTTGATAATGCCTGGAGCCGTTGACTGGGCTTGAACCAGCGACCTGCTCGTTACGAATGAGCTGCTCTACCAACTGAGCTACAACGGCATAAAAACATTATATCATACTTTATCACGCCAATAGAGAGCAATCCTCTCAACTTTCTCCGTACGGGCTACTACTATCGCTCGTATGGCGGCGTCTACGCACGCGTCACGTCTGGCTACTGGTGGTCTACTACTGCTGGCTCTGCTACCTACGGTCACTACTTGGGTACGTACCAGACGGCTGTCCGCCCTCAAAATAACAATTACCGCGGGTACGGTTTTGCCGTTCGCTGTGTGGTACGGGAGGGGTGAAGAGAGGTAGTAAACCGCAACAATTACGTTAGAATGTGCAACAAAAAAGACCATCACGGTCTTCCCTATTCCATTAATGGCGGAACCGACGAGACTCGAACTCGCGACCTCTGCCGTGACAGGGCAGCGCTCTAACCAACTGAGCTACGATTCCACTAGGCTCATTATAACCCACATCGCCTTTTTTAGCAAGGGCGATGTGGGGATTTTCTTATTTAGAAAGTTCGCTTAGCTCCTTCATATAAACTGCGTCGTCAATCACCCCAACAATGGCCGCAATAATCATCACTATACCGACGATTTGAACGATAAATCCAGCTCCGGCATAAATAATTAGATAAATACCAAGCGCAAGCATTAATAGCGAAAGCAGTAGTACATAGAACCAATTCTTCGCCTCTGCAGCGTGAAGCTTGATAGCCGCGTTCAAGCGTACCAGCGCACCATAAATCATCCATGCACCGACAACAATCCCGATCGCATCACTCAACTTCTCCCATAGGATCACAATCAGAATCCCAAAAATCAGCGCAATTACACCGTAGAGCAAATCGTTATTATAAAAATCGCTCTTTCCGTGTACCACAAAATAATTAACAATTTTGTAAACACCTTTGACCATCAAGAAGATACCGATGATATAAAAAATAATCTGCGTAATCCAGGTCGGATTGGTAATCAAAAACACGCCCAAAACGCCAATTACTACCGATTCCAAAATCGACAGCCAGTTCGTGCTCTTCGCGCGACGAATCAATATCTCCTCTGTGGCTTTGTTACTTTTAGCGTTGCTGGTACTTGCGGATTTCTTCGGACGAGCAGTTTTCGTGGACTGCGACGTCGTTTTTTTGGCACCCGACTTTTTTGTTGCCATTTTGCCTCCTATTTTATTCTTGTACTTATTATACCATAAGCACTAATGCGCGTTGGCTTTTTCGTCGAATTCTTCCATCGAAGAGATCAACACTGCTCGCGGTTTGTGCCCTTCCGCCGGACCAATTACGCCAATCTGCTCTAGCCAAATTGCCAAACCCGATACAAATCCGTGCCCCTTACCAAGCCAAGTCTGCAAAGACGAAGTAGAGAATTTACCATTCTTGAGCGTAATTTCAATCGCCTTACGCACGATTGGGTCATTCGGATCGAAGCGACGCCCAAGCCCGCCTTCAAGACCGCCCATTGGCTCCATACCCTTAATTTGCACCGGTTGAGAAACTACGTCGTCGTTATAATTAGGTCCACGCTGCGCACGCAGAAATGCCGTCAGTTTCGCCACGTCTTCATCACTCGCCCACGCGCCCTGAATACGCTTTGGTTTGCCCATCATCTCAGTTGTCAGCATTAACATATCGCCCTTACCAAGCAATTTTTCCGCCCCGGTCATATCGAGCATCACGCGCGAATCAATCTGACTACCAACCGCAAAGGCAATTCTTCCTGGGACATTAGCCTTAATTAGACCAGTAATCACTTTTACCTCTGGACGCTGAGTTGCCAGTACCAAGTGAATACCCGCGGCACGACCTTTCTGTGCAATCCGCACGATTGGCATCTCTAGGTCTTTACCCGCCGTCATCATCAAATCCGCCATCTCATCAATCAAGATTACGATATACGGCATCCGTTCGCCATCGTGCGCCATTTCTTTGGCTTCTGATTTAGTATCAACGTCATCTGCATCAATCACCTCAATCTTCTCAACGCCTTTTTTCTTCCTCTGCCCTGCGGCATTCTTCGCCATCTTTGCGTTGTAATCACCGATATTTTTAACTTTTTCTTCTGCCATCAAAGTATAGCGCTTTTCCATTTCGTTGACCGCCCACTTGAGCGCCGAAAGCGCCTTTTCGGTTGAAGTGATAATTGGTGTCAAAAGATGTGGAATATCCTCATACTGCGCCATCTCAACCTGCTTCGGATCGACAATAATCAATTTTAGGTCGCTTGGGGCATTACGATATAACAGCGACGAGATCAGCGTATTAGTCATGACCGACTTACCCGAACCGGTAGTACCAGCAATCAGCAGGTGCGGCATTTTACCAAGATTCCCTACCACGGCTTTGCCGGAAATATCTTTACCAACCGCAAAAGTTAGCGGCTCATCGGTCTTTTTCCATTCATCACTATCCAGCACACCGCGCAACCTCACCTCAGTTGATTTACGATTCGGAAGCTCCACACCGACCAGCCTCGTGCCTGGGATCGGCGCCTCAATCCTAATTTTATCCATTGCAAGATTCAGCGCCAACTCTTTGTCACGCGCAACAATTTTTGACAGGTTGACACCTTGCGGAGGGCGCATCGTATACTGTGTCACGCGCGGACCAACGTTTGCACCTTCCATCTCAACGTCAATCCCAAACTCCGCCAAAGTCGACTGAATAATCTTTGCATTCTGATGAATATCTCCCGAGTCGGCCGAATTTTGCTTCTTTTCCAGCAAACTTAAAGTCGGCATCTTCCAGTTTGGATCGTTCACCTGCGTAAGCGCCCGATCAGAATTCTCCATAGCTGCCGGTTTTTTCTCTTCGGTTTTTTCGGGCTCAGAGACTTTAAGTTCATGATTCTTGTCAGCTTTCTTGCCGAGCCCAAGTTTTCCAAGCATGCCGATCTTTGGTTGTACCTTTAGCGGCTCTTCCGCTGGGGTTGCCTTATTTACCTTAATTTCTATGTCATCTTTCTTTGCAGTTTTAGTAGGCTTCTCGGCAGTCCTCCTCTTGGGAGTATCCTCAACTTCTTTGGTACGAAACATATCGCCAACTTTTTCTACAACTGCTGATGGATTAGTCTGCATAATAAACAGTGTAGTTACAAATATCAAAATCACATAAATAATAATTGCTACACTAGCATCAAGTAGTTCCGTAATAAAACCATTTAACCAATCTCCGGCCACGCCACCATTCTGTTCCGTGCTGCCCATTGAGCTTAGTCCAAAGGCTCCCGCCACCCAAACGATCAACAAAATTGAAGCAATCCATACCACCGGCGCTAATTGATTGTTCTTGTCCTGGAAAATCTTATATGCCATCCAAAATAGCAAAACCGGCACCAAGAATTTTGCGTTACCAATCACCGAAGTCAAAGCATCGTCAACCGAATTCAGCAAATTCCCACCATCACCCATCCAAGTTAAAATCAAAAATACGCCAACAAGTGCCAACAAAATTGCCACAATTTGTCGCCAAAAACCACCGGGCAGCTCGTGCGCCGGGGTAGATTTTTTGCGTCCACGCGTAGACGACCGACTTCCTGCCGGACGCCCACGCTTTGCTGTACCTTTTGACCTCGCTTTTGCCATATATATATTATAGCATGCTTTATTGTTCGATGCCACGCATCGTGAGGCTTAGTCTTCCCCGATCATCAATCGCCGTCAGCTTTACCTTAACTTTTTGACCTTCCTTCAAAACATCACCAATTTTATCAATGCGCTTATCAGAAATTTGACTAATATGCAGCATCCCATCAATTCCCGGTAAAATCGTCACAAACGCTCCAAAATCTTTCAGCGCCGCAACCGTACCATCGTAAACTTTACCAACTTCCGGCTCCTCAATGAGGCCCTTGATCCACTCAACTGCGCGATCAATTGCCCCTGCTTTAGTGCCCGAAACCGTCACTAATCCGGAATCATCAATATCAACCTGCGCACCAGTCTCGGCCGTAATTTTATTGATAGTTTCGCCGCCCTTACCGATGATTGTGCCAATTTTGTCGACCTCAACCATAATTTTCTCAATCCGTGGTGCATACGGCGAAAGCTCAGCCCTAGGCTCCGGAATGACACTTAGCATATGCTCCAAAATAAACATTCGCCCCTCATGTGACTGCGCAATGGCTTTCTCAAGAATCTCGACCGGCAGCCCATGAACCTTCATATCCATCTGCAAAGCTGTCACACCCTCGGTAGTACCCGTCACCTTAAAGTCCATATCACCAGCAAAATCTTCTGCATCCATCAGATCGGTCAGTACATACGACTTCTCAACATCGTCCGCAGTGATTTCTGTCCCTGCCGGTACATCCATCATCAACCCCATCGCAACGCCACTTACGGGTCGCTTCAACGGCACACCTGCATCCATCAATGCCATACAACTCGAACAAGTTGCCGCCATCGAAGTTGAACCATTTTGGCTCATAATTTCGGTGACGCTACGAATCGCATACGGAAAATCTTCTTCACTCGGTAGTACCGGTGTCAGCGCCCGCTCTGCCAAATAACCATGGCCAATTTCTCGCCGTCCTGGGCTACCCATTCGCCCAGTCTCGCCCACAGTATAGCTCGGAGCATTGTAGTGATGCATATAACGACGTTTGCCATCAGTCACCTCCATCGTATCAACAATCTGCGCAAACGACAAAGGTGCCAAAGTCACAATATTCATTGCCTGGGTCAAACCACGCGTGAATAGACTTGAACCATGGACTCTTGGCAAGATTCCAACCTGGCTTGATAACGGCCGTACTTCAGTCAGCCTCCTGCCATCCGGGCGCACACCTTCCTCGATAATCCCACGTCGCACTTCATGATGTACGGCGAGATCAAACGCCTGCTCATATTCACCCTGCAGTCGCTCGGTGTAATCGGCGATCTTTTCTTCTTCAGTTTCGCCTTCGCCTAGCTCGAGCGCAAGCTCTGCGTTCATCTGATCCTTAAGTTCTGTAACTTTGTTCTGTCGGTCAATCACATTGCCGCGCACGTCGCCAAGTTTTCCGTTCGTCCAAGCATCAACTCTTGTCTGAATTTCTTCATCCGGCAACACTAACTTATATTCCTGCGCCTCAGGCTGAACTTTTTCAACTAATTCTCGCTGCAAATCCAACATCGGTTGGACGTTCTTCACCGCCCAGTGCATCGCCTCGATAATCATCGCTTCCGGAACTTCATCAGCCCCCGCTTCAACCATCATCACTTTGCCATCTTTACAGGCAACCACTAGGTCGAGCGTGGATTTTCCTCTCTCCTCTGGTGTCAAAAAAGCCTTGAACTCGCCATTAATTCGCCCAATCCTTAGCCCCGCGATCGGACCATCAAACGGTGTACCCGATAGCATCAAGGTGCTCGACGCCGCTAGCATCGCAATTACATCCGGTCGGAAGCCCGGATCCATACTCAGCACCGTCGTAACAACTTGTACTTCCTGACGATAGCCTTTCGGAAAGAGCGGGCGAATTGGTCGATCGATCAGACGTCCGACTAGCACTGCTTCATCCGCTGGCTTGCCTTCACGCTTGATAAATTTCGAACCACTAATTTTCCCCGCAGCATAAAATTTCTCTTCATAATCGATGGTCAGCGGGAAGAAATCCTGCACGACAGGCTTTTTACCAACTACCACTGAACCCAGCACGATCGTATCGCCATAAGTTACTAATACCGAAGCTGTCGAGCGGAATCCAACCCGATTCACTTCCAAAGTTAATTTGCGCCCGAAAAGTTCCGTCGAGACAGCCAAAGTCTGTTTACCACTAGGGTTAATAATGTCCATTTGATCCTTTCTAGGAAAACTCCAGAGAGCAACGCTCCGCCCAGCATTTCTCTCTACAGTCTTCCCTTGTTAAGTATACAATCTTATTGTAACACGAATAAAGCAGCCTTACTAGCAGGCTGCTTTTACAATATATTCGGGGGGCGAAAAGGGGTGTCAGTCGAAACGCCCCCTCTAAACTAACTTGTAACCAAAATCAAAATACCACTGCCGGCATCATAATACGGCACGGTCCCGACAAAACTTCGGTTGCGGTCTTTCTCGGCATTCCTCCTGCTGCAGGCTTTGAGCGTACTGCAAGCTCAAACCAATAATCTTCAAAAGCCTCGACCACCATCGTCGCAAATAGGTTCATGAGGCGATTCGCCTCACCCGTCGTCATCGGCACTGCATAATACTTATTGCCTTTGTAAGTAGTTTTCTCATATTGACCCCCCCCATATCATATGGAGAGGTAATCTTGCGCAGCTGATGGGCACCTGAGGCGCCTTCAGCCATACTGCGGTAAAAATCGGTTACCAACTGTCCTTCCCGATTTTGCCACACATAATAGGCAATACTTATCCGACTGTGCTTGCCGGAGTTCGCGCGGAATTCCTCTACCATCCAACTTTGGGCTTTTTCGTAATCGCCCATAAAACAATGTTTTAGTTGGTGGAGGATTCCCTCTATTTCTCCTTTCTCGGATATGGTGCCAGGGTCAACAACAATTCGTCCGCTATAAACTACTCCATCGTGCCCCGACGTATTAATTGCAACTACCTGCGGGATTTTTCCCGCTGGTAAGAACTCTCTCATCATTGACGCAGTGAGTATGCTTGCCACCACGCCATCCAATACTTCAGTTCCGTCCTTCGTTTCAACATTTGACATTTTCGTCGCTCCTTTAATAATGCTTAGTAGCTGCAAAAAGCAGCCCTACCTCTCTATTGTAGCACACTTGCTAGAAAAAGTCAATACTTTTCTGCTTATTTTTGGTTTCTGTCGAACGTTTTAGTCAAAATCGACCCAAAAACCATCAAAGATCCCCCGCCAGCATCAAAAAAGCACGTCTAGAGACGGCCTTTTTGTACTATTTGGCGCTTGCCAGCTATTTTCTGAGCCCGAGGGCCGAAATTGTCTTTTTGTAGGTCTCGAAATCGTTCTTCTCGAGATACTTGAGCAACTTTTTGCGCTGACCAACCATCTGCATCAGACCACGCTTCGCCATATAATCGTGCTTGTTCTCCTTGACGTGCTCGGTCACCTCTTTGATCCGCTCAGTCAAAATCGACACCTGCACCTCCGGCGACCCAACATCTGACTTGTTGCGAGCAAGCTTTGCCATTGCCTCAGCCTTTTTCTCTCTAGTAATCATATGTAGCCAATTATAGCACAGATTATCGCTAGCTTCAACCCCTATTTTCTAGCCATTTTCCTAGAGACATTGCATCTGCGACCCGCCATTGTCCCACCTCAGTACGCCTAAGTGCAGTCAAATACGCTCCAACGCCCAATTCCCTCCCGATATCTTCGGCCAGCGCGCGGATATAAGTTCCGCTCGAGACTTTCGCCCGCAGAACCAACTTCGGCCAATCATACTCCAAAATCTCCAGTTCGTAAATCGTGACTTTACGCGTTGGCATTTCTAGCTTTTGCCCTGCACGAGCTAATTTATAAGCCCGCTGACCATTAATTTTTACCGCCGAGAATTCCGGAACTTTCTGCAAGTTTTCCCCAACAAATTTTTCCACACAGTTTTCCACAGTAGTTTTGTTCGGGATTTTACGAATTTTTTGTTCGGTTTTTTGATAATCTCCCGCGCTCCCCCCTTGTTCTACTGGTCGTAGCTCTCCGTCTTGCGCTCGCCAAAGTTCTGTAATTTCCCCCTCCGGGTCCCCAGTACTTGAAGTCGCACCTAGATGAAGCGTGGCAATATACTCCTTATCAAGTTTCAGAAATTCTCCCGCCCGCTTGGTATTTTTTCCGGTTAACAAAATCAGTAGTCCAGTCGCAAAGGGATCCAAAGTACCAGTATGCCCAACTTTAACCCGCTTAACTCGTTGATAAGGCTGCCTAGCCCGTTCAGCTTCTTTTAGGCGGCGCTGATTCTCCTCCTCGGTCAATTTGCGACGTACTCGCGCTACCACCCCAAAAGACGACATCTCGGGCGGCTTGTCAACTAGAATTATTTCGTCTTTCATGTAGTAATTATATCACTATCTAGGCTGGTGGCGCCATTGAGGCATCATCAACCGGTGGCACCGGTGGTGGCGGCAAAACGCTATCCGGTCGATCCGCAAGTTCACCATTCACCGGTGGTGGCATCAAACTTGCATCCGGCATCGGTACTTCCGTGCCTGGCGCTTCTGACATTGCTAGCCTATCATCTGTTGGTGGCATTGGTGACACCATATTTTCTTGTGGTACCATACTCGGAATCGACATTTGGGCCGGCTCCGGTCCAAGCTCTGCTCCCATATCACCAGCCAAATTAGCAGCTGGATTTTGCATCGGCATTGCAGGCGCTGTACTATTCATCCCAAATTGCTCGCTACTAGGCGCAGTATTACCAAGGTTCCCTGGCTGCGACATAGTTGGCTGAGCTGGCATCGTAGTTCCCGGCTGATCGATCGGTCGCATAATCGGCATATCAGGCACTGAAGTAGGATTCACCGCTGGGTCAACCGCAGAAATATCGGTATTTACGGTCGGCATCACAATCGTTGGAGTATTATCGGGCAGCTCCTCCGAAGCGTGTTCAACCGTCAAATTATCATTCGGGGCTTCCGGCTCTTCTTGCGAAATCTCATTGCCAGAAATATTTGCCGAAATCAATTGCTGATCCGCTCCCATCCCCATCAATTTCGAGGCAAGACCAAGCGTGTCCGAATTTGTACGGCTATTCGAGAACCGATCCGTCGAAGCAACAATACCAGTAAGCAGCGCCGTCGCAACGTCCTTATCCAGTGGCTTATCGTCGCCTTGCATTTCGAGAATTAGCTGCGTCACCATTTCGCAAACCGAGCTAGCAGTTGGATTGCTCCAATCAATCTCACCAAACTTCCCCGGTGCACTCGTAGTAATATTCACGGTCGAAGCGCTATGCATAATTCGACCATGCTCCTCAAGCGCTGCATCAAGTTCATCCGGGCTAGCCACATCAAGTGCAATCACAAAATCAACGTTGTATTCACCGTGCGAGAATTTAAGATCCTCTTCAGTAATCTTGGCACGGTATGGCGTGATAAAGACTTTGACATAATCACCTTCAAGTTTGTAGCGCAAATGGTCGGCCTTGTCTTTGCTCAGAGCAATAATAAAATCCTGCAGACTATCGGTATTAGTCTCAAAAGTTGCTTCCGGTTGCAAAAACTCCAAACCTTCAGTAATCCGACCCGAATAAATCGCGGTGACGTGGCGTTGAATACTATCAAGATACAGAGTTAAGCCAATTGCCGCTGCAATATCATCAACCGAAGGATTGTTCGAAAGCGCAATTAAAATATTTTCGGACGAGCGAATTTTCTCGATAATCTTTTTGACCATATCAGTCTGCGCAACTTTACTCGGGGCTTTGGCTTCTTTGGGCTTGTCAGCAGGTTTATCTGCTGGCTGAGTCTTAGAATTATCCGCCACGTTTTGTGCTGGCTTCGTAGTTGCATCGCTAGTCGGTGGCTGCACAGCGGGAATCCCCATCGTACTAATATCTGCTCCTGGCGCAGCTGGCGTCGGTGCTACTGCGGGCGCACCCGGAACTGTAACATTTGCAGCTGGAGTCCCAGCAGCATCCAGGCTAGTTGGCGGAGTAAAATTTGGTATACCCATTTCCACACCAGTCACGCCCGCACCATTTCCAATTGGCGAACTTGCAGTCATTGTATCAGTTAAATTTTGATCTTGCATATTATAATATGTTTTAGTTTTTGTTTATAAACTTAATTATCTCTATACTAGCACACGTCGTTAGAAAAAGCAATAGCGAAATGATGTCATAAAATGGGATTACCTAATCACTGCAAAGATTTCGCCTTATATTGTTTAAAATAGTACACAAAAAGGCGCAATCCATGATACTATAAATTAGCTTGATATTCTGCGCCAGCTTTTCGAAAGTGAGGTAAAACCATGAAGCTCTTTAATAAAACCAAGATGACAGCAGTTGCACTGATTATGTCAATTACGGTACTGTTTTCCACATCCGCATCAGTGTGTGCTGCAACAACCGACACAAAAGAAGGCAAACTGCCTGTGCCGAGCGCTGAAACGCAATCTAATAACGGGATCATGCCATTGGGCAGTAACACACTCTATTTAGGTGGTAGTAACGCTTTTACCAGTGTTCCGGTCTCATTCGGCGCAGCCGGCGGCGTATTTGCCGTGTCAGTACCGCACTTTATACCTGGCAGCTACCGAATGGACATTATGATGTGGGGGCGCAACGGTCTGCTATGGCAAGAAGAAGATTGCCTCGGATATTCAATAGGTAGGGGCTTCCAGTGCGGAAGAGACGTTACGCGTATTAGCCTTCGTATTGTCCCTAGGGGGTCGACGTCAACTAGAGTGTTCGCAGTTAACGTAAGTTGGTAAACCACTGAGAATCTCTTGTTACATGCTAACCAATGGCGCCTAAATTAATTTATCCGAAGAATATCAAGCTATCCACCCCGGCGTTAATTCTAGCCGGGGTCTTAACATTGTACCCGCTTATCCCATGTTCTATGAATATAATATGTTATAATCAACTCATGGTAAGTTCAAAAACAATGCGGTCAACTGACCTGAAGCAAAGAACTATTAACATTACAATCGCACTCCTGGTCACATTTGGGCTGGTGATTCTTGGGGCATGGCTAGTTTTTAGGCAGACCAAACTAAATTCGATCCAGACATCGATGGAAAGCACCCATAACCAAGCCTATATCATCAATTCTGACGAGAACTATCCCGCCAAGCGTGGCGAAGACAACATTGGCAAACTTAGGATATACACCTTTAATAATTCTTCCGACGTCGCCTTCTCGTACATGCCATTCTATGTTGCAGATGTTGATGCAGTCCAAGATTTCCTAGATATTGATCTTACTAAAGTTCCAGCTGACAAAATCCCAATTATTGCCTCGACGAATAGTTGGGATTTTTCTGACAGCCGTCGGCAATCCAATTGGCTAGAGAAGGAATTTACTGACAGATATTACATTGTCGGCGTTGCACCGATCAGCGCGAGTCTTGGGCAACCAATTTTAGTTGACGACGGTTCTAGCAAAATCGGCGACTATATCTCTAATTTAGCCAAAAATTGGCAAAATAACCTTAACCACCAAGACGATCAATGGGTTGACGTTGATCGCCCATATCGCCTAGAGGAGTACGCTGTTGCCAAATTCGATAATCCAAAGGATGTATTGAATTACGAGGCGATTACGCTTGGCGAAGTCTTTGGTAGCGAGCAAATCCCGCGCGGCCGCAATTTCATTGGTGATGCACTTGATATTGCTGGATCTTACCGCTTAGGTCAAACAGTGCTATTTATTATAGTAATTATTTATATATTTACCTGTTTGATTATTGCCCTCGTGTTAGCGCATTTCTACCGAACACCCGTCTCAAAAAATCATGCTCAGAAAAACTCGACTTCGAAAGTACATGCTTCAAAACGGCAATCGTCCAAGAAACCGGCTAAAAAATAAGCCTAAATCATACCAAACACGCCAAAATCCACCCGTTCCCAGGTGGATTTCTTATAATATTGGCTCTTATACCTTATTACTTCGTTTCTTCAGCGTCGCTCTTTTTGGTAGAAGTTTCTGCGGCTGGTTTTGCTTCCGTAGTTGCGGTAGTTGTTGCAGCGTCAGTAGTTGAAGTCGTGTTCTCGGCAACTTCACCCTGATACTCTGCTGAACCATAGCCTAGAATTGGCATAAAGATAATACCGAGGAAGAATAGTCCAAGACCATAAATTGGATCCTTACCAAACTTCTTCGCCAATTCAAAGTACATATAAATATTAACTACTGGGATAAAGATACTTACCACAAACAGTCCCACGCTCACACCCGCCATCTTATAGAGGCAATAATTATTGTAGAAAGGAACAATCCCTTCCCAGCCTTTATATCCACCTTTTTTGTATACGCCCCAAGTCAACGCCATATTGACTAGCAGGCCGATAATTATCATGGTGATAAAGAAAATTGCAAAGCCGGCAAAGAACGCGCCTAGCTGAGTAGCATCTACCGACGAGGTAGCATACGGCGAAGTATAAGTTGTTGTGCGATATGTATATGTCGCGGCAAGTATATCCATGTTTTCTCCAATTTATATATATTATATTTAGCGT
>WSMR01000055.1 GCA_013316435.1 Candidatus Saccharimonadota bacterium | reverse complement strand
AAATAAAATTGAGGAAGCTCAGGTCGTAGACGATACGAGCAACCGTTGGATGAAAAAACTGTGGAAAAGTCGGTTAAAGTTTGCTATAATACAGATAGAAAGAAGGAGGTCACAAGGGGTCATGTTTGACATATGGAAAAACATTCTGGCAGAAGTTGAACACGGATTTATGAAGCGCAATAGCACCAAGAATGGTCAAAAGGTTCTCAAGCGTCGTCGGATTAAAGGACGTGCTCGTCTTACAGCATAGTGTAACAAAAACTCCTCAAACGAGGAGTTTTTAGGTGGTTTAGCTTGCATTTATTTCATATTTATGCTAAAATAAAGGTATGTTAGCTCAAAAATACCGCTTCCATTCTCGAGGTGGTGTGCGTTTTGTTTTTCAGAAGGGGAAAACCATCCGTACACCCATTCTGTCATTAGTGTATTTACCAAATAATCGTGGCTATCGCAGAGTTGCAGTGGTAGTATCAAAGAAGATTCTAAAGCTTGCTGTTGGACGTAATCGTATCCGACGCCGAGTTTATGAAGCGATAAGGCTAGAACTAGAAAACTATCAGTCTCCTATGGACTATATTTTTGTGGTGTATAGTAAATCTATTTCTACGATGTCTTTTTTAGAATTACGTAGAATGGTAAAGGATTTAATGGATAGAACTCAAATAGAATATATTTCTGAGAACCCATCGAAGCAGGCCGAATAGAGAATAGGGGTGGCAAAATAGGCTTTATATGGTATAATGGTGATATGTTTGCATTTATTGATATGATTATCGTGCGACCAATCACGAATATCTTATTCTTGATATATGGTTTAGTGGGGGATTTTGGTTTAGCAATTATCTTATTTACGGTTCTTGTAAAGATTTGTTTGTGGCCGTTGGTGAAGCGTCAATTACATCAGACGCGTCTGATGCGCAAGATTCAGCCGCAACTTGCAGAGATTAAGAAAAACTGCAATGGTAATCGTCAGTTAGAATCTTTACAGATGATGGATTTGTATAAACGCAACAATATTAAGCCGTTTCGCTCAATGTTGACCTTGATTATCCAGTTGCCGATCTTTATTGCGCTTTATACCGCTGTAAGAGTAATGGTGTTACCGACACCGAGCGATAATCTATCAATTCGTGCTTATGCACCAGTGGCGCAAATGGAACGCATTCAAGATGTAATTGGTAAACAAGAAGCTTTTCTAAATCAAGACCAAAATGCTGAGGAGAAGCAATCTTACGACTTTCACCCAACATTATTTGGTCTAGTGGATTTGGATGTTAAGGCTGGATTAGGATCAATAAGTGCTGGGATTATTTTGGTCTTTGCTATTGCGTCGGCTTTTTCTCAATATTGGATTTCACGACAACAGATGCCGTCTAACAAGAAGCATCGAAAAACATTCCGTCAAATTATGGCGGAGGCTGCCGAGGGCAAAGAGCCCGATCAAACCGAGCTTAATCAAATAGTTTCTGGGCAGATGTCGTATATGATGCCAGTTATGATGTTACTTTTGATGATTAACTTGCCTGGTGCGCTAGTCTTCTATTATTTGATTAGTAATCTTATGACGGGTGTGCAACAGAAATATATTTTGAGCAAGAGTGAAGAAGAGATGGAAATCTCAGCTGATAAGAAGATTATCAGGGAATTAAATAAAATTGAGGAAGCTCAGGTCGTAGACGATACGAGCAACCGTTGGATGAAAAATAAAAACTCCTCTAAAAATGAATCTGGAAAAGCTGGCGTAAAGATTACACGTATTTCCGCGAAGAGTCGTAAGGGTCATAAGAAGAAAAGGAGTTAAAGACTATGAATAAAGATGAATCAATTCGTTTTGCCACAAAATATCTAGAAGACTTACTGTCATTTTTCGGGGTTAATGTGGCGGTGGATTCAACTTTGGATGATGAGGTGATCCAGCTTGCCATTCCTTCCACTTCGATGAACTCACTTTTGATCGGTAAAGAAGCGAATAATTTGCGCGCTTTGCAGCACATAGTTTCGATGGCCTTAACAAGTCGTGAGGCGGAGCTAACTCGAGTTAATGTTGATGTGGCGGATTATAAACGTCAGAGAGCAGACAGGTTGTCTGAGCAGGCAGAAAAATGGATTCATGAGGTCCGTGCGACTGGCAAAACGAAGATTCTAAACCTTAATGCTGCTGATCGACGTATTGTGCACAAAGTAGCTCAGGATTATTCTGATATAAAAACTCATTCCGAGGGAGAAGGCCGAGAACGCCAATTGTATTTGGAAAAGGTCATAGACTAAATATTTCTGCCACTCTCAGATAAGCGCAGGATGGTATAATAATAACCAAATTAGTTTAAGGGAGAAGTGTCAACCAGATTTAAAATATTACCCTATACGGGTAATATTTTTTATGCTGCATCACCACTGAATCCAAGAAGGATAATAATATCAGTTTCTCCGGGGTCAATATCACTTGGTAGCTCATCACCAGATTTTACACTAATACCGTAGCGCTCAGCTAGCGCGGTCGTGGTAGCAGGGAAGTCTTGTCCAACTACGTAAACGCAATACTTTGATGCGCAACTACCAGTGGTTGTATCACCAATGCTCACTACATTGTATCCATCATCCTGCAATCGACTGCGCTCTGCTCCTGCTACACCATATTGACCACTAGCGTTATAGATTGCGATACGAGCATGTTCGCGTGCGGTTGGGTTACTACTAAACATCTCTGCGACGTATTCTTGGATCTTTGTGTAATTATTTACACCAGCGGAGGGGATCACATAGGAAACATTATTAATTGTATCAGTTGTCATATAAAATGTATTGGTTTCATAATCCACCAATGGTACTTGCCGGATATTGGCGACATTA
>WSMR01000054.1 GCA_013316435.1 Candidatus Saccharimonadota bacterium | reverse complement strand
TCAGTTAATGCTTTTGGTGCAAAATGGTGCATCGTGTAAAATCACTCTCAAAACTTCACCATCTTCACAGTATAATTCCCTACTCAAGTTCCTACTCATTTGTCGTCATCAACCATAAAATGAGGCGTTCACCCCTATAAATCGGGGCAAACGCCTTATTTATTTTGTATCAAACGTGACGTGCTAACTTGGTATGTCCGACAGGATTCGAACCTGCGACCTTTGGTTCCGGAAACCAACGCTCTATCCAGCTGAGCTACGGACACTTGTCCCCCTGTTATTATATCGCAGCCCAAATGATATTACAAATTGCGCAAAAAAATACATTCCCGCTAAATTCCCCTGAACCGCCGGACTACTTGTCTAAAATCACTACGTTTGTCAGCCAATCTTTGAGACCGGCTAATGAATTATATGCTTCAGTATCTGCGCTATCATTAGCATCAAGAAAATCCGCTACCTGACCCTGTCGATAGACCACCAAACTCGGATAAAAACGTACTCCGCTCGCCAGTCCACTCTCTCGCAACTCAGAAAAACTCACTTCAAAAATTTGAATTGGATACTCTTTGATGAGCTCCTGCAAAATTCCGCGCAGTTTCTCTGCCGCCTGACATTCTGGCTGCGAGACAAATAGCATAAAAGATTTCTTTTCTTCGGCCATTGTTTTTAGGTCGTCCGTCGTAATCATGCCAATCCCCCCCTCACCGCGATATTCAGCGCTCAGCACCACGCGACCATCACGAAATATCAACACTGCCGCAGCAACCAGTACTATCGTCGCAATAATACCAGCAATTACCCCAATAAGACGCTGTGTTTTCATTCTATTTCGCCGTCAAACGGTTAAAATCGATTTCGTGATACGGAACTTTCCAAAATGCATAAGTCACTGTACCGTCAGCCGCCGTTGATTTTACGGCAACATTATTATCGCCCTCGTAGAACCAATAACCGCCAACGTTATAGATCTTGTTTGCATCCCAGCCGAGTTTAATCAGCAGGTTCTTCATCATTCCAGCATAGCCAGCACCACCGCACATCAAGAAAATATTTTTATCCTTCGGGAATAAGTCCTCGAGAATCTTGAGCGAATCGACATAATTTGCTTTAACTTCACCATTATCGTTCTGCGTAAACAGCGTCTTACCGGTATAGGTCGAACCAACCTCATCCGGTAAACCGGAAACATTAACAATATAAGGAAATGGTACCGCCTCAAAACCCTTCACATAACCCGAAAGATAGGAATCGCCGCCAATTGCCGCATAGTTGCCCGGGTCAATTAGCATGCGCATATCGCGATAAACTGAGTCTTCACGCCCCAAGTATTTGTCAATCGTTTCCTCGTTAATATTTTTATCTACACCAAACTGCTCGCCACGCACGCCATCGGTGATTTCCGGAGCTGGCAAAGTAGTCGCATCCCCTTCAGAGACAACCGGTGCCTGGCTAGGTTTGATAGTTAGGGCGAGGACCAGCCCCACGATTAGCACCACTACTGCCGACAACAAACCGACAGTCAGAGCAGAAATCTTGCGTTGTTTCGTATTCATATAACCATTATAAGCCAAACATCGTTTTTCTCAAGTCTGAAAGCAATTGAAGATCATCGTTCAACGAATAACCGCGCACCGCGAAATATTTATGGTAAAATTATCGTCACAGCCGATAAAACTATCAACGTAAATAAAATGCTCGCGCGCACTTATGCTCATCGAGTTCATGCGCTAAATGAATCAAACCTCGACACGATTATTGAAGAATCTCGTCAACATCTAATCGACAAATACGGCCAAGGGGCTATGCGCTTGAAAAAAGTTGTTTCCCTGATCCGGAATTTGACCAAGCCTTGAAAGAGCTTTGGGCACTCTTGTCTGACAAAGTAGAATTTCGGCGACAATTTATGTTAATTAATAATTTATGAAAGGATCAAAAATGAAAAAAGCTTTTATGGCGTTAAAATTTCATGACGGCGCAAAAGATCAACAAAAAGTCGATGAACTAACAAAAGCTCTTAAGGGAGCTGGCATCGAAAATTTCGTTGCCGTACGCGATGTAGAAAAATATGGCGAGGTGAAATTACCGCCAAATTCAAAACTGATGATTGTCTATGCATTCCCCGCCATGCGAAAATCCGATATGCTAATCGTCGAGTTCTCGAAGAAAGGCGTCGGCCTTGGTATTGTCGCCGGCTATGCTTATGCAATCGGTCTGCCGATTTATGTTATAGCAAAAACTGGCAGCGATATTTCGCTAACTATTAGCAATCTAGCTACAAAAGTAATATTCTATGACGATCCAAAAAGGTTCAAGGCTGAGTTTGAAGCGGGAGATTAGATAGATTACACTTCTTTTGATCTCTCAACTTTCTCCGTACGGGCTACTACAATCGCTCGTATGGCAACATCTACGCACGCGTCACAAGTGGATACTGGTGGTCTACTACTGCTGGTTCTGCTACCTACGGCCACCACTTGGATACGGACCCGACGTCTGTCAGCCCTCGGAATAACTTTTACCGCGGGCTCGGCTTTGTATGGTCGTGGACTGGTGCATTGACCACCCCGAATACACTGCAAAGATCAAGGTTATACCTAAGAAAAACTATCCGGTGCTGATGCCATGCGAGTTCTGAGGTATACATATACAGGCAACGAGATTCGAACTTTTAAGAAAATATGGCTTTACTGGAGCCGCTACGGCCTAAAACAATGGCAATGGATAAAATAAAAGAATTACAATGTCAATGGCAAAAACCTGTCTACGGGCCTAAGGTTTTCTTTACGATTGCCGGCACAATACGACTAGCAAGGATACCTCTGGATACTTCATTAATTAGATCCTCACGAACGTCTTCTCCAGGAGAAACTAATTCAATTTCTCCATTTTCTATCATACGATCGAAATCATCATAGGAAATTTTCTTTGGAAAAGCACAATCGATAACGCTATCTTCTGAAA
>WSMR01000053.1 GCA_013316435.1 Candidatus Saccharimonadota bacterium | reverse complement strand
CATGGTGGCGAAGTTGGTCCAACTTCGGAGAATCTTGAGGCAGCGGCTTCGGGCGTATTCGTTCTTGAGCATAACGTCAAGCTGGTCTTGCGAGCGAGCATTGCGTGGATCGATATATTTAAATTTACCGTAAAGTTTGTCTGACTCTGCACGCGTCAACTCTTCTTCACCATCAACTTTTTCATAAATCTGACCGTTTTCGTCAATTCCAACTCGAATTGTACGTACGCCAGCTTTTTCGGCCTTGGCATGCGAACGCTTACTCCAGTTGCGCTCCGGATGATCTTCAAGATAATAGAGTGTCTGCATACCTTTATCGATCAAAGTCTTCATACATCTATCACAAGGGAAAAGTACCGTATAAACCGGCGTATCGTCAAGTCTTGCTCCGTCAATTGCCTTGAGTAGATTAATTTCGCCGTGCTCAATTGTTGAGTATAGTAGCTCCGAACGCTCCTCAATATCGCGTACCGGGATACTTTGGTCGAATTTATTCGTGCCAAAGTGCCATTTTCCGTCAACTTTGCAACACGCTGCGGTCGGTGTTACCCAGTCATTCGAATTTTCTAAATAATCAAGTAGTTTTGGCCAAGGTTCGGGCAATTTTTTGTAGTCGCCAATATGTTCCTTCAGCTCAGCAACGCGGTCACTAACGCGCGGATCCTTTTTGAGTAGAGCCTTCACACCATTCTTGATCAGCGTGCGCCGGATAATATCCGAAGTGCTAGTAGTCGCCTGCCTTGGCAAGACTGCAACTCGACCGCAATACTCCTGAAGCTTGATAATATCTTCATCACTGTAATTTTCTTTAATTGCCACGAGCACATCCGGGCTGAGGGTTTTGATCCAGTACCAATGCGGCTCATTCAGGGTCTTTACAATAATCATATCCGCAATCCCCAGGCGATTGATGGTCTGATAGCGCTCCTCAAGCGGAATAATTGGTCGGTTGGCGCCTTTACGTTTACGGATTTTTTCATCGTCGTCCATGGTTACCACTAAGAAATCGCAGGTTTTGCGCGCCTCCTGGAGATAGCAGATGTGTCCAAGATGTAGCATATCCCACGATCCCTGGACGAGACCGACTTTTTTGCCGGCGTCGCGAGCTTGCTGGAGTTGTTTTGCTTGTTCGTCTGTCATAGTCACCTTAAATTGCCGTCGGAATACCTTTTATCGCTGGCTCAGCCGTGTAGTCTTCTAATGCGAAATCGTCCGGGCGGTAGTCTTTAATATTATCATGATGGTTGATTAGCTTCAAGGTTGGGAACGGATGGCCCTCGCGGTTCAAAATTTCGTCAACCCAAGGCAGTTGGTCGGTATAAATATGTGCATCAGAAATCAAATGTACAAATTCAAACGGTACTAGCCCAAGCACATCAGCCATCGCAAGTAGCAGGGCGGAATATTGAATCCAATTAGTTGGACAACCAATCAAAATATCACAGCTACGTTGGAACATTACTAAGCTAAGCTTGTCGCCAAACACCCGAAAATGCATCCAGCCGTGACAGGGCACTACAACGACTTTTTGCTGGTGGTCGTGATTGCGGATTGTATATTGCGGAATCCAAGGCGAAATAAAATGCGCTTTGAGCTCCGGGCGCTCCTTGATTTGCTTAACGATTTCGGTGATTTGGTCAAATCCGCCGACGCCAGCCTCAGCATCAAAAGTCGGATCTTCGGCGGTCGGGAAGTGCGTAAAGGCTGCACCATAACTCCCCGGACCAATATCGCCCGGCTCTAGGCCGCGTTTGGCACATTTTTCCGGAGTTGCCCAAAATTTCCACCATTTACAACCAAATTTCTCCAGTTCTTCTTGGGTTCTTGCGCCGTTGATGAAACCAAAAAGTTCGCCCACCGACGCTTTCCAAAATTTGATTTCACGCTCGGTCAGTAGCGGCACACCATTTTCGAGCAAATTAAAACGCGATGGCGTTGGCCCCATCAGGTCAATCGTATCGACTTCTTTGCCGTCTTTGCCCACCATTACCCCTGGACCGCGAATCCCTTTATCCATTACTTCGCGGATCAAACGTTTATACTGCTTGTCGACAGTGCGTTCTGCCACCGGTTGGTATTGCCACTGAGCCATGGTCGTTTCCTCCTACTTATTACTCCAATTCTACCACAAGAAGGGAAGAAGAGGCGCGAAATTAGAGACTAATCGTACAGGCACTCCTGGCTCTCGTTTTGTGTTCAGTAGCGGAGTAGAGTGTACCGTCATTGACAAATTGCTCAATCTGTGCCACAATGAAGGTAGATACCCTAGTCCAAAAGAAGCCTAGGTCGCTTTTTGAAGCTAGAGGTAAGTATATTAGAGAAAGGGGGATTCAATATGAATATGAATCCGCAGTTAATGAAGCTCGCAGCTTTGCTGCAGAAGGTCACCGGGGAGGAAATAGTCGCTGACGCCGATTTGGGCCAGTATATCAATTTGCTTGAGACTTTGGACCAGGCGAACTTGCAGGACCCCAAGCAGTATCCGTGGCGTGATGACCAGGATGGCTATAGTAAAACTATTCGCAAGCTGATCGGTCATTTTCCGATGGTCACTCCTGTCGCGACTGCCGTTGTGATAGATAAAAAAGCGCAAATTTTGCTGGAGCGTCGCAGCGATAACGGCAAGTGGACAATCCCCAGTGGTATCATTGAGCCGGATGAGTCTGCAAGAAACTGCGCAGCGCGGGAATTGCACGAAGAGACGGGGCTGATGGTTGATCCGAGAGATTTGCGTCTCTTTGACGAATTTTCCGGCAAGCCGCACGTCTATCCGCATGGCGATGTGATTTGGCCAGTAAAGCTTATCTACGTGGTCAAACGTTTTTGGGGTGAACCTAAGCCGAATTTCGAGAGTACGGAACTGGCACGGTTCAAATTGCATGAGTTGCCGGAGAACGTCTCAGGATCAACGCAGAGCATTGCAAAGGCGATCCTGGAGAGGTGGCTGGAGGTAGACAGCTGGTAAAAGGAGTTTTCCAATAGTATATTTATAT
>WSMR01000052.1 GCA_013316435.1 Candidatus Saccharimonadota bacterium | reverse complement strand
TAAGTATTGTTGGGATCGTAACAAATATTAATCTTGTTGGGCTGAAGATGTTAGTTGGCGTTATCGCTGGATCAATTGCGATTATCCTTGACGCAGTAAACAACTTAACCGATATTTTATCATCGGTCGTAACAATTGTAGGCGCGAAGTTTGCCTCGAAGCAGCCGGATGCAGGTCATCCTTATGGCCATGGACGATCGGAATATATTTCGGCGCTGATGGTTGGCTTGATTATTCTGTTTACAGGGTTGATGGCGCTACTTGAAGCCTTACCAAAAATGTTCCATCCCGAGCTAGCAGACTATTCATGGGCGACGATTGTCGTAGTGATCCTGGCAATTTTTACCAAACTCGCACTCGGGATTTATGTCCGACAATCAGGTAAGCGATATAACTCCTCAAGCTTGGCGGCATCAGGTATAGATGCGCTTTTTGACGCGTTAATTTCGCTAGCGACTTTGGTAGGGATTATCGTAACGATGCTCTTTCAGATCAGTATTGATGGGCTTCTGGGAGTGATTATATCCTTATTTATTATGCGTACGAGTGCCGAAATTATTTTGCAAGCCACGGGTGATATTTTGGGTCGGACGGCAGACCGTGGTCTGATGCAAAAAATTAAAGCGGAAATTTGCGAGTTCGCAGGCGTTAAAAATGCTTATGATCTAATGCTACATAATTATGGTCCAGCTGATTTGATCGGTTCGGTGCAGATTGAAGTACCGGACCATATGACGGCTAAAGAAATTCATCGTCTCATCCTGAAGATCTCCAATCGTATCTATGCGAAATTTAGGATTATGCTGACGATTAGTATTTACGCTGAAAGTGTCGATCAGCCCGAAAAACGCGAAATGAAAGAATTCTTGACTAAGCTTCTAAAAAACTACCCTGAAGTTCACCAAATGCATGGGTTCTATGTGGATGATGAAGAAAATTTAGTGACTTTTGATCTTGTAATTAGCGAACGCTTTTCTGAGAAAGTCAAACGTAATATTATTCGAGCGATGCAAAAAGAATATCCTGGGTACAAATATTTCGTCACTCTAGATCCTGACTTTGGGGACTTGTAAAACTTCAGCTTGCCGTTTCTCGTGATCAGGCTAGTAAAAATTCCAAAGTGAATCCAACTTATGCTATAATAGAGGAAATTAGGAGGAAAAATGGCAAGTATCAAACGCAAGTATATTGATAGCCACTGGCTGGTATTCATGTTCCAGGGGGCAGTAGCATTAATATTTGGCTGTCTGACGCTCTTTACGTCTAGCGAACGGTCGCAAAACTTAATCCCGGTTATTGGGGCAGCTCTCTTGGCGCTTGCGGTGGTGGAGTTTGCGAATTCGTTGCAGCGTTCACGTAATAAACATGGTTGGTTAGTTGCGACGCTGGTGGCACTTTTTGACGCTGGCTTCGGTATAACGTTGGTGGTGATGACGAATGCAAGTATGGCGGTTCACCTTTGCTTGCTAGCGGGCTACACGATTGCTCGCGGTATTTTTGAGCTAATTTTGGGTTTTCGGACTACGGTTGATCCGACCGATCGGTTTATTTGGATTCTCTGTGGGCTTTGTGGTGTAGTCTTTGGTTTTGTGATTCTTAATTCTGGTCATCTTACGAATGTTGATTTTGTGCGCTTCTTCGGCGCTTATATGCTGATTTTTGGTATTTCTAGCCTAATTTATGGCAACCATAATCATGTTCAGCAGCGCGAGGTCTATGGATCTAGCAAGGGTAAGATTACCGAAAAGAAATCTAGCGCTAAGGCGGCGAACTCTAGTCGTAAGGCTGCGAAGAAAAACTAGCTGTGATATAATAGTGACATTCTAAGGAGTTATTATGACGTATCGTATGCCGACCAAAGCTATAGTGACCGATGCCGGATTTGCTAGCCGCTTTTTACCGATTACAAAAACAATTCCAAAGGCAATGTTGCCGATTGGCGCAAAACCGATTATGCAGTTAGTGGTGGAGGAATGTGCCGAGGCGGGGATCGAAGAAATTATCATCGTTGCAACCGAGAAAGGGAAGCCGATTTATGAAGATTATTTCCATAATCCGGCTGAGAATATCCGCAAACTTATGATTGAACAGGGCAAAGAAGATCGGTTTGCTCCGGTGGCAGGGGTTTTGAACCTTCCAAAAATTACCGTGATCGAGCAAGATCCAAGTTTGCCATATGGCAATGGTTCACCAGTGGCGTCTGCGCGTCCGTACATTGATAACGACGAAGCTTTTGTGGTAATTTATTCCGATGATGTAGTGTTTGGCAGTTCTGATGTACGCACCTTGATGAAGACTTATGCCGAGCATCCACAGGCCGAAGCGATTATCGTGGCGCAAGAGATGCCGCGCGAGGTTTTGAATAAATATGGGATCATCCGCTTGAAGGATGGCAATGAGATGTTGTTGCATGATATTGTCGAAAAACCAAAAATTGAGGACGCGCCATCGAATTTGACGAGTTATGGTCGTTATCTTTTGACGCCGAAAGTTTTTGAATATCTAGATCCAAAGAATATTGGCCTAGATAATGAGCTTTGGACGGTTGACGCAATTACGAAGATGGCCGAAGAGGGTGATGTCTATGTTGTTAAGACCGAAGGGCAGTGGATGACGACGGGCGATCCGGCAAATTATAGTGCAGCATTGAAAAAATACGAGGAATTACAGGCGTAGGCGACCTGTGTTGATTAATTTAGGTAAAAAGGAGGAAAATGGAAGTTGCAACTTGGTTTTGGTATTCTTGACCTCTTCAGCTTCTGCTTCCGCGGCTGCCCGCGCCACATCTTCTTCGCGGTAGCGTCGTTCTTGATTCTCTATCACACGGTTCGCAAAAGTCTTCACAATCCCACCGACCGAAGTCATTCCCTTGACATTATCTACTATATCATCAGTTTTGCTGGCGATCTGCTGTCCAGCAGCGACGATTTTCTTTACCTCTTCCGAGAGCTGCACAAGCTTCACAATCAAAATGATCCCCGCAATTAAAAATATAAATAACGCCACCGAGAGCATTACTACCAAAACCCAAGTTGCAACTTCCATTTTCCTCCTTTTTACCTAAATTAATCAACAC
>WSMR01000012.1 GCA_013316435.1 Candidatus Saccharimonadota bacterium | reverse complement strand
CGGTTTTGCCGTTCGCTGTGTGGTACGGGAGGGGTGAGAGAGGTAGTAATGCTCTAAATCAAAAGAAGCCTTGCGGTAGCTCCGACCATTACCCTCAAGAAACGGATGAGCAATGCATATAGAGCCCCATCCAGGAGCTCTATATAATATATATTTCGACGCTTATTTCTTTCGACTTTTGGCGCGAGTCTTGGTTGAACGAGTCGATTTACTACTCGTCCGACCGCGAGCACTGCGAGTTGCTTTTTGCACTGCGCGGCGCGTCCTAGTAAAGTAAATCACACCAGCAACAATTACCAAAATCAGCGCAATCGCTAGGAATACTTCGGCTGGGCCAGTATTTGGCAAACTTGATGGCGTGCTGGTACTCGGTTTATTCTCAGGATTCTCCGGAGTCACTGGTGGCGTATCGGTCGCCTGCGTCTGAATCGTATAATTCACATGGCCAGCATACTCGTCACAGCCAAGCACGATTCCGTTTAAGTCGTTATAACCAAGGTAAGTACCCTGCTCTGAGAAAAGATTTGTCGACAAGACGTTGCCGTTAGTTTTGCCGCCATTATAAATCTTGGCCGAACCAGTTACGTAGTGCAAAGTCATGTTTTCGCTCGCTGTCACCCAGGCTTCATCCCAAACTTTTTGCACATTATCGCGATCAGCCAGTGACGCCCAGGAAATCACCCCGCTCACTGCGCCTTCCTCGCCAGCTGCGAGTTCCAGTGGGAAGGAAGAAGCTAGTCGAGTATCCGTTGCGACCCCAACATAATTGTGATCTTTGTCATTATAAGTCGCCGAAGCGTCATTATGGTAATAGATATAGACGTCATATTCTTTGTTTGGCTCGAGTTTAATCTTGCTCGAATAAGTGCCGCCGACGCCTTTCTCAACGATCTTCACGAAATCGCGCTCATCGCCGATCGAAGAACTATCCGTGATTGAGTTAAAAGTGGCATGATCGGCTGGCGCCGCCATTGTATAAGTTGGACGGTCAGTCGGGCCCCAAGCGAGAGCCGCTCCCCCAAGCGACACTGCCGAAACCACTGCTGCGACCCCCCCGCTAATGAATTTTACTATTTGACGGTTCATGTTTGCTCCTTTTTTGTTTAGTTATCGAACCCGCTATCGCCCTCTGCAATCAATTGATCGATATAGTCTTGGATTTCTTGATCACTCTTGACTGAGGTATCCTCGTTTTTGTCTGCTTCCTCTTGTTTTTCACTAGCTTCCTGCTTTTCCTGCTCGGTCTGATTCAAGCCACCGGTTTGGGTGTCTTTTGTACCTTCACTGCCGTTACCACCAGTTTCAGTTGGGGTATTTTGAATTGGTTGATCGGTTTTCTTGTTCTCATCATCATTATTAACATCCTCATTCTCCTCAAGATTCCCCTCTAAGCCTTCACCGGCAGTATGGTCATTGAGGTTCTCCGGATCTTTTGGCTTTGGAGTTGGGGTTGGGGTTGGTATGTCATCAATCAGATCCGTTATAATCTCCGGCTCAGGCACCAGATCAATCAAATCAGCCATAGTCTCCTCAGGCTCATCCGGTTTTTCTAGATCCCGTATCATAACCCTGACTTTAATTGGATCCTCCGGGTTATCCGGATTCTGTTCTAGAATGACCACTGGTTGATAACCGCAAGATTCATTTAACTGTACATACTCATACTTACCAGTAAAGTTACCCTCGTCATCACGAATTGGCAGACCAATAATCACCTGTTTATCACCGTGCCGCTTCATCTCCTTGTCATAAGACTGCACCTCCAAATTCTTTGGCGTACTCTTCTTATCGGGATTGTTTTTAACGATAATATATGACTTTTGCACATCGTGAGCACGAATAAATTTAAACGTTGCCTCTTCATCAGTCATTAGCTCGGCAAGTCGCTTCATATACTTTTGTTGTAGCTCGCCGCCGTTCTCATCATTACTCAATTTGTCATCAATCTGCTCCGCAGTTGTACCTTCCTTCAGACCAAAGGCTTCCGGCGCCTGTGCTACAAATGCCGCCAAGGCTTCCGGGTTCGCCATATAATCATTCAGGATTGACTCTTTTGTTGCGGGAATATTTTGGTGATTCATAGTGCGATCGGTACCAAAAGCATTTTGGCCAGTCTTGTTGGTCGAATCAAAATCGCCATAATTATAGCGCGTACCGTTTGCGGCTTCGTGTAGTTCAAGCGTCGGTTGAAGCGCATTAGCAAATGCTTCCATTTGCCCTTCGCCGCCATCAGCATTATAGCCTTCAAAATTAATTGCCCCCCCTGGTTCTGCCGTCGCCTCGGTCTGTGCCTTTGCCCCAGCAGCCTCCGCCGTGTCACCGCCAGCTGCAATGCCAAACAAGCCCGCGCTAGCGCCCACCGTCATAGCGTATAGCGCCGCCTTTGCTACGGTTCGCTTGACACGTTTGCCGAAGCTCGAATTACCAATACGATTCTTTAGCTTCTCGAAAGCGCTCGCAATCTTACCTTGCCGTTCCTGACCCTGTTCACCCTCTGCTAGAGCGCTGAATTCCTCTGCACTTGGCAAAGCCCCATCTTCAGCACTCGCAAACTCTGCATCATCAGCTGTTTGCTGTTGCGCCAAAGCTTCTTGCACGCGCGCAACGATACTTGTGTCACCTAGCAGCTTTGCAATCTCCTCAGCACTGCTCATCATGACCGCCGCTTGTGAACTTTCCGGCCCCAAAGTATCAATCTCTGCGCTAGTTTCTGCGCTGTCATTTACTTCTCCCGCCACAGGGGCGCTATTCTGCGCTTTCTCTAGCTCTTCAATCTTTGATCTAATGATAGCAGCTTCAGCCACCGCATCCGTATATTCACTGCGCAAGGCTTCATAATCTCCATCACCAGCGTCAAGTTTAGCCTTTGTCTCAGCAATCACCGCATTTGCACGTGCTTCTTCCGCTTTCAGCAGATCGATTTGCTCTGCCACAGTCTGCTCTTCCGGCGTCTGGTCAACGGTGTCCTGTGCTTCCTGACCACTCGAGGCAAAAGTATCTTCGGTGTCAACTTCTTCTTGAGGCTGCTCAGTTCCATTTTTCGCTGCGTCTTCTTCGCCACTTCCAAACGTCTCATCCAATTGGTCAAGCGCACTAGCTCGAATGCTCTCTAGCTGCGCTAGCCCCGCTCGTACTTCTGCAAGGCGCGCCTGCGCGTGCGCATAATCCCTACGCACTGCTTCCGGGGTCTGATTATAAGGGCCTAACTCCTGCTCAATATCCGCAAGTTCCTGCGCCCATTTGCTTTCCTCAATTTTGAGTGCATCAATCCGACTATTGATTGTCTCGCCGTTCAGCATTTGCCCGACTTCACTTTCCGGATTCTGCCGAGCTGCCGCTAAGCGCTCTTCCAACTCTG
This sequence comes from Candidatus Saccharimonadota bacterium, assembly GCA_013316435.1. GTDB lineage: Bacteria > Patescibacteriota > Saccharimonadia > Saccharimonadales > Saccharimonadaceae > Nanosyncoccus. The sequence goes on along the minus strand of WSMR01000012.1, from coordinate 15,410 downwards.
CATCAAGTGGATTCCCAGTGTTCCCCTCCGCTGCCAGCCGATCCTGCGTCTCCTGAGAAAACGCAGCATTACCAAATTTATCATAGCCGCCAATCGGTTCGTCCTCCGAAGCCTTCTCAGCCTTCGCATCCACCCCGTCTCTGCTAGCTTCTGCGGCCTTGATAACTTTCTCGCCAACTTTCTGAGCTTCACTGTCGCTCAGTTTTTCCTTATTCTCATCAAGCGCTTCCGCCAAATTCTGCGTCAACCCCGGGTATTCCCACTCGCTACCACTATAAGTGTTTTGATTTTGCTCTGCCCCACCAATGCTTTCGTAACTTTTCGCCATCTTAGATGTTCTCCCCGACTGTTGCCATTTGTGTGCTATATTTCATGTCGATCGCCCGGTCTTCATCTGCATGCGCAGCATAAATCGCGTCAAGATCGGGCGCGTGTCCCTGCCCCACCGGTGCTGAGCTAAGAAACGCCGCCGTCTGCTCGTCCGCCAGCTTGATTAGCGCTGCATTATCGCCATGCTCAAGATATTCCTGCCGAAAAGCCTCCAAAGTTTGCTGCGAAACCGCATCAAAATCTACCCCCGAATTATCAAACACGCCATCAATTGCATCATCTTTGCCGTTGTTATCAAGCAAGTTATTTAGCTCCGTCAATTTATCATCGGGCAATGCCGCAATCAAAGCATATTCCATTCGCTGATTCAGTTGTTCAATTAATACCCGACTGATTTTGTCTCTGTCGCCATCATCGAGTCCTTGAGGAGTCTTTTCTGTGATCATCTTGTTCACAAAAATCTGCAAGATCCTCTCGTCGCTTAGATTGATATCTTGTGGCATTATAGCACCTTTCATGACCTTATTTTTGTACCGTTCTGATTGCGAAAGCGGCAAACATAAACGGCTTTTCCCCAGTTTAGCATGACGACTTTGATTCGTCAAACGCTTTATGCTTAGAGAAAATCCGCGCCTAGGATTATCCAACGTAGTACCCCAAACCATCAAAAAACCGAACAATCGTTCGGTTTTTTGATTTAACTTCTATCTTATATGTTTTCTCCTTTTAATGATTCTCTAAATTCCTAACTCTTAGGCTACCATATCTAGTTTAAGCATTCGAATCTTTCGGCCAATCGCACGATTACGAAGTCGCTCCGTTAATGCGTGGTCAGCTTCAGTTTCTTCGCTTGATGAACGATACGAACTCTCACCGGCATCTGAGCTCCCAATAACCTGGAACTGATCCCATTCGCCTTCCCCTTCCTTGGCAATCTCAGCATTACCGAGATCAACCATGTTTGGAGAATATAGGAGAGTGCTTTCCTCACGTTTTACATCGGTTTCTCCTTTACTAATTTTTAATTTTTCTGTCATTACTTTCCTTCTGCTTCTAGGTTCGCCCGAATCAGCCCGCAGCCCGAACCTAGGAACAAATTTATATTTATTTTTATTTAGTTATTCTGCTACTTGTCCTTTCTTATTTTACTTTATGCGCAGAATGTGTTGTTTTGATGTTTGTTAGATGTGTTTGTTTGTTATCTAACTGTCCTTATACTAGCACACATCCTTCAAAAAGTCAATACCTTTTATGCTTTATTTTTAGAAATTGTCAAAACTTACAATATCCACCCCTGTTAATTCCCCATTTTTGGCTATGTAAATTTTACACTCCGAGCGACCTTGCTATACATGATCTCATTCTGTACGGTTTCTATCAATGTAGCTTTTTGTTTATGCTTGTAGATTTTTCCTGACGTGCTATATGCTGAGATATAGAACGACAGAGCGGCATACTACAGCGCCCTGCGGAAAACTTTAACAGCGGGGAGAAAGGATAAGATATGGGTATAACATTAGTTATACGCGTAGGATTTCTACGTATAAAAATAGTGTTAGGTAAAGCCTAACACTAAAAAACCATATCTACATTCTATCATGCTGATCGCAGAGAATCAAGACCTCGCGGTCGGACTTTCTGCGAAGTTGAGGTGATGTTAGCGATGTAGTAGCTCTGTCGTTCGTTTTATTATAGGCTCCATGATTTCTCCGTACGGGCTTCTACATTCGCTCGATTGGCTTCATCACCGAACGTGTCGCAGCTGGCTACTGGTGGTCTACCACTGTTGGCTCTGCTACGCGCGGTCACAGCTTGCTTACGGGCCCGACGAATGTCACCCCTCAGTTTAACTATTCCCGCGGAAACGGTTATGCCGTTCGCTGTGTGGTACGGGAGGGGTGAGAGAAAGCTATATCTATTACATAAAAAGGGAGGGCCAGCGTTTCCGCCGGCCCAACACAATCTTGCTATCACCCCCTAAAACATCAAATTGAACAAAACTATTACTCAAAATTGCATCTGAGAATCAGCTCCATCATTTGACGAAGCTTGCCCCTCATCTATAGTTTGAGCTGTTCTGTCAGCCGCACGATTTATAATTCTCTGCTGAACGTATACAGTAAAGCAACGCCACCGATACAGAATCAAGCCCCCAATTACAGCATTGCGCCAAAGTAGACGCCAATAAGCCGCGCCAATTGATGTCGACTCATTAAGTAATATTCAATCAGACAACAGTACTGCTGCGAGCAGTATCAAAAACCTTGACAGCGCTGTTTCTCGCATCACATCAAGTTCAACAGCGTAGTCGCTAATTTTACAGATCATTGTTACATGTTTCTTTACTACACCCCTTCCTAACTCACTGTAATGTTTAGTTCTAGCAGTCTTGGAACTAATAGCGCCAGAATCTTGCTCTGCCTTTCATCATAGCACACTTTGACTCAAAAGTCAAGAGATTGCAGCGTCTTAGTCGCTCTCACCTCTGAAATCTAAGCTTTTTCAAGGCTAATTGCGATGTTTTCTCCAGCCACTTTCACAATTTCATCATAATTATAATTTTGGTGTTCAGTGAGTTCCGTGGCCAGCGTCTCAGCCATCAGCATTTCGCGCCATTCCTTAGGGACTTCAGCATCAACGCTTAAGCGAATCCGATCGTCAACCATCAGGTCAGCCTTCTTGCGCGCACTCTGTACTGCCCGGATTAACTCCCGCGTCCAACCTTCGCGCGCCAACTCCTCAGTAATATCCTTGTCGAGCCAAGTCGCTTCCCCGTTTTCAACAAACTTTACATTAACCTCGTCACGAATGATCTCTTCACCCCAATCCGGAAGCTTTTCGCCCTGATAAATAAATTTGTTCAACGGCTGGCGTACCTTAATTTGCGCCTCGGTCTCGGATTTTTGCATCCTTAGCGCCAGACCTTCGTTAATCACGCTCCGAACTCGCGCCATCTGCTCCAATACTCCTTCCATCCCCCTATCCAACTCAATGTACATTGGGAACTTTTGTAGATGCACACTATTTTCAGGCTTCCAATTGCCAACTAAATTCTGCCACAATTCCTCCGCCAAAAACGGCGTAAACGGTGCCAAAATCTTCGCTAGGCGACTAATCACCCGCCAAAGCGTCCAATAAGCTTCGGCTTTATCCTCATCGTCCTCTGACTTCCAAAAACGCCGACGACTCCGTCGCACAAACCAGTTAGAAAGATCATCCACAAACGGTAGTACCCCTGAGAGAGCCTTTGGAATATTATATTCTTCCATTCCAGCCACAACTTCACCCTTGAGCTGACGCAGGCGCGCAATAATCCATATATCTAACGGATTTTTAAGCTCTCCACACCAACGGCTATCCACGGGACTTTCCCAGCCATCTACGCTCGCATAAGTGATAAAGAAATCATACACATTCCAAATCATCGCCAGCTTCCGGTTGACATCACTGACATCTTTATCGGTTAAAGCAAAATCCTCACCGGAGAGAACTGGCGAGCTTAGCAGTAAAAATCTGAGCGCGTCAGCCGAGAATTTGTCCATTAACTCGTTTGGATCGGTGTAATTACCGAGCGATTTGCTCATTTTGCGCCCGTCATTCCCCGCCAAAGTACCTGTCGTGATTACGTTTTTGAAAGCATTGAACTTTTGTCCAGGCGCTATATCTTCTTTGGACCGGTCGTCACGCCCGCCCGCCGTCGCGGGGGTCGTGCGACCTGCGTTCTCGGTTGTAGCCTGCGAAAGCTCCTCAGAAGATACTACGCCTTGGCCAAATGCCCCAATACTCGCCAAAGTCGTATTCACGCAGTGTACATAATAAAACCAAGCTCGCACCTGACCAACGTATTCCACGATGAAATCTGCCGGATAATTGCGCTCAAATTTCTCTTTGTTATCAAAGGGGTAATGGAGCTGAGCAAACGGCATCGAACCGCTCTCGAACCAGCAGTCGAGCACCTTCTCAATTCGCTTGAAATGCTCCCCATCAATATCAAACTCAATCTCGTCCACCCACGGTCGGTGATAATCCTCCAGCTCCACCCCCGATAGCTCCTCGAGCTCAGCATACGATCCGACCACCTTTACTGTCCCCTTGTCGCCCTTCCAAACTGGCATTGCTGTCGCCCAAAAGCGATCGCGGCTAAGATTCCAATCCGGAGCCTGTTCAATATTTTTCTCAAAACGCCCGTGCTTCAGATAGGCCGGAAACCAATTCACGTTTTCATTCTGAGCAATCATCAGCTCCTTTTGCCCCTCAACGTCGAAAAACCAGCTCGGAAACGCCCGATACATAATTCGCTGCTTACTACGCGGGTTAAAGGGATAATCATGCTTGATATATTCGATTTTCCAAATAATACCCGCTGCTTCGAGGCATTTTGCGATAAATTTGTTTGCTTCAAAGATCTGAATTTGCCCCTCTTCGTTTGGTCGCACCCCCGCCGCTTTCAAACCTTCATCCGCCCCTGACAGATAGCAGCCATACTCATCCAATACATCAATCACCGGAACCTCGTTTTGTCGCCCCAATTCATAGTCGTCTTCGCCATAAGCCGGTGCGATATGCACCACCCCTGTACCATCACTATCAGAAACAAAATCAGCTGCATAAATTTTGTGCGCATTCTCGGTTTTTGCTGAGTAATATTTTTGTTCAAACTTTTGCCAGTCAACCAATTTTACCCCCGATTCAGTAAGGTAGAGTGGTTTATAGCTCAAACCAACAAGATCTTTACCCTTTGCGTCGTCATAAAGAATCTCATAATCTACATCTTTAAACACTTCTTCTACGCGATTTTTAGCTAATACGTAAATCTTATCGTCGTCTTTCAGCCTTACATGAACATATTCCAACTCCGGATTCACTGCGAGAGCCATATTCCCCGGCAGAGTCCATGGCGTCGTTGTCCACGCAAGTAGATAAGTATTCTCGCCCGTTTCCCATTTGCCTCCATGGCATTTCTGCCCCGGCTCTATCTCAAACAATACATATGCACTTGGATCCGTCACCTCTTGATAGGCATCATTATCCATCGTCACCTCGGACTTCGAGACCGGAGTCGCAAACTTCGTGTCATACATCAGGACCTTTGCGCCTTCATAGATCTTCCCTGCCTCGTAAAGCGTCTTAAACGCCCACCAAACGCTCTCCATGAAGTCTTTATCCATCGTTCGGTATGCACCCTTAAAATCCACCCAGCGCCCAATCCGGTCGATCGTACCCTCCCAAGTCTCGGAATTCGCCACCATGCTCTCACGCGCCTTCAAGATATAGTCCTCCAGCGACCACTTTGTGCCAATCTCACGTCGGTCGGTGATGCCAAGCTGCTTTTCTACAAAATTCTCCGCTGGTAGACCATGGCAATCCCAGCCCCAGCGCCGTTCAACCCGCTTGCCGCGCATCGTCCAATATCGCGGCACGGCGTCTTTGACGATACTCGAGAGCAAAGTACCATGATGTGGCATCCCCGTAATAAACGGAGGACCATCATAAAAAACATAGCTATCATCGGCTGGACGTTCTTCAACCGACTTTTCAAAGATTTGATGCTTTTTCCACCAATCAACCAAAGCTTTTTCGTATTCACTCGCTCTGCGACGTGGTTGGCCGCTATATTTCATCTGCTCTCCCTCTTTATCCTAGCTCGGCGCTCTCACCGCTGACCTCGCTAGCTTTTATGTTTAATCAAAAATCCCACTAGGATTCGTTAGAACCCTAGTGGGCGGTACCATCTAACTTCCTCAAAACGGATTCATTTTGTTGTAAAAATTACAACAATTATCCCCATTTGAGACACTTGCTTATCTTTCACGCAGATTCACGAGCGAGTCTAATTTAACCCTAACCCTACATTGTATCACAGATACGCTAAATTGTCAAGCTTATTTCTTTCGCCAGCTCGCGGTTGATAGCCGCTCAAACGCTTTTCTCTATTCTAAACATGGTGCGGGCGAAGAGACTCTAACTCTCGACCTCTTCCTTGGCAAGGAAGCGCTCTAAACAACTGAGCTACGCCCGCATATACTCATATCTTAGCACAAAGCTTGGTGACGCGCAATGGTATTTTTAAATTCGGAGCTAATAGGTAGAGCAAGTAGCGCACGACGACTGTGCACCGGAGAATCTAATAAAGTCCTAGCTCCAGTCAGCAAGCTTTACCCCCAATACGCTACTTCGTCAAACATAGGCAAACTCCTCCCCCTCCAACTCGCCACTACTGATCCGTCATCTCTCAGTACCAAAATAGTCGGATATTCAACAACGTCATAAGCATTGCAAATACCCTCACCCTCGCGCGTGTCCGGGCTGACGCTCTCCACCTCGCGCCCCGTGCGTCGCTCAAACCCCCGAATCCATTCCGAAACACTACGCGAATAATCTTCCTCATCACGCCAAACACACACCGTACGCATTATTTTGTTCCCCTTCTTTGCTTTAGAATTTTTTCAAAATCACCCAAGGTTTGGAATTTCAAAAACACGCTCGCAAAACGCACATAAGCCACCTCGTTCGTATCCGCAAGCACATCAAGCACCGCATCGCCAACTTGTTGCGACGTCACTTCTTCTTCGTTCTCAGACCTAAGTAAGGCAATTACCTTGCCAACTACAGTTTCAACTTCCATATCTGAGCCGATAAACTTACCGACACTGCGACGCACTGAAGTAATCAGCTTCTCGCGATCAAACATCTCACGATTACCACTACTCTTTAGGACTACCAAATGCGGTTGTTCAACCCGTTCATAAGTCGTGAAACGACGACCATCGGCTGTCACCCTACGACGACGGATAGTAGTGCCATCATCGGTCTCACGGCTCTCTAGAACCTTGCTACCGGAGATTCTAGGTATCGTTGACATCTGTCCGGCTCCTAGCTCTTGCCACGGAGACGGTCTCTGAGGCTTGGCGGCACATCAAGATCATCTTCAGGTTCATTTGCGCGGATCGAATCCCACATATTCGAATGGTTACTACCAGTAAATTCAGCCGTGGTATTACTCGTAGGTTGTTCTGCTGTATTTGAGCCCATATCCGACGGCTTTGACTCTTCCATTACAATACTATTTTCTTTGTTTGAATCGGACTGCACCATGCTATGGGCTGCATAATCGCCAACTGTCGCTACGGTTTCTTTGACTGGCTCAGCCGGCTCGTCACTACGATAATAACCACCGTCAAATCCAGTCGCTACTACTGTCACAACGATTTCGTCTTCAAGTTCAGGGCGAATAGATGCGCCAAAGATAATATTCGCATCCGGAGAGACCGCCCGAGTGATAACCTCGGCTGCCTCTTGGATTTCGCTCATGGCCATGTCATAACCACCAGCTACCGAGAACAATACGCCTCTAGCACCATCAATCTTCACCTCAATCAGCGGAGACTCGATTGCCTGTTGCGCGGCAATCGTCGCGCGATTATCACCCGACGCCCGGCCAATCCCCATCAAGGCGGAGCCGGCGTTCTTCATTACCGCTTTTACATCAGCAAAGTCAAGGTTAATCAGTGAATGCTCGGTAATCAACTCTGAGATCCCCTGCACACCCTGACGTAATACATCATCTGCAATCTTGAAAGTATCCGTGAGCGGAGTACGCGGGTCAATCGTATCAAGCAAACGATCGTTCGGAATGGTGATCAAGGCATCAACATTGCGCGAAAGGTTTTCAATCGCCTTTTCAGCGTTGTCACGGCGTTTCGCGCCCTCAAAAGTAAATGGTTTTGTGGCGACACCAACAGTCAGAATATCGCGCCCCTTTGACTCCTCAGCCACTACCGGACCAGCACCCGAACCGGTACCGCCACCAGCACCAAGCGTAATAAAGACCATGTCTGAGCCCTCAACCGCCTTGCCGATTGCTTCACGACCGTTGTCGGCTGCTTCGCGACCTTTCTCAGGGTCTCCACCAGCGCCCAAACCACGTCCGATATGTACCTTGACATCGGCATTTGAGTGATGCAAGGCTTGAGCATCGGTGTTTACAGCAACAAATTCCACGCCCGACAGACCGATTTCCTTCATCCGATCAACCGCTGAACCGCCTGCGCCACCTACACCGACAACCTTAATACTTGCTGAACTCTCTACCTCTGTTGGCTTAATTTCGGGCATATTTTTCTCCACTTATCTATCTATTATATTAGCACGCTCACTCTAATCCGACAACCCCCGCGACCTAAAACTTACCGAAGAACTTTTTCAAGAAATTTGGCTTGCCGGCAGACTTTGATTTTTTGGTAGTTTTCTTTAACGGCTTACCATGATGGGGATTCTCAGCCGATAGCTGCATCAACCCAACCGCAGTCGCATACTCCGGTTTGTAGGTCGAGTCTGCTACACCCATGAGGCCGCTCGGTACCCCAATCTTCACTGACATATTCAGCATATTACGTACAAATTTATCAATATCACGCATTCTAGCACCCCCACCGGTTAACACAACACCTTCCGGCAAACGCTGCTCATAATGCGCTCGGCGCAACTCTTTGCGCACAAGGTTGAAAATTTCCTCTAGACGTTCCTCAACTACCTCATCAATTCGGTCACGCTCCAGCCGCACTTCCTTGCCCCGCCAGCGAATCGTTACCATTACACCGGCTTCCTCTACAAAATTACCGGTCGCAAAGCGCTTTTTTACCTCTTCAGCAACCTCCGTATCAAGCGCCAAAACCATTGCAAGATCATTTGTGATGTTATTCGAACCTACCGGCACTACGCCCACATAGCGCAAGTCACCTTCTTCGTAAATCGCTACACCTGTGGTTGCCGAACCAATATCAATCACCGCAACGCCATTTTCCTTCTGTCGTTCAGTCAGTACCGCTCGTGCTGCCGCCACTGCACTCGGCACAATCCGCTCCGGAGTTACGTTTGCTGTTTCCGCAACTTTCAGCAAATTATCAAAATTCGGCGTCAGGGTCGATACGACATTCGCCCGCATTTCTAGCCTCGAACCAGTCATCCCTAGCGGATCTTTAATCCCGGCTTGACCATCGAGTGAAAACTGCAGTGGCACTACCTCAAGAATCTCCTGGTTCGCCGGCACCCGACCATTGAGCGCCATATCTTCTACGCGGCGCAAATCCGTCTCGTTAATCTCGTGTTCCGAACCGCCAACCGCAATCATCCCCTCGGCCTGCGTGGAAAGAATTTGTGAACCGTTAATCGAAATTGTCGCGGTATTGACCTCATAACCGCTCATCCGCTCAACTTCGCCAAGAGCCTGGTCGATCGCTTGCGCCGGACCAGTCAAATTTGCTACTGTTCCGCGGCGCATGCCCGAATTTGGCATCTCACCATAGCCAATCACATTCATTGCCCCCTGAGCATTCACACTAGCAACCACAGCTCGCACCGTGCTGGTACCAACGTCTAGACCAACTGCATAGCGTGAAATTTCATCCATAAGCTTATTATAGCGTAAGAATTAATATCTTACAAGAAGAAATTCATGAGTAGCAAGAGAAATCATATCAGAGGCGAGTTCAATAAAAACGAAGCTGGCAAAGTTTTACGGTAGAGTTAGCACTTCTACTCCATCCTCCGTCACCAGCACCGTATGCTCACAGTGACACCCAATGCTACCGTCCTTCATATGCACCGACCAGTTAGTCTCATCAATATAATTTGCCGGCTTTCCCAAACACGACATTGGCTCAATGCAAATCGTATCACCAACCTTTAGCTTATAGCCATGACCCCTGATTCCGTAATTCGGCACCTCGGGCGGCTCATGCATCTCCTTGCCAATCCCGTGCCCCACGTAATTCTCAATCACACCTAGCTTTCCGCGCCGCAAAACTTTCTCCACCGCATAACCAATATCACCAATCCGCACCCCTGGCCTCACCTGATCAATTCCTGCCCACATCGCCTTTTCGGTCGTTTTAATCATCTCCTTCACCGCCGGTGAGCCATGCGAACCGACCAACATCGTAAAAGCTGAATCGGTGTAATAGCCATCGTACAAGATATCAAGATCAAAACTGACTTTATCACCTTCCTCAAGCGGTTCATCACTTGGCGCTCCGTGCACCAAAACATCATTCACCGAAATACAGATCGCCCCAGGAAAATCCTCCTCTAGGTAATCATATGCCACTTTCGCACCTCGACGCTCGATCTCCGTCCTTACCCAAGCATCAATTTCCTTCCCGGTCATGCCAGTCTTAACATAGTTTCTAAGATCTTGCAGTAAGCCACCCAAAATCTTACCGCCCTTTCGCATTGCGTCGACTTTTTGCTTTAGCTCTCCAAAGTTTTCCACAGTTTTCTCTCTGTTGCTCGTCATAATTGAACAAATTTATTACTCATTTTTCCACAGGGTCGTTTCACGATTTTTCCTGATTTATTTTTATTATACCACTTTCCAAAAACTTATGCACCCGCGAAGCGTTCTAAAATAATAACACTAAGCCGTTCGAAAACTTCCTCCGGCGTACCCATACCATCGATCACTACGGTTTCAGCCCCTTTCGCGCCAAGTATCCGCGAAATTTCTCCCATATTTTGCTCAGTAATCGCAAAGCGCTGGCGAATCGTCTCCTCATTATCGTCTGCACGCCCGCGCGCGGCTAAGCGGCGCAAAAGCTCATCCTTCGGTACATCGATTACGATAATCCCTTCTATCACTTCAGCGATATTCTCCGCCATCCAGGACGCTTGCTCCTTATCACGCGGAAAACCGTCCAAAATCACATTCTTTCCTTCGCGCACCACGCGCGCCATCGCCTGCACCATAATTTCTACCGTCAACATATCATCAACTAGCTCACCACGGCTCAGAATTTCATCAAATTGACCCGAGTCCCGCAAAATCTGCCCCGCCGAGAGCCATACTCGCCCCGTCGCCGCTGCGAGCTTCTGCCCCTGAGTACTTTTGCCGGAGCCCGCCAACCCCATCAAAATAATCATTCTAACACCTCCAAGCCTGGCATTTTATTGCCCAAGAGAAACTCCAGCGCTGCACCACCACCAGTCGAAATCAAGCTAAACTCCAAATTTGGATATTTCTCGGTTAAATTCTCCACAAAACCGGTCGTATCCCCGCCACAGATAATCGTCTTGATTTCTCTCTGTTCGCCAAGGAATTTCGCAATCATCTCGGAACTGGTGGCAAACGCCGGGTCTTCAGTTTTCCCTAACACTCCGTTCCAAAGTACGGTTTTCGCATCACCCAGTGCTTCTAGGAACTTGCTAGTCGCCAGCGGGCCAATATCAAGTTTATCCCCTGCTCCGTCTTCGTCAAAATCTTCCGCTACATAGACTTTTGAATCGCTTGCTTTGTAACCATCCGCCGCAATCTTACCCCCGACCAAAATCCGATCAGCACGCGGTTCAAACTCAGAGATTAGCGGTTGCTTGTCCTCAACTTTTGCACCCCCAATCATAACCACGAAAGGCCGCTGTGGATCCTTGATAGCACGGCTTAATCCGTCAACTTCCTTCTCGACCAAAAGTCCCGCCACGCTTGGTAGCAACCTTGCAATTGCATTGGTCGAAGTATGCGCACGGTGAGTTACCGCAAAGCCGTCTTGCACAAAAATCTCCGCACCGGTCGCTGCGATAATCTCTTTGGCAAATTCAGGATCATTAGCCTTTTCATGCGGGTCAAAACGAAGATTTTCAAGCAAAATAATTGCACCACTCGGCAATTGTTCTATAGCATTTTTCACCCTTGTTATAGCAAGCTTATCAGAACTAGAGTGAAACTCCTCTCTATCACTTTTCACCCCTTTTACATCAAGGTCATCTATAAATTCCACAACCGGCGGCACTTCCCCGGTGGATTCCTCGGCCAGCAGCCAAGCTAGGCGCTCTGCCACCGGCGCCAAGCTCAAACTCTCATCCCTCCCCTTTGGGCGACCAAGATGCGATATCAGGATAATTTTCTTTGCTTCGTGTTCACGCAGATACTGCAGGGTCGGCAAACTGGCGCGGATTCTAAGGTCGCTTTCGACTTGCCACTCGCCTTCATCGTCACACGAAAGCGGGACATTATAATCCGTCCGCACAAGTACAGTTTTATCTTTAACGTCAATATCTTTCAGGGTTCTCATGGTTCTATTTTACCATAAGACTTATTCCAGGGTACGAAAAAGGGAGCAATTCACCCCCCTTAATCTCCTAAGCTTAGCGCCCAAGGTAGGCGCTAAGCCCTAAGGCTAAGTCTAGACGTAACGCAATTTAATCGTATCGGTATGTCCCGAACCCTGAGCACCGGAAACCCAAACTACTTTTAGCTTGTCCTCACCTTCGCGTAGTTGCAGATAGCCGCTCTCTTTGAGCTCACGCGCCAAGTCGAGCCCCACATTGACCGAGAATGGTCGCACGAAGGACAAATTAGCATATCGGAGCGCCAGTTGGTTCGCCACTCGTGGCTGATCAGTCACCGAGATAATCGGCAAGGTTGGACGCTGCGTCGCCATTGCATTTGCGGTCGCACCGGTAGCAGTCTGACAGATAATCACATCTGCATCCAAATCTTCGGCCAACTTCGCAGCCGCACTGGCAATCCCATCATAATTCTCAGCTTCTTTTTTGACGCCAACCGGCAACGGTTCAATGTTTAAGTGGTTCTGCGTGTAAAGCAAGACTTTGCGCATTTCCTGCACGGTCTCGAGCGGGTATTTACCCATCGCGGTCTCGTCCGAAAGCATCACCACGTCTGCGCCCTGGATTTCGGCATTTGCAACGTCACTCACCTCTGCTCGACTCGGGAACGGATTTTCGACCATCGAGCCCATCGTTTGAGTTGCAATGATACAAAGCTTGCCATATTCACGACAAAGCTCAACTAGCTGACGCTGGACAACTGGGACAATCTCGGCTCCAGCTTCGGTCGCCATATCACCACGCGCTACCATAATGCCGTCAACTTCTTTGACAATCTCTTCAAGATTTTCGCGTGATTCAACCGCCTTTTTGGTCTCAATCTTAGCGACCAACTTTGCAGTGTGCCCACGCTCCGCCATTACCGCCCGAGCCTTACGAATATCTTCTGCGGTCTGCACAAACGAAAATGCAATATAATCAAAATCCTTGTCTGCGCCCCACTCAATATCGCGCAGATCTTTCTCCGGGATAATATCACCGCCGAAGTCAGTTTCCGGCAAATTGATACCCTTAAAGCTGCGAACATAGCTACTATTTTCTACCTCAAGCTCAATTGCTGTATCTGACGGAATATCGCTAACATGCGACTTTACTTTACCATCAAACAGAAAAACTGGCTCACCAACCTTCACCTTTGGCGCGAGATTATACTGACATGGCAGGATATTGTCGCCCTTATGCTCTTTTACAGCGTAATCAATCAAGATCTTATCTCCAGGATTAACCTCATAATAATTATCCTTAATTTCGCCAAGGCGGATTTTCGGACCCTGCAAATCCTGCATGATCGCCACTGAACGACCCTTTTTCTCGGCTGCGGCGCGAATCCAGGCAATCTGTTGTTCCGCTTCCTCATATTTTGCATGCGAGAAGTTGATGCGGCAGCCATTTAGACCCGCCATAATCATATCTTCCAGCATTTGCTGGTTACCATTGCCACTAACTGGACCAATGGTCGCCAAAATCTTTGTGCGTTTGAATATTTTACTGCTCATAATTCTTAATTTTAGCATAATACCCCTTGTAATGCTAGCTAGAAATTTGAATTATTATGCAAAATCCGCTTGTCCTGTGTTACAATAAAAATAGGTTATGGTAAGAAAGAAATTTGCTCTAGCAAGACATCATGTTTCGGAGGCGACAGCCGGTCTAACTTGGTTTGAACGCGCCATGCTAGGCATTATCGTAGCCTGCATGGTTTGTATTACGGTTAGTCTCTGCGCCGATGCAGCGTTTGACCCCGCTCGCGACGCCAAGACCGCGCTCGAGGATTTGGCCGAAGACTATTATATTGAATATCTTTATCCATACGTCCTTGGTGGTCAAATTGAAAATCCTTCCCCAGTGCTATCTGAATATCAGAAAATCGGGCTACCAATCGTGCGCCTGCGCCAATTGTTGGTCTATGACAAGACCAAAACCGGCAATTACATACAAAAAATATCTAACGAATACGTTAAGTGCGACACTAATATGACCTCAATCCGATTCTTCCCCAAAGAGCCTTATGGTCCGCGTGATTACGATGTCACTTTCCAGCTCTCCTGCCAAGGTCCAGCCGTCAAAGATTCTGATTGGTTCACTGCCAATACTCCGACCCGCGAAAATTAATCCTGATCGCTGTTTCGTGCTATAATCGGGCAAAGTAATAAGGAGTTTTATGGCGATTTTAGTTTTTGCAGTGTTAGTCTTGGCGCTAATTATCATCCCTGGGATTAGAATTATTAACCAGTACGAGCGCGGCGTGGTGCTAAGGCTCGGCAAGTATAGTCGCACCCTCGACCCGGGTTTTCGGGTGATTATTCCTTATCTCGATAAGATGCATAAAATCGACATTCGTACTATCACCATGGATATCCCGAAACAAGAAGTAATCACGCGCGACAACGTCACCGTCAATGTTGATGCCGTGGTTTACGCCAGGGTGATTGACGCCAAGAAGGCTACGCTCGAGATTGCTGACTATCGTCACGCTACGGCAACTTTTGCGCAAACGGCGCTCAGAGATGTCACGGGTAACTTTGACCTTGATGAAATCCTTAGCAAGCGCGATGAGATTTCGTCACGCATTCGCGAGATTGTTGATACACAAGTCGATAAATGGGGGATTGATATTGAAAGCGTTAAACTACAAAATATTGAGCTTCCATCGGATATGAAGCGAGCAATGGCCAAGCAAGCGGAAGCAGAGCGTGAACGCCGTGCCGCAATTATTTCTGCCGAAGGCGAGAAAAGCGCCGCTGCCGCAGTGGCTGAGGCTGCACATATGCTTAATAACACGCCCGGCGGTATTAGCATCCGCACGCTGCAAACTCTTGAGAAAATTAGCTCTGATCCATCGCAAAAGACAGTTATTTTGCTGCCGACAGACCTAACCAATAAAAAATAGCTCTGTACAGAGAGAACCCAACTTTCTCCGTACGGGCCACTACTATCGCTCGGATGGCAACATCGGCGCACGC
>WSMR01000051.1 GCA_013316435.1 Candidatus Saccharimonadota bacterium | reverse complement strand
GAATATAAGCATACGATATCTAATCTAGATTTTTTCATCTAGAGCAATTACTATTCTCTCCTAAAAACTGTTTCGTATCGTCGTTAATCGGCAACGTAAGATCAACATCATCTTCTAGGAGCTTACGAGTGGGTTCTGATATTCTTGCTACCGGTTTTTGTGTCCGTTCTGTCTTCGGGGGGTCGTCTTCGCCGGTAGAGGGCTGGAGATTATCGCGAGAAACTTCATTAAAGGGTATCTATGCGTCCTCTGAAGCGTCTTCATCATCGAGGCTAACATTCATGCTATTTTGTTGAGAAAACTCTGTAGAGGACCCGATTTGAGCTTCGTTAGACTTCGTTGCTATTCCTTGTCCTTCGTTGCAAATTACCTCAAACAAGGCGAGGAACACTGCTCTCATCATCGATACGCAAACGGCATTGCCACACATATGATAGCGTTGGCTATCAGATATTATTCCGCCATCTTCACCAAGTTTGGTCCAATTATCTGGAAACATCTGGCAACGTGCGTATTCTACCAGTGTCAAGCGTCTAGCTTTGTCCCCTTCAATTATCCCCAGTACACCATCGCTGCTTACTCCATGATAGCTAGCAGTAATCGTATTAATATAGTCGTGCTTGATGGCTTTGGTGTGACGTTTAGCATAAGATACTACCGGGCTATTAGCGAGAACAGTTTTGCTGCCTTTTCCCTTGATAGATAATACTTCGGCTCGACATTTGTTTCTAAGAAATCCGACAATGACAACTCTCTCACGGTGTTGTGGACTATGGAAGTATTGGGCGTCAAGCACTCCCCATTGAGCATCACAGCCCAGTTCATCGAGGACTTGTAGGATTTTACTAAAGTCTTCTCCTGTGTTGGAGCTGGGTAAACCTTTGACATTCTCAAAGACGAAGTATTTGGGTTGTTTGGCTTTAAGTATTTTGGCAAGTTCATAAAATAATCCTGTTCTTTCTCCAGCTTAGAGGACCCTAGCACAAAAAAGAAGAGTAACCCATTATCAGCTACTCGGTTCTAAATCGCAAAAACGCTCCTATATAATGTAGGAGGTTTTGCGGAGTTAATAGCCTCTCAACTTGTGCAGTTTAGTGGACAAGTCCTCATTCATCTTAATGAAATCGTACAGATAATCCTCGGTTATGCGAAATTGTTTGCCGCCCTTAGATTCTTTTTCCTTTGTTGCTAAAATCTGATTACCATTCTCGTCTGTGATTTGGAAGCTATGGACTATCCTATTGCGCATGTTGACTATATCTTCAAACAATGCAGATATTTCTTCGCCCAGCTCGCCCTCATTCTTCAAACGTTTTTGGAGAAGCAATTTTAACTCGCCACTCTCTTTGTCAATAAGTTGATACCAGTTTATCTGAACATTGGGGTCTTTTAAAATATTCTCAATAACAAAAGCGTTATTAGCATTAAAGACGCATACGGCTGAACCGAGTAATTCTCGATATTTTCTACTTGGTAAGGCCTGTCGAGTATATTTCTCGTGCACTATCTCAATTGCCTCCAATACCTAAAATCCCTGGCGGGAACGAATCCAAACCAAGGGGCTATGTCTCTATGGTAGCACATATGGCAAAAATGTCCATTGTTTTTATTCGACTCCCAATTTTTGTGGTATAATAGTAGCAGAACATTGACATCTGCGTAATCGTTAGTCTACAACAAAAATTACAACAATCCTTACAACAAGTTGGCTGTGATTGTAGATGGTTGCACAGAGTCATATAAGAGTGTTTAAGATATGCCCGAATGGCGGAATTGGTATACGCGTTCGACTTAAAATCGAATGGAGAAATCCATATGGGTTCAAGTCCCATTTCGGGCACCAAAAGGTCGTTACTCCAACCGCACCCAAAAAAATTTTGGATACGATTGGAGATAACGGACAGGAAATCCGTGAGTGTTTTGGCGCCGCGGATTTTTTGCTGTTTGTAAAACACCTTCACATCTTCAGCCGGTTTGGTAAGCATTTGGAAATTTGAGTATAAAAAGGGGCACGCCCTAATGGTTGTTCCCTGCCTAGAGATGAGATCATGTCAAATGATTCGGTGGAGAATGGTTATGGAAACGCTACGCCTAAAGCTGGACGTTAAACAAACTACACAACTGGTTCACGATATCATCGATTTCCGCGTTAATTAGAGCTGCCAAAATTACGATGACAGTGATAATTATTTGGTAAATCTGCTATACTGTGCATAGGAACAACCTTTCTTTGATTAGTTTGCTAACACTACTAATTATAAAGGTTGTTCTTTTTGTTTTACATTGTTTCTTTCTGGATTAGTTAGTTAAACCACCATTTATATCCTACTTTTAGCAAGAAAGCTCAATTTCTGCCTCTACTGGCAAATGGTCAGATGCCAATGCGTCTAACACCGCAAAATGATTCACTTGCACCCGGTCATTCACCATGATATGATCACAAGGCACCGGACCATTAAACTTTAACCCCGATAAAGTCGTTTTAATTTTATGTTCATCAGTTAGATCTCGTAAAAAGTCCAAACTACGCATAGCTGGTGCTTCATGTATGATGTTTAAATCACCACACAATACCAAAGGTCCTTGCAATTTTCCCACAATTTTACCAACCTTAGCAAAAGCTTCGACAGTATCTTCGTCACCCAACGGTTGTGGACGCCAAAACCCATGATGGTTTACCACGGTTAAACCATTTTCCAACTTCACCGTCTGGATATTCAGATTATTCGCTGGAGACTCACCAAACATAGTATTAGGAACATAATGACCATGAATAAACTCCGAATGCTTTTCAGTGATAGGAATACGACTCAAAATTACATTGCCAATCTCCATCGTACCACCAGAAAAATCAATTCCAAAATTTGGCGAATAATACGAATACGGCATCTTTGCAGCTTTAATAATTCGTGATAAATCAAAACACATTCGGGAAAGTTGTAATTCTCGATCCGCAGAGTACATCACCTCCTGCATACAAATTATATCGTAATCACTCTGTTCAAGGAAACGTTGTAGCTCACCTTCTACTTTCCCCATCCAAACATTGAGTTGCAAAATCTTCATACTTTCATTATCGCATAGCTATAGTGTACGCACAAGCTTAACGCGAAAATATAATTACTAAACCAACACTATAGTGTTTATCATACTC
>WSMR01000011.1 GCA_013316435.1 Candidatus Saccharimonadota bacterium | reverse complement strand
GAAAGGAGTTTAAAAATAAGTGAAGAAACTAGATATTAAATCGCTCGGTGAGCTACTGGCGAGAGAGTATCCTCCTCAAAGATGGCTTATCGATGGTTTAGTTCCCTGTGATGGGCTTGTGATGATGTCATCAGCTCCAGCGAACTATAAGACTTGGCTGATGATGCAATTTGCGATTTCTGTCGCAAGAGGAGAAAAACTATTTGACCATTTCAGCACCGAACAATCAGGTGTACTGGTAGTAGATGAAGAAAGTGGTGAGCGTGCCTTGCAGGAAAGATTTAAGAGGCTTGATGCTAACGGAGATTTATCAATTTACTATTTCTCTAGGTTAGGTCAAAAAGCAACGAAAGAATACATTGACAACATTATTGAGATTTGCCAAGAAAAAGGAATTGGCTTAGTGATGTTTGACTCGCTAATCCGTTTCCACTCCGGTAATGAAAATGATTCGGTCGAGATGGCTCAAGTGATGAATGAGTTTAAAAAGATTTCGGATGCTGGAATTGCTTGCCTTATTCTTCATCATAATCGCAAATCTTCATTTCTTGGTAGTAATATAGGGGAATCCATGCGTGGATCGGGAGATTTATTGGCTGCCTGTGATGTGCATATTGCAATTACTAGGAATAAGAACGTCGTAACAATTTCGCAAAGTAAGAATAGGTATTGCGAAGAAATGACACCCATTAAGGTAAAGTTTGTAAGTGCTGGCGAGAAAAGTTGGTTTGAATTCTCGGAATATCAGAAAACGAAAGATGAAAAGATGGACGAGATGAAGCAGGTGGTTCTCGCAACAATTGCAGAATTCGCAGGAATTAACCGTAGTGAGTTGATGAGGCGATTCAAGCAAAGCTCGTTAGATATGCCGGTGAATAAAGTGAATGATTTACTGAAATCTTTGCTTGAGGCTGGCGATATCTATACCGAGCGTGGCGAGAAGAACTCAGTTAAATATTTTGTAAAAAATTAGAAAGGTAATTATGAAGACTTATTTCATTTTAATTCCAGTAATGGAAAGATTAACTAATGTCGTTTTTCATGAGGGTATGCTTAAGTTGAGAAATGACGCATCTGAAGATGAGATTGCTATGGCACTTCGAGAATCTTTGCTAGAAAAAATGCCAGATGACGAAATTGCTGATTACACTAAAAAACATCCGGTTGCGATTTACTGCGATGGAAAATGGTGGATTTATAAAAGTGATAACCTTGAGGAGATGAAATAATGAAAGATGGATTTATGAATACTCAAAATAAAGCAGTTTGGCGAGAAATGATTTCCCTTGAGGACAACGCAACTCCACTCGTTACGGGAGAAGTCGACGATGTTTCTAGAAAAAAGGCTTTTGAATTGCATCTTGAAAATTTTAGGAAAGGCTTACTTGAGGCTTATTCAGAAGAGCAGGTAGAAAAGGCTATGAAAAAATTATGTGCCGAGTTTGACTATTTTGGGAGGGGCGGTTTCTTCCAAGTTAAAATGTCTTTAATTGGTGGAGTTAAGTGGAAGAAAAAGGGAGATGTTGTTGCTAACAAAACAAATGTTCGTGTAACTATGCTTGAAGTTGACGATTCCTCTGATGACGGTCGACCTAAGAGTGTTAAGGAGGTAAATTTGGTTCTGCCGAAAACGTATAGCCATTATAAAGTAGAGAATGCTATTTGGGATGAAGTTAAAAAGAAGTTCCCTAGTTATGAACATGATAAATTCTTAAATTCATCCAAGGCGAGTTTAGTCGTATCAGGTAATAAAAAGCTGTATCAGTGGATGTGCTGTATCTGGTAGGTGTTTAAAATATCTATTCCTATAATGGTAAAAAACTAAACAGCTACTGGTATCTGAGGAGTTAGTATGGTGAGGAATATTGAGGTAAAATATATCGAATCAGAGGATGATGGGATCGTGGATGTTATCGTGAAGAAATATCACTCTCAACTTACTCAACCAATCTCTGAGAGTGAGAAATCTACCATGGCTATCAGAGATGATAACACCTATAATATTAAGTAAGATGAAAAAGATAATGGTTGATGAATTAAAAAGTGTAAAAGTTGCGGCGGTATATATGCGTGTTTCCACTTCCGACCAAGAGGAAGATGGAACGATTGAAAACCAATGGATTGAACTAAAAAAACGCATTGCCGATGACGGTGTGAAATTACCGGAAACTAATATTTATAGGGATGATGGGTGGAGCGGTGCGATTTTGGAAAGACCGGAGCTTGATAGGCTGAGGAACGACGCAAATGAGCACAAATTTGATGTGTTGTACCTTTATGACAGAGGTAGATTATCTCGTAAACTAGTCCATCAAGAAATTGTTTTAGATGGTTTAAGAAAGAATAATGTTTCGATTGTTGAGCTACATGGCATTTCGGGGGATACTCCTGAAGCTCAAATGATGGGGTCTATGATGGGTTTATTCCATGAATATGAACGCACGAAAATTGCTGAACGTATGCGTTTGGGCAAAACGCGAATTGTTAAGGAGAATGGTGAGTTGTTGGGTTATCAACCATGCTATGGCTACGATTTGCACAAAACTGTGAAGAATGGATCGGTTAAACAGAGAGCGTATTTTACGGTTAATGAAGCTGAGGCGAAAAATGTTCGCTATATCTTTCAGCTATGTGCAGATGGTAATAGCCTTTATAAAATCCGTAAGCGTTTGAAAGACGAGGGTATTAAAGCCCCTAGAGCCGTAAGCGGGCTTTGGGGGAATACTACCCTAATTCGGATGTTGAAGAATACTACTTATATCGGTGAACATTATTACAACAAACATGTGGCGATTGAGGCAAAATATAGTAGAAAGAAAGATAAATATTCAAAGGTAGCAAAATCTTCACATAAATTAAAGCCGCAGAGCGAGTGGTGGAAAGTCGAGGTTGAGCCAATTGTTAGTCGGGAACTGTTTGATAAAGTACAAATTCAACTAACTAAAAACGCAAAGTATAATCCAAGAAATAACAGGAAGAATAAATATTTATTAACTGGTTTAGTTCGTTGTAGCTGTGGTAGGATGAGAGCTGGCGATCCAGCTACGGGTGGGCATTTATATTATCGCTGTACCGATAGATTAGCCCCGAAGTTAGAGCGAGAATGTTATTCTCATGGGGTGAATGTAGCGGTATTGGATAAAAAAGTTTGGGTAACTATTTGTAATTTATTAACTCAGCCGGAAATGATTGATCGATATGTAAAGGCAATTAAAAAGGTAAAACCTGAGGATACTTTACTAAAGTCCTTGAATAACCGAATGATAGCACTTGAGAATGAAAAGAATCGTTACATAGACGGATTTGGCAAAGGATTCATTACTGAGGAAGATTTCAAGACGAAGATGAGTCAGGTTCGGGATGAGAGGATTGGTACGGAAACGAAAATTCTAGAATTGAAGCGTTTGACCTCTGAATTGCTACAGATTGACACTACTCTAATTGCTTCTAATATGGTAAAATTATTGAAAGATGGTCTTACTTTTGAAGAAAAGAAAGAGCTGTTAAGATTGGTGGTTGAGGAGATTATCGCAACTCCAAGTGAGGCTACGATTAAAGGTAAGATTCCTGTTTTTAATAAACATTGTTTTAACGAGAAAGAGGTTAGTTTTGAACTTGAAAATTGCGATGTTAAATCTGAAAACAAATATTTTTTTGACGAAAGAAAGGTTGGTTTAAATGTTGAAAGTAGGAATCGTCGGTCTGCCAAACGTAGGCAAGTCGACACTGTTTAATGCTTTAACGAACGCTGGGGCACTGGCAGCGAATTATCCGTTTGCTACAATTGAGCCAAATGTTGGGATTGTACCGGTGCCAGATCCGCGGCTCAAAATGCTATCAAATATGTATCCCAGCGCCAAGGTAATCCCGGCAACCGTTGAGTTTGTCGATATTGCTGGTTTGGTTGAGGGGGCTTCCAAAGGCGAAGGACTAGGCAATAAATTTCTCGCGCATATTCGTGAATGTCAGATTATTTGCCATGTAGTACGGGTGTTTGAAGATGCCGACGTGATGCGCGCGGAGGGTTCAAAAGATCCAACTCATGATATTGATGTTATTCAGACCGAACTAGAGCTTGCGGATCTTGAGACTAAAGAACGAATTGCCGCCAAGCGCAAGAAACCGGGTCAGCCCGAAGAGCAAATTCCCTTTTTAACCGATAAGCCGGTGATTTATATGTTTAATGTTGACGAGAATGATCTGAAAGATGCGAAATTGAAGGCAGAGCTGACAGAAAAAGTGGCGCCGAGCCGGGCGGTATTTGTGAATGCAAAGTTGGAAAGTGAAATGTCGGGTATGTCGGAAGCCGAGCGCAAAGAATTTTTGCATGAGTATGGTATTGAAGAGGACGCGCTTGGTGAGCTCGTGAAAGCAGCTTATGATACGCTGGGATTGCAAAGTTTCTTGACCGCCGGACCGAAAGAAGTTCGCGCTTGGACAATCAAAAAAGGTGCCACTGCGCCGGAAGCCGCCGGGACAATCCATACCGATTTTCAGCGTGGATTTATTGCTGCGGAAGTAATGAAATTCGATGACCTAGCTGCGCTTGGCAGTGAGAAAGCCGTCAAAGAAGCTGGTAAATTGCGCACCGAGGGCAAGACTTACGTCATGCAAGATGGCGACGTGGTCGAATTTCGATTTAATGTCTAAAAATTACCTAAAAAACCACCCCGGAGCAAGATCCGGGGTTTTTGGTTGTTTGCGTGATCTACGAGTTATGAGCGAAATGCTTATTGCGATTTCTTGGCAATAATGAGGTTAGTCCTTGGCCTTCTCTTCCGGGTCGGTTTCCCCTTCGTCGCAATCGCAATTATCGCATATTGTCGACAGAATGCAGCCAAGCATATCGTGCATCGAATTATGAATGGATTTCAACTCCTCAAAGCACTCATGATGGTAATTGATAAGTTCGTATTTTTCGCTTTCAAGCGCCTTGCAATACATATCGAGCATTTCCGGCGACTCCTCACGCAGCATTCTTTCAATCAATAATTTAACGACTACGGAATGAGCGCTAACCCATTTGTCAGTATGTGTCACTTTGTTAGAGAGTTTAATTTCGGACACTTCCTCACATTCCTGCTGTTCTTCAGGTGAAAGCTTTGCGAACTCTTCGGCGGAAAGTTTTTCGGCAGAATCGCCACTCCAGTAATGCTTGTGCGGATAAGGCCTATCTTCACAAGGTTTGCCGTTTTCGTCGACCGATTCGCCATTATCGTTAATGCAGGCACAGTTAAACAACATGCCGCGAAGCTGCGCCTTGTCGAAATTAAAATCGTTCGCAATTGCGCAGGCTACGGCGCGGGATTCGTGTTCAGCTCGTTTTTCTTCTGTCTGACAAAGCATCGCAATCCAGGCTTCGTCTCTACGCGATAAAATTGCCGCGATTTCATTTGAAGAAGTGTGGGCAAAAACATCCATCATTGCCTGACAGCCCGTCAAAAATGCTCTTCGCACCTTTTTGTCGTTGCTATACATATAGTTTCTGTACATATTCTCCTCCATTCCCGACCATTTTTGGCCGTCTACAAGATTTTACGCACTAGTACTGCGTAATTGTACTGGTTATGTAACCAGTACAATATTCGCAATAATAGCTGCATCAAACCTAGCTCTTCTAGAGGAATAATATCAATCACGCTAGTAAAGATCGGAGTGCCCCCTAAGCACTCATATCCCTATTGTATCACAGATTATGCATAAAGTCAATACCAAAACCGTAATTACCGATTTTAGCAATAATCGGCGTATTTTAGTTGCAGCTTATAAGCCCATCTATCGCAAAATCTTCCCCTGTAACTCCAATGGCCGTAAGTCTAGGCTCTAGACTGCGAAATTCTGGGTGGGTTTGCAGGAATTTTTCGGCGGCATAGCGCATTTTCTGCAGTTTCATAGATGTGATTTGCTCCAATGGATCACCATTTTCAGCGTTCTTGTGATACTTCACCTCTGTAAAATAGATTACGTCATCTTTGATCGAGATAATATCAATTTCATAACTCTTGGTTTTATAATTCTGCTCCAAGATTTGGTGATTTTCTTGACAGAGGTACCTAGCCGCTGAAATCTCGGCTTGGTGTCCAAAATAGTGATTTTTTCGACCAATTTCAGCGTGTTTTTGTTGGATTTGACTTGATTTTGGGCTTCTAGTGGTTATTTGCGGTTGAGCCGTGGTGGATCCAGTCTCATTCTCTTGAGCCCCCTTCTGCGTCATTTTCGCAAGGCTTTTTGACTCGGCGAGCCTGGTTTTTTGCAGATTTTCTACCTCTATGGGCGACATTTTTGTGATAATTTTGGCAATGGGGCGAAAGCTTTGCCGATGCTCAGGACAAATTCCGCAGTTTTCGAGTGCTTCGCGGTGCATTTTAGTACCGTAGCCGACATGCTTCTCAAAACCATAGGCCGGGTATACACTGGCGAGATCATACATATACTGATCGCGCGATACTTTGGCTATAATCGAGGCGGCGCTCACTTCCTTGACTAAGTCATCAGCTTTCGGTAGCATACTCACCCGGTCTTCTAGTGGAGTATCTGCCAGCAGATTAATCGACCCATCAATGATAATATGATCAAATTTAATTTTGTCGGCCAAAACCTGTTTGACGGCGCGTCTAGTGGCGAGTTTTAGTGCTGATCCGAGTCCGTAATGGTCAATTTCAGCCGCAGTGACTGAACCTAGCCCCCAGCTTTTCGAATTTTCTTGTATTATTTTTGCTAATTTTTCGCGCTTTTTCCTAGTGATCTTTTTTGAATCTCGTAGTTCCTTGTATTCCAATAATTCTTGAAATTCACTACCAAGAATCACCGCGCCAACGACAAGTGGCCCCGCCCAAGGACCACGTCCAACCTCATCAATGCCAAGTATGCATTTTGCCACGAATTATTTTGCGATATCTTCTTTGACGGCTTCTTTAACTTCCTCGGCCTTGTTCTCGACTTCTGCAGCTTTTTCGGCGGCAGCATCTTTAACATCTTCGATTTTATCAACTACGTCTGTTGCAACGTCTTCGGCTTTGTCGGCTAGCTCGGCTACTTTTTCAATCACATCGCCAGCAATCTCCTCTGCCTTATCAGCGATTTTTTCGACGGTACCTTCGACAGCGTCTTTAGTATCTTCAATTTTGGTTGAAATTTCTTTGTTCAGAGTTTCCTTGTCGATATTTTTCGAAACCAAGCGAGCAGATTTACCGGAACGCTCCCTAAGGAAGCTAAGATTCTTGCGGCGAACCTTGGCGCGGTGAACAATTTCGATTTTCTCAACCAGCGGATTATGAATCAAGAACGACTTCTCAACGCCAACTCCGGACGCTACCTTACGCACGGTGATACGTGCAGTGTGAGAATTTTTGCGATCGGTGCGAATTACAACACCTTCAAACACCTGAGAGCGAAATTTATTACCTTCTTTGATTTTTTGGGTGACACGCACGGTATCACCGGAGCGAACGTCAACAATTGCTGGTTTTTTCTGGGCGTCGCCAATCTTCTTTAAATTGATAAAACTCATATTCTTACCTTTATATTTACAACTTCTGTTATTTTAGCATACTTTGGTGAATTTGAGAAGGGGTAATCTTGGTCTAGCGTTGCTTGAGCGCGGCCGTAATTCTTTCTTCTACGGATAAATTCGGATCAACTTCAGAAAGTGCCGCGGTTGCCTCCTTGAGCGGGAAGCCAAGCGCAATTAAGGCATCAAGCGCTTCGTCATTCCCAGCGGTTTTGGCAAAATTAATCTCAGTACTACTGCTACCATATTTCGAAGGTAGTCCAACTTTATCTCGCAGATCAACAATTACTCGCTCGGCAGATTTTTTTCCAACTCCGGCGGCTTTCGAAATATATGCGGCATCAGTATTCGCGATTGCATTACGAACTTCTTCTGGTGCGCCGAGACCCAAAATATTCATTGCAGCCTTCGGACCAACGCCATTTACCGAAATAAGCAGCTCAAATAGCCGTTTTGCGGCAAGGCTTGAGAACCCATATAATTCTTCGGCGTTTTCGCGCAAAGCGTGGTGAGTATAAACCTTGACTTTGGTGCCGAGATTAAAGCTATCAAGGTCGACTGCCGTCAAAATAACCTCATAGCCCACGCCATGGACGTCGATAATTACCGAAGCCTCCAGCTTTTCAGTGACCTCGCCAGCTAGATGCGCAATCACTTCTTTGACTTTCGGTGCACAATATTAATAACGAAAATCAATAATAAAGTTAGGGCAATCCCTCCAAGCGAGAGATAAACTGGCCATATCTCCGGCTCAGCTTCAGCTTCGACTGAACTCTCATCGACACCAGCGTCAATCTCCATTACCTGGTCTTCGACATTGTCCGCTCCTTCAACCACTTCCTCTTCCGAAGTCACGACCTCAGTCGGGTTCTCAGTTTCACTAATCGGCATTACGCCATCATCGCTAGAATTAGGAGTTTCACCAACGGTAACGATTGATTCGCTTGGTTCCGGCGCATTGCTATTCACGCGTCCATTTGGAACCTCCGCAAAGGCACTGCCAGCACTAATTCCCGCCAGTAGACTAATTGCAAAAATACCTATAATATATTTAGCTTTCTTCATCTTTACTCCTATTTTTATTAATTATAACACATTTACACTGTCTTTGGCGACGAAGGAATGGACAATTGCAACCGCGAGCGCATCGGCAGCATCATCGGGTTTCGGAACGGATTTTAGCCCCAAATGCATTCTGACCATTTCCTGGATTTGGGGTTTATGAGCCTGACCGTAGCCACAAATGGCATTCTTGATTTGATTTGGCGCGTATTCAAAAATTGGTAAATTACACTGCTTTGCTACCAAGAGACAGACTCCGCGCGCCTCGGCAACTGATATACCGGTGGTGATATTTTGTTTGAAAAAAAGCTTCTCGATTGCCATAACTGTGGGTTGATTCTGCTTAATTATCTCATGGAGCGAATTATAAATATCAAGCAATCTCTCCGGCAGCGGCGTATGTGGCGGTGTTGAAATTACGCCATAATCAATCGCTTTACTGTTTTCGATTACGCCAAAGCCGCAAATGCCAGTTCCGGGGTCAATTCCAAGAATGCGTTTATTTTTCATTGACATATTCAATTAGCGTTTGACGTAGGTCGCGCACCGGCACGACGAACGGATCCTTAACGGTACTCGGTGCGATCGCATGGGTAAAACCAAGTTTTTTGGATTCGGCGATGCGCTGGTCCGGACGATAGACCGAGCGCACTTCCCCGCCTAGTCCGACTTCGCCGAAAACTACAAAATCTTCTGCTAATTTTCGTCCGGCTACTGCCGAGGCGATTGCAAGGCAAATCGCAAGATCAGCGGCTGAATCACGAATTTTGAGCCCACCCACTACATTTACAAACACATCTTTATCATTTAATTTGAGTTTTGTGCGCTTCTCGACCACGGCGATTAGCAAATTCAGGCGATTTAGATCAAACCCCGAGCTAGTGCGCTTCGGATAGCCGAAATTAGTGGGTGTGACTAGAGCTTGAATTTCGACCAAGATTGGTCGCGAGCCTTCAAGCGTAGCAAGGATAATTGAACCATCAGTATTTTGCCGTTCCGCTAGTAGCACCGCTGAAGGATTTTCGACTTCTTCAAGCCCGCGTTCGTTCATTTCGAAAATCGCGGCTTCTGAGGTTGAGCCGAAGCGGTTTTTGATAGCACGAATAATCTTGAATCCGCCATAGCGGTCACCTTCAAAGTTCAGCACCACATCCACAAGGTGTTCAAGCACTTTTGGCCCAGCTAGCGTACCCTCCTTAGTGACGTGGCCGACGATAATAACCGAAGTATTAGAGCGTTTGGCGGCCCGGATCAAAAGATTGCCGCAGTTTGTTACCTGGGAAATCCCACCCGGTGCCGAAGCAATTTCCGCCAAGGTCATAGTCTGAATCGAGTCAACAATCACGAGTTCAAATTCACCACTATCAATCGTCTGTGCAATATCATTCGCCGAGGTGCTACTAGCAAATTTGAGATTATCCGAATCGGCACCAAGACGCATCGCTCGTAGCTTCACCTGCCCGGCTGATTCCTCGCCGGAAATATAAAGCACTTTGTGTTTTTTGGCAATTTCGGTGCAAACTTGCATTAGTAAAGTGGACTTACCAATTCCAGGCTGCCCCGCAAGTAGTGAGACCGACCCCTGCAAAATCCCGCCGCCTAGCACCAAGTCAAGTTCCGAAAAACCAGTTTTTAGGCGTTTTTTCTCGTCGGTCGCTTCAAGGTCGCGAATTGAAACAAAATCGAGCTTCCTACCTGATACCAGCCCTTTGGAAACAGCAGATTTTTCGTCACGCGTGCCTTCGTCAAACTGTTCGATCAGCGAATTCCAGGCACCACAGGCTTGACATTTGCCGGTCCAGTTGTAGGTTACACTGCCGCATTGTTGACAAATAAAGGATGCTCGATGTTTAGCCACGATGTTCTGCCTTTCCCGTTTCAAGATGACGTTTTGCTACCGCGAGCCGATCGTCGTCATACAAAAAGCCATCATTTTTGAGTTTGCCAAACAGATACCTAGTTAAGTCAGTAAAGTTCAAAATTCCGGTAATTTTACCATATTTATTCACTACTAACAAAAAATAGCTTTCCGTTCGCAAAAAAACCTCTAGTACCTGTTCCAAATTGTAGTCCTCGCGGACATAATAAACATTTGGGTCAAGAATATCGCGTGCCGTGCTGCTCTGTTTGATATCAAGGCTATTAAGACGGGCGGTATGAATACAACCAATAATTTGGTTTTTGGTGTCGGTGACTGGAAAATGTTTCATGCCGGAACGAAAAAGCCGATCTAGCGTCAAAGGTCCCAAAACCTCATTTTGGTCAACGTAGACAATTCGGCTTTCAGGGAGCATTAACTCTTCTGCGTGCACAAAATCAAGGTTCAAAATCGTCTCTAACTGCTTGCGCTGACTGCTTGAAAAGACTGAAAGTGGGATATTGTGTAAAATTTCTAAAAAATCTTCCCTGGAATGTGGTATTTCGAGGCTAGAATTTGCTCCTCCAAATGATGAATTGGGTGATTTTGAGGTCAAATTTGGCTTCTCAGCGTTCTCTGAGTCCGCTAACGGTTTTTTTGAGAATGCCGTATCCCTATCCGAATCGCGAATTTCGGGCGTTTCTAGAGGCTCTAGAGCGGTCAGTTTTTTATTCTCCGTCCGATAAGGCTGCAATTTGGGGTCAACCCAGCGTGTAAAATTCCTCAAGGCGCTGCGTTTAGTCTTCTTCGCCTGTTTGCGGAACTTATGCCAAAGGTCTCCCATTTTGGCTACAAAATCCGAGTTTTTTACCTCACTCATATGCTATAATTATAGCATAAAGAGAGTAAAGAGTTGAGGAGTTTTTATGAATAAGTCGACCAAGTGGATTATTGTAGCGTTAATTGTAGGTTTTGTGGGGCTGGTGGCGGCAACCCATTTCCTGAATCAGCAAAATGACACGATGCGTGCCTACGATACGACCACGGTCATTGCCGCAGATGAAAAAAGTGGCGGTATTGAGGAAACCATTAGCGGTAGCAAAGACGCCCCGGCAAAATTGGTGGTCTACACGGATTATCAGTGTAATAACTGTGCTGACTTGATCCCGGATTTAAACGATTTGGTCAAGGAATATGATGGTAAATTGGCGATTATCTATCGTATTATGGTGATGTCTTACCACCAAAATGGTCGCGCGGCAGCAGCAGCGGCACTGGCGGCGGCTCAGCAAGGTTATTGGGAAAAATTTAAGGAGCTACTTTATACTAACCAAAAAGAATGGGCTAGTTCGGACGCTGAGTTGCGCCAAGAACAATTTGATGAGTACTTCAAAAAGGCAAGTGATGGCAAGGGTGATCTCGATAAGTTCCATGCCGACATGGAGAGTGAAGCAGTTTCAAAGAAAATCTCCTTCGACGATAAACTCGCTGAGCACGACAAGGTGCAGTGGACGCCATATCTTATGTTTGATGGTGAGTTGATCTCTCAAGAAGATGCCAAGACTCGCCCGCAGTTGATGGAGAATATTCGCGCAAAAGTTGATGCGAAGCTGGGTGAGTAGCGATACTGATTACGCCATTCACGGTGTGGCATAGGATGGACAATGGATAAAGAGATTGAAGCTACATTTCTTGACATTGATAAGGTCGATTATCGTTCGCGACTCGAGGACGCTGGGGCAAAACTGATTCAGTCCGAAATTCTGATGAAACGTGCCGTATTTGACACGGGCGCGCATTCATTCTTGCGAGTACGTGATGAAGGGCGACGAATTGTGGCAACCTATAAGCGTATTGAGGATCTATCTCTTACGGGTGTGAATGAAATCAATCTAGAAGTTGATAATTATGATAATGCGGTGAACTTGTTCGTGGCGGCAGGGCTAAAAATTAAAGCTCGCCAAGAATCTTTGCGCGAAGAGTGGGCTCTTGACGGAGTTGAAATTACGATTGATACTTGGCCGGAGCTTCCAGCGTATACCGAAATTGAAGGGCCCAGTGCAGAGGCGGTACGTAAAGTAGCGGAACAATTAGGGTTTTCGATGGATGATGCCTATTATGGCTCGGTGGATCAAATTTATCATCATTATTACGGTGTGGATCAAGAAGCGGTAAATTATTGTTCGGAAATAGTGTTTGGGAAGAAGCCGAAGTTCTTGGAGTAAGAGTATTGCTCCCCCCTACTCTCCCCTTCCATCCGAGACTTAGTTGTTGAAAAAAGTACAACAGGACGTATCTAGCTTATGAATGCAGCTGGCTGTTGTACTTTTTGCAACAGACCAAATCTGAAAGAAAGGATGTCGGGATAGAGTAGAGAGAAAAGACAAAACCCAACTCGATCTAGTTCTAGCTCGCCCCAGTGCCCTAGACGCGATTAATCACCGGGATCACGATCGGCGTATGGCCAGTCGCGTCATAGAGGATATGGCTGACGTCCTCTTTAATTTCTTCTTTTAAGGCCTTTAGGTCGTCGCCGGTAACTTTTTCGGTGCGCACACGCAGATAATGGCGGATTTTTGCTACTAATTCCTCAGAATTGTCAAGGTAAATAAAAGCACGCGACACAATATCCGGAGTTTTGACTAAACGATTATTTTTCTTGCTAAGTGTCAACACAATTACAAAGATTCCCTCGCGCGAAATGTGGATTCGATCTTTCACCACCGCTTCGTGCACTGGCATATCAGCGTCATCAAACAATTTATTGCCGACCGTAATTCGCCCACATTTATGAATCGTCTGATCCGGCATCAGCTCTACCACGTCGCCATCATCGACTACCAAAATATGATCTTTATTGATTCCGACTACATTCTCTGCCATTTCCGCATTATGCTCAAGCATATAAAACTCGCCGTGATATGGTACATAATTTTTCGGATTTAGGCGCGTCACAAATTCAACATGGTCTTCATAATAAGCGTGGCCCGAAAGGTGTAGTGGCCCTAGATTGGTGATATGGCTCTTGCCGTTTTGAATCACTCCGGCACCTTCACGTAACAATCCATCCACAGTGTTTACGACGTGCGGCTCGTTACCTGGAATTGGATTACTCGAAAAGACGATCACGTCACTTGGCTTAATTTTGATGTACTTATGCGCACCAGTTGCCATCCGATTAAGCACAGCATTTAGTTCGCCCTGGCTACCAGTACAAACAATTGTCACCTTATCATCCGGAAGTTTCACAATGTCTTCCATTTTCATGACGGTATTCTTTGGCACCTTAATTACGCCAGCTTTGAGCGCAACTTCAACGTTATTAATCATCGAAAATCCGGCAAAAGCTACTTTGCGCCCGCGCTCGGCTGCCTCGTTCAATACTAGCTCGATACGCTTGATTTGGCTCGAGAAACAGCTAATAATCACCCGGCCATTCGCATAATGATCCATCACGCGACCGATATTCTCACCGACATCAAATTCCGAGTGTGGATGCTTCCCCGGACTGTCAATGTTAGTTGATTCGTTCAGTAGTAGGGCAATCCCCTCCTTTTTGACAATTTCGTCAATCCGCTCGTAATCAGTTTGTGTACCCATCGGTCGTTCTTCGTGGCGCCAGTCGCCCGAAAGATAGATAACGCCATTCGGCGTACGCACCACGATCGAGGTATTACCCGGAATCGAGTGCAGACTATGAATAAACTCCACCGAAAAATGTTCACTCACCTTGATTTGCTCGTGTTTGAACGGGTCAACCGCGTTATAATTCAAATCCGGGACCTCTGAGAGTTCCGACATTTGCTTCTCAATCATGCCGATCGTAAAAGCGGTAGCATAAATCGGCGTGAGCGGATTAAATTTTGGCAACAAATGTCGGCAAGCTCCAATGTGGTCAAGATGAGCATGAGTGAAGCAAATTGCCTTGACGCGGTCGATATTATTCTCAAGATAGTCAATATCCGGGATTAGATAATTCACTCCTGGATAATCCGAACCTGCAAACAGGGTCCCCATATCCACCACGATCATCTCGCCCTTGTATTCGATTACGGTCATATTTTTGCCAATGCCAAATTCACCTACGCCGCCCATCGGCATAATTCGCACAGCATCAGGATTGGGTCGCGCAGCCTTGAGCTGGGCATTGGTCACTTGCTGACCGCCGTAGCCATTATAGCGGCTTTTGTTTACTGGCACACCGATGATATGCTGAGTCGCCTGAGCATTGACATCTTGCGAAAGCATGCGCTGATGATGGACCATTTCGCCCTTACGCACCGACACCCCAAGGCCAATTTTGCGATTTGTCTTCAGATTCGTGCCAGTAGAAGCGTTTTTAAGGCCATTAGCGCTAGTTCTATCGTGTTTAGGCGTGTTTTGGCTTCCTGGGCCTTTCGTTGATTCTAGGCGGCTTTTTGCGGCTGTAGCGGCTTTTTTGGTTTTATTTGCTACGGATTTCGCGCTAGTTTGAGTCTTCTGACCTCTGTTAGAGGTTTTTGCAGATTTTTTCACTAGATTTGCATCTTTGCCACCTTCAGCAAAATTTGCATTAAAATTGCGTTTTTGGGCCTCCTCAAATTGTTTTTTGATATCCGGGAGACGTTCATCCCGCATCTTAATCAGGCGCGCGCGCCTCTCCTCTTCTTTATTATTCATTCAAAATTCTCCATTCCCCCAAAGTTTTCTAAGCTACCTCTATTATAACAAAGCAGGCTGATTTTGGCAAGAAAAACCTTCGGCGTTTTGCCGAAGGTCATAACTGATGAGGCGATTTTTACATTGAGATGCAATAGAGTCATTAATTAAATAGCATAAAATGCCGATTAAATAATTTCCTGCCGCTACTTACGCGCTAATATCGGGCTGCAATAACGATGCCAAAATAAAACCTTGTCCAGTAGGTGATTTGCTCCCGTCCCGTGTCTTGCCTGCCGGAATCAGCAAGTATGGCAAACTGTACCAATGCTCAATCAGAGCTTTGACTGCAGTCAGATATGGCACGATAAAATACTGACGACCCCATTTTTCCTTAGGGATTTTGGGTTCCCAGCAATGAATCTCTCTTGCATCGGCTTCTTCCGCAATTGTAACGGGTATCTTAGGATAATAGAGCTTAAAGCAGCCATTCAGTCTGCCGTAAAGCTCTCCTGCGTCGCTCAATTTGCCATCAAACTGAACATGACGGCCCACCCTATAATCTTCTGTCGGAAGAAATGTTGTAATAACGTCACCCCCGATGCTAAAAGTTAAGTTTTGGTCGGTAAGATTAGCAATAGCTCCTTCAAGGAGCACCTCGTGTTTTTGTCTCATATTCATTCCCCCTTTGATGAGATAATAAAAAGTTCTAGGTAAGTTGAAGTTGGTATTTACAATGTAAATACCCCCATGCGCATGGGGGCCAACGGACACCTCATGAACTTGCCTTCTCCTTATATTCTAGCACAGATTATAATTTCTGTCAAGAGACACTCTTGCTGCGTCAGTTCTCCACCCCTATTCTAGGCTCTGTAACAACTCCTTGAACCCTTCATCGGTAGTGGCTGACAAGGTTACGCTGCGTCCGCGAATTCTCACAGCGCAACCATAAACCTCAGAGAGAATCCGTTCCTCCTTGAGAAACTCGTTTACTTTGATGGCCGCGTGTGAGCTTTTCTTCTTTTTGTCGGTGATATATTGTTCGACTTTGCGTGCTGACCAGCCTTCATCGACAATCTTTGGTAAAACTTCGTGGATTAATTCCGGTTGCGCATTCACCAGTGGCCGCATTGGCCCTTCCATCAGGTGATGTTCTTGCATAGCTTGCTTAGCTTCCTCGGGCAGCTTTAGTAGTCGCATAGTATTCACGACGCTAGATGGGCTTTTGCCTACGCGCTGGCTAATTTCAGTATTAGTGAGATTGAACTGCTCTTTGAGCTTAGCGTAAGCGGTCGCAAGCTCAATTGGGGTGAGATCCTCGCGCTGAGCGTTCTCAATGATCATCATTTCGAGCTTGTTTTGGTCGTCAAGGGTGCGGATGATGACCGGAATCGTCTCTAGGCCAGCCAGCTTTGAGGCACGCCATCGGCGTTCTCCAGCCACAATTTGATATTTGCTACCTTCTTTGGTGACGACAATCGGCTGCAAAACGCCATGCTCCTTAATCGAATCAGCCAGCTCCTGCAAAGCTTCTTTGTCGAAGCTCTTGCGCGGCTGGGATTCATCCCTGATAACCTGATCTAGCTTCAATTCGGTTAGCTGGCTCAGCTTTGCGTCGTCAGTTTTGGTGACGTCAAATTCCTCCGCAATAATATCGGTCGGGATTAGACTTTCAAAGCCACGCCCGAGCCCTTTTTTACCTAATGCCATCAGCGGTCCTTTCTTCTACTTCACGAGCAAGGTTTTTGTAAGCCTTGGCCCCTTTACTAAATTTATCGTAGTCACCAACCGGCACACCATGGCTTGGGGCTTCAGCGACGCGAACATTGCGCGGAATAGTAGTCTTAAATACCCGGTCTTTGAAATACTTTTCGATTTCGGTCAGAACTTCAGCGCTAAGGCTGGTGCGCTTGTCGTACATCGTGGCGACCACGCCAAGCAATTTTAGATTCGGGTTCATGGCCTTTTTGACCATCTGCATGCTTTCTAGCAGTTGCGCTACGCCCTCCAGGGCATAGAACTCGGTTTGCACTGGCAGCATGAGATAATCAGCCGCAATCATCCCATTAACAGTTAGCAATGAAAGGCTTGGCGGCGAGTCAATAATAACATAGTCATAATTATCATCTACGCTCATGATAGCACGCTTTAGCACCGTGAATTTTTGAGGTAAGTTTGCCATCTCAACTTCAGCATTGGCGAGTTGGGGAGTCGTCGGTGCAACATCAAAATTCTTAAAGGTGGTAGGCTGAATGATGTCGCTAAAAACAGCAGCGCCCAGCATAACTTCGGTAAGGCTTGCCGGTAGAGTATTTTTATCGACGCCGAGCCCAGAGGAAGCATTACCCTGCGGATCAGCATCAACCAGCAAGACCCGATTTTTGTCCTTAGCCAAGAAGTAGGCCAAATTCACCGATGTAGTAGTCTTGCCAACGCCACCCTTTTGATTTGTTACACAAATTACCTTCGCCATAATTACTATAATTATATCATAAAGCTAGTGCTTTGGGCGAAAATCGAATTCGAACCCAACGTATTTTGGCTGTTTTTTGCGCACGTACTCTGCGACTAAATCGTCGGTTTGAGGATTTAGGTCCGTGATGCGCTGAGCTGGTTCTGACTCGTTTCGCGCCTCAACGAGAGGTACAATGTAGCGGACTTTAGAGCGTACATCAGTACAGTAAACGTTCTTGCGTGCGGTTGCGCTAGCATAGGCAGTAGTTGCACGCTGGAAGTTGCGAAATGCTTCGGTGATAGTTTGGTCGCCGCAACTCAAAATCCAGTCAACAACTTCGCGCTCCGTCATAGCATACAGGTCTTCGCGGCCTAATAAATCTCGATCAATCATCATCGCGAGAACATCGGCGATAAATTGTAGTGTCGCGCGGGCAGATTCGCTATGATAATTAGCTGAGAGCGGCAAATTGCGCTCAGTGAACTCGGCGGCTAGAGCCGGGGTCTTGAAACCAAGCTCCTCGAGCCCCCCCTCATTTTCTAGTACGATAATATCGCTATAGAATCTTTCGACATCGCTAATTCCCCAAGTCTCGTAGAGAAAATAACCGTTGCTAAAGGTATATTCAAGTCGGTCTGCAGCGAGCCCCGGAATGTCATTGTCGGCAATCGGATAGAGTTTGTAATCTTCAACCTCACTTGGCAGAATGCCGTCTTTTTTGAGCTGACGCATGATTACGCGCGAGCTGCGAATAATTTTACTAGTGTCGGCTTCGATTGACTCCTGAATTTCGGAGTCACCGTTTAGATAATCAATCGCATGTTTGAAAGCTGGCGCTGCGATATCATGAAAAAGCCCAGCTAGCGTTTGTTTTTTGTCGTGCGTAAAATGCCAAATTATCTCGGCGACACCAATGCTATGGGCTAGAACCGAGTTAGATGCCTGAAAATTATAAATCCCACCATAATCCACGCCCACCATGCTAACGTTAGCTAGACGCTGCATTTCCGGGGCAGAAATATAATTAAGTAACCAAGCCGGGAACTCGGGACAAAAAATTCTGAGATATTGACGCACGCTGAGTGGCAAAACCTTTAGGCATTTCTTTTTGGAAGTTAAAAGATCAATGGTGCGGTTATCAAAATTAAATAGCGAGAAACGCTTTTTGGGCACAACTTCCATACTAGCTGAAGCCACTACGGTAGGATCAGAATCCTCCGTATCATCACTTGGGGATTCAGGTAATTCTTCGGCAGATTCAGTTTTTGTAAGCAGTTTTTCCGGTAACTCTAGAAGTAATTTCGTCGCGGTCGGTTCATAAATTTGAATCCAACCTTGGTCAAGCCAAAACTTTACTTCATCGTAACAACTTTGCTCCTTGCTCGGCTCTTTGAGCAAATAAATCGCCGTTTTCTTATCATGATTGAGGTTATTAATCAGAACATGTGCAATTTCCGCGATTGCTCCGGCGCCGATGTAACCCTCGGTATCCTTTTGATCCTCATTCATCAGGAAAAATACATCAGCCCGGTCGAGATTTTTCCAAAAACGACGATAGCTATTCGCGAGATGCTCATCATAGCCTTCATCACCGGGATTTAGAATTTGCGAGTTGACTTCGCCGGGAGTCGGCACAACTTCTAGATCATCTTTAGCGTCAGTAATTAGTGTGGGGTAATCTAAAACCTCAAAACCGCAACCTTCAAAATAGCCCATCCAGT
>WSMR01000050.1:2624-3376 GCA_013316435.1 Candidatus Saccharimonadota bacterium | reverse complement strand
GCCAATTGTGATTATCAACAAAATTGACAAACCAGGCTCGCGCATCGAGGAGGTGGAGAGCGAAATTGCCGATCTGTTTCTCGAGCTCGCGACTGATGAATCGCAACTGAATTATCCAATCTATTATGCAATCGCCCGCGATGGTAAAGCTGGCAAAACTACGACGCTTGACGATGATTTACATGCAATTTTTGATGCAATTGTAGAGGAGATTCCGGAGCCACGCATTGATCCAGCAGCCGAGAAGGGTGCGCAACTATTAGTGGCGGCACTAGCAGCAGATAATTATCTTGGTAAATATTGTATCGGCAAAATTATGCGCGGTAGTTTGAAAGCGGGCGAGAAAGTCAAAGTTTTATCAAACGGCAAGCCGGAAACCACGGGCAAAATTGAAAAAATCTTTACTTATCGCGGGCTTGGAAAGGAAGAGACTGATCAAGCAGAGGCGGGCGATATCGTGGCGGTTTGTGGTGTGGCGGCAGCAAGCATTGGTGATACGATTGCGACGGGCGAGAATCCTGAAGCTTTGCCAACAATTGAACTTGAACCGCCGACACTCAGTATTTACATTGGCCCGAATACTTCACCACTCAAAGGTCAGGAGGGCGAATTCACTACTTCGCGCCAAATTGCCGAGCGGTTAGAGAAGGAATTGGAGACGAATATTGCGCTCAAAATTGAGCCAGATGGTTTGGGCTACAAAGTTTCCGGGCGCGGTGAGTTGCATCTTTCGGTCTTGATTGAAACTATGC
>WSMR01000050.1:0-2614 GCA_013316435.1 Candidatus Saccharimonadota bacterium | reverse complement strand
GATTTGAGCTTGAAACTGGTCGTCCGGAAGTGGTTTACAAGGAGATTGATGGCAAAAAGCAAGAGCCGGTTGAGGAATTGACGATTGAGGTGGAGCCAGAATTTGTGGGTGCAGTTTCGCAGGAACTAGGGATTCGCAAAGCGGAACTTTTGACGCAGGAATTGCTCCCAAGTGGTAGTACAAGATTTGTTTACAAAATTACCACGGCGGCTTTGATTGGCCTGCGTAATAATCTGCTCACGGCAACTCGTGGAACTGCGATCATGGCTTCGCTGCCGCTGGGCTATGCGCCGATTGAGGGCAAGTATCGTCCGGAGCGCAATGGCGCCTTGATTAGCTTTGAGTCGGGTACGAGTACGGCTTATGCGCTCGACGCGGCGCAGGCGCGCGGGATTCTATTTATTCCGCCTGGAGTTCCAGTCTATCAGGGAATGATTGTGGGGCTTAGTAACAAAAAGGAAGACATTGATATTAATGTTTGCCGCGAAAAGCAACTTACAAATATGCGCACCCACTCGTCGGATGGTGCGATCCAACTTACGCCGTATACCGAATATTCTTTGGAGCAGTGTATTGATTTCTTGCTTGATGATGAACTGCTTGAGGTGACGCCAAAATCACTGCGATTACGCAAGCGTCAGCTTGACCCGGTGAAGCGCAAGCGTGAAGCACGAGCGTAGATTATTACGCTGGTGTCTTGTTAGCTAGAAATATCAGTGGATATGTTATGATGGTGCTATGAAGCAAGAAGAATTTACGCTAAAGAGCGATCATGATGGATTAGAATTAGGGGTGAGTTTGCGTATCCCCGAGCAGCCGCGGGGAATTTTGCAGCTTGTACATGGGATGGCGGAACACCGTGAGCGTTACCACGACTTTATGGATTATTGCGCTAAGCAAGGTTTTATAGTATTGATCCATGATCATCGCGGTCATGGGGCTAGCGTAGAGTCGGAAGCAGATTATGGTTATTTTGGTAAAAATGGCATTGAAGGAATTATTTCGGACGTGCATCAAATGACATTGTACCTCAAGGAGCGTTTTCCAAATCTCCCTTTAACGCTATTTGGTCATAGTATGGGGTCGCTGGTGGCGCGCTGCTATATGCAGGAATACGATGCCGATGTGGATGGTTTGATTGTTTGCGGGTCGCCAAGTAAGCGTGTTGGAGTTGGGATAGGGAAGTTTGCGGTGAAATTTTTGCAACTTTTTCGCGGTGAACGCCACCGTAGCAATTTAGTTAATCAGCTAGCTTTTGGTGGTTATAACAAGAAATTTGCGGATGCCACGAGCCCTAGTTCTTGGATTGTGAGTGACCCGGCGGTTGTTGAAACCTATGATGCTGATTCGCGCGACGGTTTTGTGTTCACTTTGAATGGCTTCGTGGTGTTATTTGGGCTAATTCAGTGTGCTTACCGCAAAAGCGGTTGGAAAATGCAAAATCCTAAAGCGCCTTTTTTCTTTATTGCGGGAGCTGATGACCCATGCATTATTAGCGAGAAGGATTTTCTAAAGGCAGTTAATTTTATGCGCGAGCGTGGTTATCTAGATGTTAAGAGTAAGCTTTATCCTGGGATGCGCCACGAAATCTTGAATGAAGTTGGTAAAGCTGAGGTTTGGCAGGATGTGGTGGATTGGATCAATGAGAAAGTAGTGAAGTAGTCTCCACTCCCCCTCCATCCTAGACTTGGTTGTAGTGAGAATTACAACAAGACGAACCTTGCTTATGAATTAACTTTGGTTGTTGTAATTCTCACTACAGCCCAAATCTGGAGAAAGGATGTCAGGAGAGAGTAGAGAGAAACTACCTCTCACCCCTCCCGTACCACACAGCGAACGGCAAAACCGTACCCGCGGTAATTGTTATTTTGAGGGCGGACAGCCGTCTGGTACGTACCCAAGTAGTGACCGTAGGTAGCAGAGCCAGCAGTAGTAGACCACCAGTAGCCAGACGTGACGCGTGCGTAGACGCCGCCATACGAGCGATAGTAGTAGCCCGTACGGAGAAAGTTGAGAAATCTATAATTAAAGCGATAGGAAGGTCAATCCGCGCCGTCATGGTTTGCACCGGGCGGATAACGAACTTACTGAACGTTAATTCAGAGGATTCGTTATCGAGCGAAGCAAGATTAGAGAATCCTGTTTTTCTAAAAAACTGATTACGTTCGAAACGAACGTAATCAACTCGCCTCCTAAATCATTACTAAAAACAGAAATTTTGTTTCTATTTTTAGCAATGGCGGAAGCGAGAGGATTCGAACCTCCGATACAGTTTCCTGCATACACGCGTTCCAGGCGTGCGCCTTCAACCACTCGGCCACACTTCCGTAGCTATAATTATATCATATATCACCGAAACTAACAGCGTCGGGACCCAACTTTCTCCGTACGGGCAGTTACAGTCACGATGGCGGCTATGTTGGCGATTTTACTTCTAGTGGCTATTGGTGGTCTAGTATCAGTCTTTCTAGTGTTGGCGGACATGGTATGGGGACATTTGTCTCCGGTATTTATCCTCAAGGAGCACTTCTACGCGGGTACGGTTTTGCCGTTCGCTGTGTGGTACGGGAGGGGTGAGAGAGGTAGTAGTCGGAAGGAGGTATGGGGGCTTTAG
>WSMR01000049.1 GCA_013316435.1 Candidatus Saccharimonadota bacterium | reverse complement strand
GTGTGAGTTCGATCCGATCGGCGTTTACTTGCAAAAGTTCTTTGAGATTTATCGAAGAATCAAGTCTGAGTTGATACCTTGAAACTGATTCTTCGTTTTTATTTTTGGCAGGATTCTTGGTGGTGTAGGTTTTGGCTTTTTGAGAATCTTGGCGAAGGCGCGGGCTAGGTGTAAAGTCGAGCGTCGTTGCCCTGAAAGCTGGAATGAGCTCGTTATTTGCACTTATACGCACAATGCATTCACGATTCTGAAGCCCGGTTAAGGTTTTAACTTTTTGCTCAAGTGTGTCTGAAAGCGGGATTTTCATTTCAAAATTATGCACAATTGAATTTGCATCGTCTTTGGCAATCCGAAAAATATAATAATTAATTGCATTGGCAAAAATTGCTTGGCGCAGCGCTTCTGAAATACCGCCAAAATATTGTCCAGCAAGCATAACTGATAGATGATATTTGCGCGCTTCGGATAGAAATCGATTAAGAATCGGATTTTCGACAACCGCAACTTCGTCAACAATAAAAATAATGTGCTCAGAAAAGCTATGCTGTTCGGCTAAAGTAAGGATTTGTTGCATGATTAGACCGGCAACGATTTTGACAACACGATCGCCAAATTTAGTGCGGTCAAGCGAAAAAATCGTCAGGAAGTTTTGTTGTATTAATCGATTAATACAATCAGATTTTGCTTCCTCAGCAAAGATTGGGATCATTTCCACTTCGTCAATTAAAGCAATAATTGGCGAAATTGCTTCGGTATAAGAATGTACTTTAATTTCACTAAATTCAGCATAAAAGAAAGTTATTACGCTGGTTGGTAAATTAGTGTCAGAAGCTTGTAAAAGTTGATTGCGAAAATCAAGGTCAAGCAAAAGTTTACGTAAATTATGAAAATTAAATTTTCCAAATTCCAATAATAAATAAAGACTATGGCGCAAAACTCGTTCAAGTTTGGGATTGTAATTATTTGCAATTAAGCCTTTAAAAATGTCGAGCAATAATTCCACGGCAACAATTGCATTTTCGGTGTGACTAGAAAAAAGATCGGCAGAATTTTCCGAATCCAAAAAATCTATCACTCGACCTAGTCCGCCAATTTCATCTTGCAGGGCTGCATGCGGATCAATGACGACGAATTTATATTTTGTTTTTAATTTTGGATTCTTCGCCACGTAATCAATAAGTAGACTAAGGAATTTTGATTTGCCGGAGCCGCTCGCCCCTAAGACTAATGAATGCCGATCAAAATCAACCATTGTTTGATCAAGATAACTTGGAGCTTGGTAATACGGAAAAGCGTCGACTGCTAGAAATGCTTCGTCCGAGTTTTGTTTTAGAAGCCCGAGGACCTTATAGATGTCAAGATATTTGGGCGGGCTTTTGTACGCTAAATGATGATTGTGCTCAAAATCGGCCGCCAAAAATTCGCTTCCCATTGGCGGTAAAAGTTGATAAGATTTTTTGGGATTGTGAACGTAGACTTTTGGTATTGATTGGTGAGAGAAAGTTTTGAAAAAGCGAAATTCAAAAAACCTCAGCTTCAAACTTTTTGTGAGTTTTTAAATAACTTTTTAGATCGATGAAGCTATATGATTTTTGTAGATAAAATAATCGCGCTACGTTAGTTTTGAAGTTTGGCAATTTAGCAGTTTGGAGCAGAAAATTTCCTAGACTACAAAAACTGGCGGGGATTTCAAAATTCGTTTCGAGATAATAATGGATTTTGATTTTTGAGCAAAGAATAATTATCCGCCAGCTCGTGAATGGTTTTTGAAATCCAGAAATTGCATCAATGAATTGTTGCCAATCTTTGCTTAGTAGCGACTTCTTGGTCGGATAAATTTCGTAGCCAAATTTCATGCGCCGTATTGTAGCAGAAACTCGTTGAGTCGAAGTGACTTTCCTTGACCAAAAAAATCAGTCGGAGACAATCGGCACCCAAAGTTCGGTGATGCCGTCATGGTAATATTCTAATTCCGGTAAATCGGCTAGTTGGTAATTCGAACTTGGTAGAAATTCCATATAAAAATCGTTGGAAGTTTTTTGGATTTCGTGGGCTTTGTATGAATTGGTAGTAAATTTGAGCCATTTTGTGGCTGGAAAACTAACCGATTCGAAACCCGGGATCTCGCGTTCGTATAGCACATAGTAGGCTGAACATTCTT
The DNA here is from genome assembly GCA_013316435.1 of Candidatus Saccharimonadota bacterium. Lineage (GTDB taxonomy): Bacteria > Patescibacteriota > Saccharimonadia > Saccharimonadales > Saccharimonadaceae > Nanosyncoccus. The sequence goes on along the minus strand of WSMR01000049.1, from coordinate 1,243 downwards.
CGCGCTCCGGATCGCGATAGGCTACCATACCAAAATCCGGAAAGCCGCAGCGGTCTCGATATTTTGCGGCAATTGTTTCAAAGAAATGTGGAGCATCTTTGCTGATATGCTTGGTGTCGGTGGCGGTGTGAACGCCATAAAGTTTGAAAGCGGGGCGTTCAATGACAGTGTATTCGGCATGCGGTTTTTGTTTTATTGTTTCGTCAAAGACCGATCGTGGGAAGTTTTTTAATTCTACGCCTGGCTTGACCGCGCTAGGTTTGATGCCATGAAAGTTAGTAAAGGCTCGCGAAAAAGCTGCGCTACTATTATAGTCGTATTTTGCTGCTAGATCGATAATGCGCCAATTTTTAGTTAGTAAATCGCAGGCGGCATTTGAAAGTCGGCGGCGACGAATGTATTCGGCGAGTGGTATACTGACGAGCGCCGAAAATATTCGCTGCATGGTATAGGTATTTGTTTCAAGGATATTTGCGAGCGCATTGTAGTCAATTTTGTCATCAAGATGTTCTTCAATATATAAGGTAAGTTGATTGAGCCGCTGGTAAATGTTCATTTTTAGAGCCAACTAGATACCCCGCCGTGATGCGAACAAGTTCCGCGTCGACTTTGACTATAGCTATAAGTCCCGTCTGCACAGATGGCAGTAGCATCGCCAGTGTTATTTTTGGAGGGTCGACAAACCGTATTTCCGGCCGAATTTACGTAAGTCCCATTTTGGCAACTAGCAGTTTCGGTTCTTGGCTGCGGCGGCACGTAGGTCCCCTTCGCGATAACCTCACTCGTAGGTTCTCTGCTTGTTTCGGTTCGATCGAGCTCTCTTTTGGTCTCGACGCCATCCTCGTAGGTGATAGTATAATGTTCAACCTTGATACCAGTTTGTCCCTTTGCAACGATTTTGGTTTGACCTTTAGGTAAATTAGCATCGTCGACATAGGTGGTCTTGTATGGCGTTTCGATGGTTTTGGCGGCAGTTTCTGTTGTGATTTTGGGTTTCGCCTCTTCAACTACAGCAGGTGCTGTGGCTTCTTTGGCCGGTTCAATGTTTGCGGTGGTTGCAACTGCGCCGCCTGTCAGTAGCGTTGCACCAGTTGCGATAATCAGCTTAATATATCTTGGGCTCATAATTCTCTCAGTTACCTTACTATATATTATAGTATAGAATACAGATATTGTCTATATAGGGCCTCACCCCTCCCGTACCACACAGCGAACGGCAAAACCGTTTCCGCGGTAATGGTTA
>WSMR01000048.1 GCA_013316435.1 Candidatus Saccharimonadota bacterium | reverse complement strand
TGGATTTAGCCTAGACGCAGCTCCGCAGGTCATGTACTATGGGTTTGGGATTAGGTCGGTGATTTAGAGAGATTTGGCAACTATGGTGGCATTGTCGTACCGGCAGAGCTACTTGATGGCGTAGCGAAGACCGATCTTTCTGATGCCCCAGCGGACGCGGCGCCAGTGCTGGTGTCGACTCTGCTTGGTGAGCAATTACTCGGGGAAAATTATATCGATCAGTCGTTGGACTTAACTAAAAAACTTGATGATTACGAACATTACCGCGAAGAAATTATTGGTAAAACTTTGACCGATCGTTTTGGCGCAAGATATTACATCGCTGGCCTTGCGCCGAGCAATTTCCATACCGAAGATTTGTCCTTTGCGGCGCTAGAAAAAGGGAACGTTAATTTACTAAATCCGCTACTTAGTCAAATTAGAACTCCGTCGCTCGCGCCAATTATCATCGATAACGGCACGAGCAAGACTTGGCAACGGGGTGAAGAAGATGAAGCGGCAGATGATTCTAGCGCAGTCTTAGTAGTATTTGAGGATAATGAGGCGGCGTACAATTATTTTCGGCGTGGTTGTGGAATTTTCCCAAATATTGACGCCCGCAGGGGTGAATATTACGTTGATATAGTTGCCGGAATGTCCCCCGAAATACTTTATCTGCTGCATGGGCTTGAGAATATCGTAGGAATCGCAAGCCTTGTGCTGATGATAATAGCTTTAATTGCGTTAAGTGTCAGTCTGCATCAAACCTTGAAACAAAGCGCAAAGGAACTAGCGAAGTACCGCAGGCGAGGCTTGATGGTTTCGCAAATTCGGATGGTCCATATCTATTACTGCTTTATGTTGATGATTGGCGTAGTGTTGCTAGCTTTGGGGCTGGCTTCGCTAGTTGTAATATTGTTTAGTACGATGAATCAAAATTTACTCAGCGCACAGTATCTACTTGGATTTAGCCTAGACGCAGCTCCGCAGGTCATGTACTATGGGTTTGGGATTAGGACGGTGATTATTTTGGCGATGATACCGCTCACTGGAGTCTTGGCGGCTTTGATTGGTACCAGAAAGTTAGGGAAGAAGGATGATTGATTTAGCGAAAGCAAAGAAATATTTTTATCAGTATACTGGGAGTTATGATCCGGACGTATCGCGGATTCGGCTTAAGATTACCCATATTGAGCACGTTGCTGCAAATTCGCGCAAAATCGCTCGGCTAATCGGCTTGTCGACCGAGGAGCAGGATCTTGCAGAGCTAATTGGTTGGCTGCATGATATTGGCCGCTTTGAACAAGTGCGACTTTATAATACTTTTGCCGACCGGCAGAGCATTAATCATGCCGAGAAAGGTGTAGAGGTCTTGTTTGAGGATTGTGAGATTCGTAATTTTATTTCTTCAAGTCAATACGACCAAATTATTAAACGGGCGGTTTTGAATCATAATAAATATAAGATTGACGACGATCTTTCTAGCCAGGAACAGCTTTTCTGCAAAATTATTCGCGACGCCGATAAATTGGATATTTTTCGGGACTTTTTGACTGAGAAACTGGAAGATTTAGTGCATATGGATTCCGAAGATGTATCTGCGGAGGTGTTGAGCCCGGAATTTTATCAGGCTTTTCATGATGAGAAACCGCTTAGGTTTGCGGATTGTAAGACAAATATGGATTTTTTGGTTTGTATTTTGGCCTTCATTTATGATTTCAATTTCGAAGAGGTTTTGGGACTAATTTTAGAGCAGAATTATATACCAAGAATTATTGAGCGAATTGATGCTAAGGATCCGTATACGCGGGATCGTATGAAGAAGTTGGGTGAGCATGCTACGGAGTATTTAAAGAAGCATACTATTGACAAAGATAAGAATCTGTGATACAATGGTAGATGAAGCTAATGGAAACATTAGGGTATTTTATATTTCTCCATTCACTAAAGGAGGTGATTTTATGGAGAAAAAACAGAGTTTTATCTATCAGGAACTTGCTTCAACTATCGTCAAAGCGGTCAGGGAAAGGGCTGCAACCATACCGTCTTTCCGTGATAGTCATAATGGTTGTATTCGGATTACGATGGTGCCGCTTTGCAAAGATGCAGATGTGTGGTTGGGCGGAATGAGCAATTATCAAACTTGGCTGAACGGTGAAGAACAAGACGTCTGCGAAAGGGAGTTCGTTTACAAAATCGACCCCAGAGGCAGTCATACGATTCAGTATGTCTGTGAGGATGGACACACTGAACCGGTCAACTGCTACGGCTACTCTGCCCTGAAGACGGCGTGGGCATCCTGGAAAAGGAAGTTTGACGATGCTGTGCGTAAGGGACTTGGGGAGACTTTCTCCGACTTCCAGTTCCGTCAACACACGCAGTTCTTCACAGAAGAGAATGGCTGGTCGATGCAGAGCGGCTCAGTTTACGCCACGATTTCGGTAGCAGAGGTAGATTTTATTCGTCTCTATGTCTGCACCTCTGGTGCGAAGTCGGACGAGGATGAGCAATGCTCGCTCTACGGCATGCTGGCGGCACAGGAATATTGCAAGGCGAATCTTAAATCGTTGAATTTCACTCCGGATTTTAAGTCGGCATACGACGATTGCTAATTGCCAGCCTGATTAGGTAAGTTAATCAAATCTAATCCCTGAACCGAATATAGTTCAGGGATTTTTGCAGCTACCACTCCTCTATAGGCAGAAATGGTATCCAATTCCATGTTATAACCAAAACAAAAGTTTTGCTCATAACATGGTGGAGACGATCGGACTTGAACCGACTACCTCAGCAATGCGAATGCTGCGCTCTACCAGGTGAGCTACGTCCCCATGAGATTATTATACTAGAAAATTGATACCTCGCAATAGCTAAGGCTAAGTTTTCCATGCTATAATCAATTCAAAAGGAGGTACTTTGTTTAGCGATATCGAAAGAGAATACAAGAAGAATCTTACCGAGTTGGACCATAGATTCAAAAGTTATTACTGGCCGTGGGCGATCGCAGTGCTCGCGCTTGCGCTAGTAGCAGATTTCTTGTTAAAATGGAATCGTTGGTTAGTCTATGGTACAGTGATTATTGCTCTAGCAATTTTGGTGGCTCTTTTCTTTTTTCAGGATTATCGTCGTGAACGCAAAAAATTACCCCAAAAGACTCCTCAATATACACGGCGCGAGATTTATACTAACACCGATGATAAACGCCGAATCGAAGAATTGGTGGTTGATCTAAGAAAATATCATCTCACAACTCGAGATGATATTAAAACGGCGCTAGAATATTTTGAGCGGAAAATGCCAGTTAATGACAAAAGTGGCCTGTTGGAATGGCTGGCGACCGCTGTAATTGCTCTCGCGTCAATTGTAATTTTAGCCTATGATGACGACCTTGGCGGAGTAAATCTACAAAGATTTATCGGTATGTTTGGCTCGGCTTTTGCGCTCAGTTTGGCTTTGCTCGCTCCGATCGTGATTGGCAAAGCGATTTCCTTGCGCGTGAACATCGGCAAAGAAACCATTGCACCGGTTCCATCAGCAGAGCCAACA
>WSMR01000047.1 GCA_013316435.1 Candidatus Saccharimonadota bacterium | reverse complement strand
ACCCTTGACTTTGAGTTGGGCTAATACTTCGGTGGCCAGCGGGGAATTACTATCCGAATCAGTACTAGAACTGGGCTGGGTTACAGAATTGCTCTCGGCGGCGGTGTCGGGTATCTGGTCGTAGCTGTTGGGGTTTAGAATGACAAAACCGGCAACGCCAGCCAGTGCTAAAATTGCCGCAACGATGCGACGTGCGCGATGTAGTGAAAAACTCCTCCTCGACATGTTTTAATTATAACATGAAGTTTGCTTGGGGTTGTCTAGAAGTGTTGGCTTTCTAATTTTTCTGTCGTGCTAGTGGCATTTTCCAGGCATTATATAGTATAATTATAGTATGCCAAAATTTGAGCTTGTATCAAAATACCAGCCTACGGGGGATCAGCCAGCCGCAATTGAACAGCTGACGGCGGGACTAGCTGCCAACGTGCGCGAGCAGACGCTGCTTGGGGTTACTGGGAGCGGTAAGACTTTTACGATGGCCAATGTGATTCAAAATTATGGGCGTCCGACGCTGATTTTGGCACACAACAAGACCCTCGCGGCGCAGCTCTATTCTGAATTTCGGGAGTTTTTCCCCAAGAATGAGGTGCATTATTTTGTCAGCTATTTCGATTATTATCAACCGGAAGCGTATATTGCCTCAACCGACACTTATATCGAGAAGGACTCGGCGATTAATGATGAAATTGACCGCTTGCGTCATGCGGCGACCGTAGCTTTGCTAACTCGCCCGGATACGATTGTGGTGGCTTCGGTTTCTTGTATTTATGGTATTGGCTCGCCGGACCATTATACTGAAATGTCGCTTGCACTAGTGAAAGAGGGTGGCGTATGGCGGATCGCGGGCTCGAATGATCGTTGGGATCATATTGCAAATGAGGACGGAAATGGAATATTTTCGCCTAAGCAACTAGTGAATTCGTTGACGCAGGCGGATGGTTCGCTTTCACAGCAGAATTTTTTGATTTATCTTGTTGCGATGCAATATCATCGCAATGACCTTGCTTTTGAGCGCGGAAATTTTCGGGTGATGGGTGATACGGTGGATCTTTTTCCGGCAAGCGGTGAATGGGGCTATCGGTTTGAATTTGGATTTGATAGTCTTGAGACAGTGAAAATTATTGACCCTTTGACGGCGGAAACGCGTGAGAAGCCGGAACGGATTCATATTTTCCCAAATACTCACTATGCAACGCCGAAAGATCAGATTGAACGGGCAGTGCAGGGGATTGAGCATGAATTTGAAGAGCGGATGAAATATTTTGAAAAACATGATAAGTTCCTCGAGATGCAGCGGCTCTCTCAGCGCACAAAATATGATATTGAGATGCTCAGGGAAACTGGTTTTGTGAAGGGAATTGAGAATTACTCGCGGCATCTTGATGGGCGCCGTCCGGGTCAGCCGCCAGCGACGTTGATTGACTTTTTCCCGGAGGATTTTTTGATACTGGTGGATGAGAGTCATATGACTTTGCCGCAGCTAAGAGGAATGTATAATGGTGATCACGCGAGAAAGACCACGCTGGTGGATTATGGGTTTCGATTGCCAAGTGCGCTCGACAATCGACCGTTGATTTTTACGGAATTTCAGAGTCATATTAAGCATGCGATTTACGTCTCGGCGACGCCTGGGCCGTATGAGCTCGAGCATTCGCCCGAGCCCGCCCAGCAGGTCATTCGACCTACTGGGCTCCTCGACCCTGAGGTCGAGGTACGGCCCAGCACTGGCCAAATTGACGATTTACTTTCGGAAATCGAACAGCGCATTGAGAAAAAACAGCGGGTGCTTGTGACTACTCTGACCAAGCGCATGGCTGAGGATTTGACCGATTATTTGAAGGAGCGCGATATCAAAGTCGCCTACATCCACTCTGATATTGATACTTTGGAGCGCGGTGACATTTTGCGTGACCTCAGATCCGGCGTTTATGATGTACTGGTCGGAATTAATCTTTTGCGTGAAGGTTTGGACTTGCCGGAAGTTTCGCTGGTAGCGATTCTTGATGCTGACAAAGAAGGCTTTTTGCGCTCAGAAAGCTCGCTGATTCAGACCATCGGTCGGGCGGCGCGCCATGTCGAAGGAAAAGTCATTATGTACGCGGATCATGTGACCGAAAGCATGCATAAAGCAATTGACGAGACCATGCGTCGGCGTGAAATTCAACAGCAGTATAATAAAGAACACAATATTACTCCGCGCAGCGTTGCCAAGGAGATTGGCTTGGGTCTGCGTGCGATTATTCCGGAAAAAGAACAAGAAGCGAAGCTAGACTTGAAACGAGTACCAAAAGAAGAATTGCCAAGTCTAATCAAGGAATTACAGAGTCAAATGCAACTGGCGGCGGCGAATCTTGATTTTGAGAAAGCCGCAATGCTCCGTGATCAGATCGCGGAGGTCAAGAGTGCTGAAGAAGGTAAAAAGGCGAAAAAGTAGTCTAATCGGATGTGGGGGCTTATTGATAGACTATTGCTCTTTCTAGTGCTGAGCCCAAATTAGCAAGACTTTTTACGCCCGCTCCGCTCGTCATAGCAACCATAATATATCTTCGTTCGCCTGCAAAATCGACAATTGCGGCGTCATTATAGACATAGCCACTTTCATATGGACCAAAGCCAGTTTTGTTATAGACGGTTGCTAGGCGTATGCCGCTAGGCAAGCCTTTGCGTAGGTTTATTGGCTGATTAAGCGCTGAATTCAAGAATTTTGCCCATGATTCCCCTGACCAACCTGGGTGTGTCAAATAATGCTGTAATAGTCGCGATATGTCATGGGCTGAGGACATCAAGCCATTGCTCGCGGTCTGTGCTAGACCTAGATTCTGCACGAGCGTAGCTACTCGACCTGCTCGTACTGGGTCGTCTATCATTGCCTCGGCGCAGGGATTGTTTGAGTTACGAATCATGGCATCTAGACACCATCCTAAAGTTGATTCGCCTAAATAGGGCTGATTTGGATCCTCCGCTCCGGCGCTAATCTGCGTATAGCCGTCGTAGGCATAAAACAATTTGTATAATGATTTCGGTTTCATGGTTGCTGCTGCATTATAGCTTGCTGCTACGCGCCCGTAATTCACATCATAAATTTCTACCGCGACTTGCCCCGGTGTGTTTACCGCCCAGCGTTGCACTACGCCCTGTAGATCGATATACTCGGCTAGGTTGCGCCGCACTGCGGGAACCATTTTTTCGGCGATTGCGATTTTGCTTTCCTCAATATGTTCCTGCCGGGTAAAGACCTCGTCTTTTGCAGCTTCCGAATCCAAGGAATCGCCAGTTTCAGTTCCGCTATCATCTAGCGGAACATTTTCATCGCTTAGGTCGGTTTCATCTTTTTCGGGCTGCTCGTCGCTTCGCAGGGTATTTTCGGTTATTTTTGTTTTTGCGCTGGCTCTGCTGACCAGTGGTAGCGTCCCTAGCAAAACAAAAGCCATTAACGCGATTCCTAGAATTGCGTTTAACGTATCCAAACGTAGCCGCAGCTTATCGGATTTCTTTGTCTTTCTCTGATTCTCTCCTGCATAAGCATAACCTCCATTCTAAAGAATATCGGCAAGGTT
>WSMR01000001.1 GCA_013316435.1 Candidatus Saccharimonadota bacterium | reverse complement strand
GAATAAATACCATCATGATTGCGCAGTAAACTAGCACTGCCAAAGTCATTTTCCAGGTAGCTTTGCGGTCCGGCCAGCGTACCAAGCGCAGCTCGCGCCAAGAATCGCGAATATAACGACCAAGTGCCACAAACGGGCGCGCCTGGTATGCTATCAGTACTTATGGTGGTTATGAGGATAAGGTTGCGAACGGAATTAAAGAGCGCGTCGAGAGCGGCGAGCTTGATGGGCGGATTTTTGACGCAATTGTGCCAAAAGAGAAGCGAATCGAGATTAAAGATGGCAAGCGCAAAGTGGTTGATCGCAAAATTTTCCAGGGTTATGTGCTGGTTGAAATGTGTCTCTCGGACGAAACTTGGTACATCGTGCGCAATACCCCGGGCGTGACCGGATTTATTGGTAATGGTACGCAGCCAACCCCGGTTTCCGAAAAGGAAATCGTCAAGATTAAGAAGCGCATGGGCGTTGAAGATCCGAAATATTCAGTTAATTACGAAATCGGTGAAGTAATTTCGATTATTGATGGACCGTTTAAGGGCTTTGAAGGTGTGGTTTCCGAGATTGATGCCACCAAGGGCAAGATGAAGGTGATGGTGTCGATGTTTGGTCGTGAAACGCCGGTTGAGCTCGATGCTTTGCAGGTAAAGCAGTTGTAGAATACGGTCGCTAAAACTGATTAGACCCGCCAGTATTGGCGGGTCTTTGGTTGCCCATATAGGCAGTGGTAGTGCAGAAAACTAGAAAAAATCAGCGACAAACAGGCAAACAAGCCCTTCATCCTAACGATATTCGGTGATCTCGCCAACTAAAACGCGATTTCTATCGTCGGCAATATCCTCCTGGCTCGAACTTGCCTCAACAAAGTGCAATTGAATTTCGCGCCTGGTCGGATTAACCTGGTGTTCTTCTGTGACAGACGCATAATCATTACGAACATAAATCCGATACAAATCAGTCTCTTTCGTATCCTTGCGCTTATGTGACAACTCAAGACTTATACCTTTCGATGGATCGGGTGAGGTAAACTCAAAATCTACGGTTATATAATTGTCGACGTCAAGCATTCCTGAATCTTGCCAATCAAAAACAATGATATCTTTGTACTAACGAGGACGCTCATTCTCCATGTCGAGACTCTTAAGCTGGCGCATTATCTTGGCGAATTTCTTGTTGCGAATCGATAGTCTCAGTCTCCCCGGCTTAATTTGGACATAAGTAATCTTCCAGTCCGATTTTTTGCCCCGTAAGGAGTTGGCGAAGACCGTGCTCGATATAGGAGTAAATCGGCGTGTCAGGTTCAATCTGACCAAACTCCAACTCCATCATCCCGAGCATTTTTTCAATCCTATTCGGATCATCGCCACGAGGTTTGAATCCTGGAAGATAAACGTCGCCATCCATATCATAATTATTGTTGCTCAGCTGAACACCACCATCGTGCTCATCACAATCATTACCGTAAAATCTTTGATATTTTTCTATTACCATAAGAAGCCCTCCCTTTCTATGGTTTGCACCACAAATTGGTAAAATACTTAAGGCGCTACCTGCACCCTGAAGTATCAAATTCGTGATGCAAAGTGATTATTTTTGCCTTATCTTTACATTGTAGCACACTTAATATATTTTGTCAATACTTTTTATAATTATTTTGTGAGAATGTCAAAGATCTTACACCCATAATACCCCCGGGATCAACTTTCTCCAAACAAACCGCCCCCATAGGAGGCGGTCTTGATATATTCTATAGCTTATTTCAGCCCGAGACGCATACGCTCGGCCTTCTCGGCTCGGCGTTGCTCACGAATAATCGCTTTCTTGCGGCGTTCACGCTTCGAAATCGGCTTGCTAAAGCGCATCTGCGACTTCTTGATCGGCATGATTCCGCTCTGCAAAACCTTGCGATTGAACCGGCGAATCAAGTTCTCGTTGGCCTCACTTTGATCTTTTCTAGTTACTTTTATTCCCATATAGGGCGTATTATAACAAAAAATTCGCCAGCTCGCAAGAGAAAGTCGAAAAAATAGCCAAAATTTGCCCAAAATCTCACTATTTTCAATCTAAATCTTGCCAAAAACTATTTTCTAGGCTATAATTAAAACAATATCAAATCAGGTTGGGAGGGTAGAACCCCGCTATTACCACGGAAAGGATTTTATGGCTAATCTATCAAACCAAGAAGACCCAGCGATCGAAGCACAGAATACTGGCGCCGCGGAGACTGCGTTGGTGCAGGATATCAATACTACAAACGAAATCGCGACCGAAATCAGCGAAGGCGTCAAGCTTGAAGAAGCGAAAGACGCAGCCGAAGAAAAATACGCTAAGTCCGGCAAAAAATCGAAGAAACATATCGAAGAGGTAAAAGCCGAAGAGGAGCGCCAAGCTCGCAAAGCCGAGATCAAAGCCCTCGAAGAAGCAGGCGACAAGCCAAAGGGTGCTACCCCGGTCACCCGACCAAAAATCGAACGCCGAGGCAAAAATTATCAGGAAAAAGCCAAATTGGTCGAAAAAGGGAAAGTTTACAGCCTAGAAGAGGCCCTGAAACTTGCCAAAGATACTAACCCAGCAAAATTTGACGCTACCGTCGAAGCCCATGTACGCCTAGGAGTAGATCCGCGCCAGGCTGATCAAAATATCCGCGCAACCGTAGTTTTGCCACATGGCAACGGTAAAACCGTGCGCGTAGCTGTATTCGCTCCGCTTGACGAAGCCAAAAAGGCGCTCGCCGCTGGTGCTGATATCGCCGAGGATGAAGAGTTTATCCAACGCCTTGAGAAAGGTCAAATCGACTTTGACGTACTGATCTCTACCCCAGGTTATATGCCAAAACTCGGTAAATTTGCGCGTTTGCTCGGGCCAAAGGGTTTGATGCCAAACCCCAAAGCCGGCACCGTTACTACCGACATTGAGAAGGCAGTCAAGGAGTCAAAGGCTGGTAAAGTCGAATATCGCGTCGACAAGCAGGCAATTATTCACATCGGTCTTGGCAAAACCAGCTTTGATCAAGACAAATTGCTCGAGAACGCAAACGTCTTCTTTGAGTCGCTAAAGAGCCACCGTCCAGCTAGCCTCAAAGGCAGCTATGTCAAAAGCGTGTTTATTACTACTACTCAGGGCCCAAGCATCCCAGTTGAGAATATCTACAACTAGAACCGCGGCTCAAAAAGCCTAAAACAAGACAATTCTACCCCAATTTCTAAGGATTTTGGGGCAATTTTTTGAATTTTAGGACAATTTGAGCGTTCTTCTATTGACAGAAATTGCAATCTGTGATACAATGAAAGAGTAAGACCTGAGATGTATATCCAGGCAGGCCTACGCTAGACGTAGAGCACATTAAGGAGGTAATCGTATGATTACAAGAAAAAAGTTACACGTTGAAGTTTGTGAAGGCCCATCAAAAATGGATCTGTTCCTGTCGCTGGCGACTTGCATGGCTAAAAAGCCTAACCAACCGGTTAAGGTAAGCTTCAAGGTTGCCCCGGGGCAACAGCTAGAAAAGGACGGGGGACCCGGTGACGACTACAGATACCTTGCCACAATTCGCGCACTTGAACATGAAGACGGCAGCGGGAACTCATTCTGTATCAAGGGCACACTGATTGATAACGGAAACGGCCGCTGGAAAGGTGAAATAAAATACCCATTCACAGGATATTTTCACGCCAGCCCTCGAAAGGGATATGTCGAATTCACAAAGGATTTTGCCGACGATAAGTAGGCAAAAATATAACTGACTCAATATAAGTTGACTAAGTAAGAATTTAATTCAAATAAAGGCTTACTAGTAAGCCCACCTGTACAGGTGGGCTTGATTTTTTCTCCAACTTTGTTATAATGGAAGCAGTTATTCTAAAGACAGTGGCGGAGCGTGTACTCTTAATCATACCACCGAGGAATTTTTCTTCAAATCTTCAAGAGTAACGAATTTTAACATTACTAGCAGACATAATTATTAAATAACCATAGGAACTTTTATGGCAATTTCAAAAGCGAAAAAAGATACTTTGGTTGCTGATTTGACGGATTTGCTATCAAATGCAAAACTAACCGCTTATGCACGCTATCAAGGCCTCAGCGTTGCCGAGATGCAAGATTTGCGCAAGGCGGCTCGCGAAGCTAGTGTCAAAATCAAGGTCGTCAAAAACCGTCTTGTACGGGTAGCGATGAACGAAATTGGCGTTTATAAAGACACTGATACGACCGGTCTTGTCGGGCAGTTAGTATATGCAATTTCCGATAGCGACGAAGTTGCGCCGGCAAAGGTTTTAGCGAACTTTGCCAAAGACCACCCGGCGCTTGAGCTTGCGGGCGGTTTTTCAAACGAAGGCAAAGCGATGGATCAAACCGAGATTACAACTCTCGCGAAGATGCCGTCGAAGAACGAGTTGATCGCACAAGTTGTTGCACAGCTACTTTCGCCAGCAACGGATACTATTTCCGGTCTTTCCGGTGGACTTTCCGGGATTATTTCCGGTTTGGAAGCAGCGAAGAATTAGCAATCAAATTATATAATAAAATTTATTATTAATATGCGTCTTACGGCGTTATTTGGTTTGGAAATTTTTGCGACCAACGAGGAGCAACCAAAGCGAGCAAGCCGCCCATAACGATGGGACGGCGCGAGCGTTTTCCAAGGCGAATAACACCGTAAGACGATAGATTAGGGAAAATAACATGGCTACAGATATCAAAAAACTGGCCGAAGAACTAGTCAATATGACTATTCTCGAGGTCAACGAACTCAAGAATCTACTTAAAGATGAATACGGCATCGAGCCGGCTGCTGCTGCAGTTGCAGTTGCTGCTGGTCCAGCCGAAGGTGGCGCAGCTGCCGCTGATGAAAAATCTGAATTCACCGTCGTCTTGAAGGACGCAGGTGCTCAGAAGATTGCCGTTATCAAGGCAGTCAAGGAAATCACCGGGCTTGGTCTTGGTGAAGCTAAGGCAATCGTCGATGGTGCTCCAGCAAACGTCAAGGAGAACGTACCAAAAGACGAAGCTGAAAACATGAAGAAGAGCCTTGAAGAAGCAGGCGCAACCATCGAATTGGCTTAATTTATCACTGCTAGTAATGCCAACTAACCCCAGGAATGGGGTTAGTTTTTGGTTTTATAGCCGCAACAAAAACTGGTTCGAACAGCATAGTCAAATCGGTTTTGTCAATATCTCGATACAGAAAAAATGCCTACGTTTATTTGTAATTTTTACAACATTATCGTTTTTATCACTGTTAGCGCAGTGGAAAACCTCCAAAAACCGCGGTTGACTTTTGAGGGTCAAAGGTATAAGATGATACTAGTAATAAAGTTAATGACAGACTGGATGCGAGGTGATGTCTGAATTACCAGAAAAACAAATTAAAAGATTGCGCGGTCTGATTCAAGAGGCCGAGACAAACTTAGCAGCAGCAAAAGAACTGTTGATTTCCGTGCTTGGTGATGGCGAAGCAATCACGGCTCCGCGTGATACGGTCGTTTCTAGCCCCGAAGGAAAAGTAATTGAGGGCGTATTTGACGGTCAGATCATGATTGGCCCGGATGGCAAGAATTATCCAGTTCCAGCGAATTATGCTTCCAAATCAAAACTGGTTGAGGGTGATATTCTAAAGCTCACAATTACCCCGGAAGGACGCTTCCTCTATAAACAAATCGGACCGGTTGAGCGCAAAACTGTGATTGGTACACTAATCCATCACGATGAGAAGTATTTTATTGAGGTCTCGGGACGCGAATATGAAGTACTCTATGCTTCGGTAACCTATTTCCATCTACGCGAAGGCGACCAAGTTTCCGCAATTGTGCCTGCAACTAACGATGGTGCCGCCTGGGCAGCAGTAGAAGCGGCTTTGTAGTGAAAGCTTTATATCGCAAATATCGTCCGACTAAGCTAACGGACGTGGTTGGTCAAGAACAGGTAATCAAATCACTCACCGAGAGTCTAGAGCGAGGCAAGATTAATCACGCTTATGTTTTTGCTGGTCCGAGAGGAACTGGCAAGACTTCGGTGGCGCGGATTTTTGCCCATGCCGTCAATAAATTTGATTACCAACTTGAGGATGATTATTTAGATATCATTGAGATAGATGCCGCCTCGAATAACGGCGTTGATAATATTCGTGAATTACGCGAAAAAGCCATCATCGCGCCGACCAAAGGCGAGTTCAAGGTCTATATTATCGACGAAGCGCACATGCTGACAAAATCAGCCGCCAATGCTTTACTAAAACTGCTTGAAGAGCCCCCAAAGCACGTGATTTTTATCATGGCTACAACCGAAATTGATAAAATTCCGATTACAATTCTTTCCCGCACGCAGGTTTACAATTTTAGCCTTGCCGAACCGGAAGTAATGCTGGCACATCTTGCCAAAATTGCTAAGGCCGAAAATATTCAAATTGACGAAGGCGGGCTTGAGGTCGTAAGGAAGCGCGGAGGCGGTTCGTTTCGCGATTCGCTGAGCCTACTAGACCAAATTGCAACCCTTAGTGACGGGAAAATTACCGCCGAAACCCTCGAAAAAGCTCTTGGCGTGCCGAGCCAGGAAAAAATCAAGGATCTCCTATCAAGCTACCAAGCCGGAGATTCTGATGCAATCCAGCAGAGTTTCAAAGAGCTGCTGTCAAGCGGGCTCAGGGCAGAAAACATTGCGAGCGAACTTCTATCGGAAATTATCGCACATCCGGAACCGAAAAATTTACCACTACTCAAATCTCTACCCGACGTTACATCGCCGTTTGCCGAAGCAAAGCTACTGTTAGCGCTACTAGAAGACTCGATGGGGCAGAAAAATATCGAAAAAGCACCAAGAGTAGAGCCGGAGTCTAACCTTGCTGTAAAAGGAGTGAAAAGTGCTGAAAATCGGGAAGCTGTAAGGATGAGTGCCGAGAAGAGGGGGGAGACAGGTGAAGATTCTGAAGCAGAATCAAAGGCGGGGGCAGAGACGGAGACGAGTAAAAAAATAGCAGAGGTGACGAATGAGAATCTTGATATAGAAATAGCCGAAACAGTCGAAGCTTCCAACATAGAATCGACCGAAACTACCGATTTTAATTGGCAAAGCTTCGTTGATAAAGTGGGCGCGCTGAGCGCCAGCACCGCCAAGCCGCTCGAGAAATCTAAATACGAGCTAAAGGATGAGACTCTACATATCTATCCCGATAACAGTTTTTCGGCGCGCATTTTGGGAAGTCCCAAACATACCAAGCTGCTGAATCAAGCTTTATCAGGATACAATCTAAAAGTTCATGACGCTGGCACCGCTTCAACCAAGCCAAAAGACCAAACGATCGTAAAAATCTCTGCTATAATGGGAGATGTACAAGAGATCGACGGCGAAACGCCGTTTTAAGGAGGTATCGTGCGCGAGCAGGCTCTAGATCAAGCCGGTGGCAAAGTGCCGCCGCAGAATATTGAGGCCGAGAAATCTTTGCTCGGAGCAATTTTGCTGTCCGACGATTCTTTTGCTAGTGCACTCGAGATTGTCAAGGCTAGTGATTTTTATGACCCGCGTCACTCGAAAATCTTCGCCAGCATGACACGATTATTCGAATCCCAACGTAAAATCGACCTTATCACCTTGACTACAGAACTAGGCAATCAAAAAATTCTTAAAGAAGTCGGTGGACGTAGCTACATTTCGGATCTGGAAACTTTTGTGCCGATTTCTTCACACGCCGAGGATTACGCCAAACTAGTCGCCGATGCTGCTCTCAGACGACGCCTAATTACCGCCGGTACCGAAATTGCTAACGCCGCCTACGAAGCTACCGCCGAAATTGACGAGCTTGTGGGAAAAGCCGAACAAAATCTCTTTGAAGTGTCCGACAAAACTGTCAAATCTGATTACAGCGCCCTCGCCGATCTGCTAGTTGACGCTTACGATCGAATTGAAGAACTCCACAAAAATAAAGGAGCCTTACGTGGTCTTCGGACTGGGTTCCGCGATATTGATAAGAAGACTGCTGGATTGCAAAAAGGCGATTTGATTATCATCGGCGCGCGTCCGGCAATGGGTAAAACAACCCTCGCGGAAAACCTAGCTTATAACGTCGCGACACGCAATGGTGATGGTCGCGGCGTACTGTTTTTCTCGATGGAGATGTCAAAGGAAGAGCTAATCGAACGCATGGTTTCTAGCGAATCCGGCGTTGACAACTGGCGTATTCGCACTGGAAATCTTTCCGACGAAGACTTTACCCGTATTGGCGACGCCATGGCCGAAATGAATGAAGCACCGCTCTATATCGACGACACCAGTAGCATGACCGTGCTGGAGCTACGCAATAAAGCCCGCCGCGCGATGCACGACCATAATATTAGCATGGTGATTATTGACTATTTACAGCTGATTCAAGGCACCGACCGCTATAAAGGTAACCGTGTTCAAGAGGTAACCGAGATTTCGCGCGGACTAAAGCAGCTCGCGAGGGAACTAGAAATCCCCGTAATTGCCCTCGCACAGCTAAACCGTGGCGTGACCGACCGTGACGACCCGCGCCCGGTGCTATCGGACCTCCGCGAATCGGGCTCAATCGAGCAGGATGCAGATATGGTAATGCTACTGCACCGTCCCGACTATTATCGCCAAAATGACGACGATTACGAGCCAACTAATCTCACCGAGCTCATTATTGCAAAGCATCGCCATGGACCCGTGGGCAAAATCGACCTCTACTTCCATCCGGAGTTGCTCAAATTCTTGTCACTCGACAAGGAGCATACTGAGCCTCAGTAATAGGGGTAGCGGCAGCCATATTGACTTTTTGAGGCATGTGTGCTATAATAGAGAAATGGGGCTTATTTTTGGCCAAAAACTTAACCAGCGTGATATAATTAGACCGTGAAGAAGCTAATCATTTCGAAACTTTTTCTCTATCGTCATCGTTTCCAAATTGGTTTTATCCTACTGGGGTTGGCGTATCTTGGGCTACTTTTTGGTTTACCGCTCCTCTCGCCGGGCGGCCTATCTGAAGGCGAAATGATTTCCGCGACCGAATCTTATGCGCTCGATTTTACTTCGATTTTCAAGGGTGACGTAGTAGATTTGCCTTACCACGCGCTCCAAAAACTCTCAATTATGTTTTTTGGGTTGAATGTCTATGCGGTGAAACTGCCTAGCATTATTATTGGAGTCTTTCTTGGGCTATTGCTAATTCTACTACTTAACCGCTGGTTCAAAACCAATGTCGCCCTAATGGCGTCGATACTTGCTGTGTTATCAGGTTCATTTCTCTATCTAGCCGGATCCGGAACGCCGCTGATTATGCTAGTTTTTTGGCCAACTCTGTTGCTTTGGCTAGGCTCAAAAATCCAAGGCGTAACCAAGCCAAAGCCGTTTTACTGCTTCATCTTTGCTTTTGCGCTGCTCGCGGCAATTTTCACCCCGCATATTATTTATCTTGCCGGATTTATTGTGATTTTTGCCATGATTCATCCGCACCTGCGCTTCACCATCAAAACTCTTCCGACCATTCCTCTGATTTTTACAATTTTTATTATTCTACTGGGACTAGCGTCACTGGTCGTGGGGGCAATTGTCAGCCCAATTATTATTTCTGAGATTTTGCTTGCGCCCGGGCTGACTTTTGAACAATTTTTTGCGAACGTTCGCGAGGCTTTCGTGCCGCTATTTTCGTGGAATACCACCCTCGAGAGCGTTTTCTTGTCACCGTTTATCGGGCTGGCTTCGATTGCACTTGCCGTGATTGGACTACTCAGTACCGCCAAGGGATTTTTTGCCAGTCGTAATTCAATTGCAACTTGGCTGATTATCTTTACAATTTTCCTGGCCGGACTAAACCCCGAGTCAGCCATTCTGATTCTCCTACCAATGGCAATTTTGATTGCTCATGGTTTGCGCTACATCCTCAGTAAATGGTATGATTTGTTCCCGGATAACCCTTACGCACGCATTATTGCCATTTTCCCGATTGGACTATTTTTGGGAATCATGATTGTGGGCGGGATTAGCCACTTTATCTTTGGTTATCGTTATATCCCCACCGTTGCAAATGAATTTAGTAACGATATTAGCCTAGTGACAAAGAAGCTTGAGCGGGGAACGACGATTTTTGTGATTGACCAGCCGACTGAATATCAGTTCCTAAAAATCCTCGAGCTCAACCATCAAGGCTACACTGTGAGCGATAGTTTACCAGGGGAGGATGACTTGCCGGAGACCTTTGCGACCATCGAAAAACAAAACCTTGAGCGCGATCCAAGCCGCATTATCACCTCGCCAAAATCTGAAAATTCTGATAGAATATATTTGTATAGTAGTAAGGAGTAGGAATTTATGGGCGCCACGATGGACCAAATGAAAATGCTGAATCAGCTCAGAAAAGCACAGAAATCCCTCAAAAATGAGGTGGTTGAAGTCGAAGCGGGCGATGGAGCAGTAGTTGTACAGATTAACGGTGAGTTAAAAATTAAAAGCGTTAAAATTGACCCGGAACGCGTTGACCTTGATGATATTTCCGAGCTTGAGCATTGGGTAGAGGATTGTATGCGTGATGGTTATGCTAAAGCGCAGGAAATCGCTGCTGACAAGATGAAACCGCTAATGGGAAGCTTGGGCAATTTGGGGCTATAAAATGATCGATAAAATTGAACTCAGTGGTAGCAACTACAAAGTTTCAGAAAGTTTTCATAAATATGTAACTAAACGCATTGGCAAGCTTGATCGATTTTTACCACGAGGAAACAAGAAGGATGTGATTGCGAAAGTCGTAGTTACTGAAATTGATCGTGCACACGGCAATAAATACGAAATTTCTGCCTCCATGGAGATTCCAGGTGGCAAGGTTATCAGTGCCAAGGATGAATGCTCAAACGTTTTTGCTGGCATTGATATTCTTGAGGCAAAACTCAAGGGGCAGATTCGTCGCTATAAGCTCGAAGCCACTCCACATCTTTCCAAAAAAGGTCTCAAGAACCTGTTTATTAAGAGGGGTTAGTGTGGTATAATACGGGGGTAAGTTCTAATGAAGGATCGTGGAGATTATGGCCGAAGAGAAAGGCGCGAAGGACGCGCAGATACCTAGTGAAAAGACAAAAAAATCACTAAAAATTCATACCAAAGAGAAAAAACCAACCGACAAACTTGCCGACCGGACACGCATGACGCGCTTTTTGCAAGGCGTGTTTGGCGATGCACAGAAAAAAATCCTAAAGCGTCTCTATAAGAAAGTTCTTGAAATTAATGCTCTTGAGCCAAAATACGAACAGATGTCTGATGATGAGCTCGCGAAACAGACCGAGGTGTTGCGCGAGCGCGCCGGCAAGGGCAAAGAAAAGGAGCTTGATGCAGTTCTTGCAGATAGCTTTGCGGTGGCAAGGGAAGCTTCGAAGCGCATCCTTGGTATGCGACCGTTTGATGTTCAACTCATTGGTGGTATGGTACTCCACGAAGGCAATGTCGCCGAGATGAAAACTGGTGAAGGCAAGACCCTTGTTGCAATGCTACCGGCATATCTTAATGCATTGACCGGAAAAGGTGTACATGTTGTCACGGTCAATGATTATCTTGCTCAACGTGACGCGGGCTGGAATGCACCAGTTTATCATTTCTTAGGACTAAGCGTGGGCGTAATTATTAATCAGGCGAGCTATGTTTACGATCCTGAATTCGAGAATACCGAGCACGAGGATGAACGCTTCCGCCATCTCAAACCAGCCACTCGCAAAGAGGCATACGCCGCCGATGTTACTTATGGTACCAATAATGAATTTGGATTCGATTATCTACGCGACAACATGGTTGACGATCCTAAATATCTGCGTCAGCGCGGCCTTAATTTTGCAATCGTAGACGAAGTCGATTCAATTTTGATTGATGAAGCGCGCACACCACTCATTATTTCTGCTCCAGCTGGCGAAAATCCGGATCTATATTATAAATTCGCCCGCATCGCCGCCGAGCTAGGTGATAGCGACTATGTCTTCGACGAAAAGCGTCGCAGCGTAGCGCTAACTGACGAAGGCGTTGAAAAGGTACAGGATCTGCTTGGTATTAAAAATCTTTATTCCACCAAGCATAATCGCCATGTCTATCATATCGAACAAGCTCTGAGGGCGCAGATCGTCTTCCAGCGTGACAAAGATTACGTGGTAACAAATTCCGGCGATGTAGTAATTGTGGACGAACATACCGGGCGCCTCATGCAAGGACGAAGATATAACGAAGGTTTACATCAAGCCATTGAAGCTAAAGAAGGCGTGGCGGTTAAACAAGAATCAATGACTCTTGCTACAATTAGTTTCCAAAATTTCTTTAGGCTGTATCATAAATTATCCGGTATGACCGGGACGGCTTTTACCGAAGCCGAAGAATTTCAGCAGATTTATTCACTTGACGTAATTCAAATTCCACCCAACAAGCCGATTCAGCGCGTTGATAAAGACGATTTGATTTATAAGACCGAAGCCGGAAAGCTGAAGGCAATTGCCGAAGAAATCAAAAAGTACCACGAGAAAGGTCAGCCAGTGCTAGTGGGGTCGGGCAGTATTGCCAATAACGAGCGGATCGCAAAATATCTCGATTCGCAGGGCATCAAATATGAACTACTAAACGCCAAGAATAATGAGCGCGAGGCGGCAATCGTTGAAAAAGCTGGTGAAAAGGGCGCCGTGACTCTTGCAACCAACCTTGCGGGGCGTGGCACCGATATTAAACTTGGCGACGGCGTTAAAGAACTAGGCGGTCTAGTCGTAATTGGTTCGGAGCGTCATGACTCAAGGCGGGTTGATAATCAGCTACGTGGACGCGGTGGACGTCAGGGCGATCCTGGCACAACCCAGTTTTTCGTCAGTTGCGAAGACGACCTCATGCGTATTTTCCAAGGCGACCGCATCGCCATGCTTATGGATCGACTTGGCGTAGACGAAAATACGCCAATCCAGAATAAGAGCGTCTCCAAAACCCTTGAGGCTGCCCAAAAACGCATTGAAGGATTTAACTTCGATTCGCGCAAAAATGTCGTGCAGTATGACAACGTAATCAATCGTCATCGCAAAGTTGTTTATACTATGCGACGCAAAATTCTTGACGGTAAAGACATTCATGATGAGATTCAACGCTTAACGAAGAACATTGCTCAAGATCTCGGTAAGGATAGCTTGCGGGTTAATCCAAAATTTGTTGAGGAACTACAATCGGTTATTGAGATTGGTAGTGACCGCGCCGAAGCTATTGGCAAAATGCGCAAAGAAAAAGATCGCGTAAATGCAATTCTTGAAGAAATCGAACAGCGTTACGAAGAAAAAGAACAGGAAATTGGCGAAGAAATTATTGCCCAAGCCGAGCGCAAAGTTTACTTACAAGTACTAGATATTCTTTGGATGCAGCACCTGGAAAATATGCAGCACTTGCGCGAGGGAATTCATTGGCGTAGCGTTGGGCAGCGCGATCCACTAGTCGAATATCGTAGTGAATCACAAAAGTTGTTTGATGGGCTCGAAAAAAATCTGCGCGAAGAAGTTTTGCGCGTTATGTTAAGCCTACGCAAGCAAGAAGTTGAGCGTGAACAAAATGAAGAATACGAGTCAGAACTAACTAAAATGGCAGAAAGCGCTACCGAGAAAGGCGTTAACGAAATTTCGGCCGGCGAAAAGAACCTCGACAAAGAATTTTCTGAGGACGAGAAAACTACCGGTTCTAGCGAACAAAAGCAAACTAAAGCTACAAATTCTAACAACCAAAAACGCAATGCTAGCCGCAAGGCCAAAAAGAAGCAACGCCAAAATCGCAAGAAAGGAAAACAGCGATAAAACATTCAGTTGAAGAGATTGTTTTAGCGTCAGGCGCAAAAGGCTTACTTATTGACGTACCGGGCGCGAGCGTAATGGACACGAAATTTCAATTTCGGGCTGGACTTCGTTATGCCAAAAAACCGGAACTCTATGAAATTTCTCATATTGTTGAACATTTAGCTTTTGGAGCAAATGCCGAATTTAGTAGCGAACAAGCTTTTGAAGCCGAGTTTACCAAAAATGGCGCCTATCATAATGCCTGGACGTCCGATTTTTCAGTTTGCTATGAAAGTGAGTGTGCCGATCTTGAATGGGATCGAATCATGCATTTACAGCAAGTTGCGATTGCTAGCCCGCGGTTTAATAATGAAGAATTGCAAAGCGAAAAGGGGAATGTCCGCGCCGAACTAACTGGCTATATGAATGATTATAGTCGTTTGCTTTGGCCGCGACTACAGCAAAGCATTGGCGAACAAATTCCGGATTTACAAGAACGCGTAAAAACAATCTCAAATATTGAGCTGCGCGATATTCGCGAACATTATCGTCGTACGCATACAGCCGAGAATCTACGTTTTATTATTGCCGGGAATTTGCGTCATCGCAAAAAGGAAATTCTCAAAATGCTAGAAGGTTGGGAATTAAAATCCGGCGAACGCTTTGAAATCCCGTACGATGAGCTCCACGCCGCGAACCCAATTTTGATTCGTCGAAAAGACGCCTCAAACATCACTTTTGGTTTTTCTTGGGTAGTGCCACGCAAACTTGAACTGGCTGAAACTTATGCGATGAATTTATTAAATCACATTCTAAACGGCACAACCGGTAGTCGTATTTTTGGTCAAGCTCGCAAAGGCGGGCTGGTTTATGGCATGGGGAGCGATATTAGTAATGGTTGGCATAATACTTCATGGGATTTTGATGGTGAAGTTAATACTGAAAGCGCCGAAAAGTTATTCGATTTGATTCATACCGAGATTGTAAAAGTTTTGAACGGAGATATTAGCGACGAGTCAATTGAAGCGGCAAAAAGTTACGCCACTGGTCGCTACCAAATGGGCGCACAAACTGTCGGTCAGATTGCCGATTTTTATGCCGATAACTATTTTATGAACGGAATTGTGGGCAAATACGATAGTATGCCAAGTGAAATAAAAAAGATTAAAAAAGTCACAATGGTTGATCTTGCACGCGAGTTTATCGGCAGCGGGATTAATTCGCTAGTTGCAGTTAGCTCGATTGATAAAGCGAGTATCGTAAAACTAGCGGAAAGGTTAAAGTTTTCATGAAAATTGCAATCCTGGGCTATGGCAAAGAAGGTAAATGCGCTGAAAAATGGCTAAAAAAGCACTACCCTGCAGCTAATTTTGAAATTTTCGATGGTTTTAAAACTGATGAGCTTGAAGAATTTGGACTAGAAAAATTTGACTTAGTAGTACGCACGCCTTCGGTTTCGCCACATAAAATCAAACGAGTTACTTCCAATACCGAAATTACCAGCGTTACGAAAATATTCTTTCAACATTGTCCAGCACAAATTATCGGCATTACCGGAACCAAGGGCAAGGGCACGACCGCCAGCATGACGCACGATTTACTAAAGAAAATCGGCAAAAAGGTTTGGCTAGTGGGGAATATTGGCACGCCAGCTCTAGACGTACTTGACGAAATTAGCACAGAAGATATTGTGGTTTATGAGCTTAGTAGTTTTCAGCTTTGGGATCTTGATCAATCTCCCCATATCGCCCTCGTGCTTCGGGTCGAGCCCGACCATCTCAACGTACATGATGACTATAATGATTATGTTGCCGCAAAGTCCAATATTACTAAATGGCAGAAACCGGATGATTTCTGTATATATTATAATCAGAACGCCGATTCAAAGCGGATTGCGGAAATTAGTAATGGAAAGAAAATTGCTTACCCGGTTAAAGATGCTGCGCTAGAAAAAGTAGTGCAGAGTTTGGCGATTGTTGGTGAACATAATAAAGAAAATGCTGAAGCAGCAGTTCTCGCCACGGCTGCGACACTGAACGTAAATCTAGAGAAGCTACTAGAAAAGTATAGTAATGAACTAGCTGAATCGTTGAGCGAGTTCAGAGGTTTGCCGCATCGCCTAGAGTTTGTCTGTAAAAAAGGCGGCGTGAAATATTATGACGATAGTTTCTCTTCGGCTTTTCCAGCTATGAGCGTCGCGATTGATACTTTTATGAATCAGCCAACTGTGATTATTGCCGGTGGGCTTGACCGCGGATTGGACCTTACGATGGCGAAGCAAAAACTTTTTGGAAGTGAAAATATCAAAAAAGTTATCCTGATTGGCGAGACTAAAGAAAAACTCGCTAAAAACGAAAACCCAGCAAAATATGAAATTGCTCAAGACCTGAAGGACGCCGTAGAAAAGGCATGTAATAATGCTCAAAAATATCAAAACTCGATCGTAGTACTATCGCCTGGTGCCGCTAGTTTTGATATGTTTAAGAATTTTGAAGAGCGCGGCAGGGAATTTCAGAAAATTGTAATGGGAATGTAAAGAAAAAATAAATTACCATTCTCGGATTCTGAGTTGCGTAATCTTTTGCAAATAAAAGTCAACCTTATTCTTTTTAAAATGATCTAAATTTGCCCAAATCATAATGATGCTAGCAATTTCATTGCGATAAACTGTAAATGATTGATCGGAAATTTTGCCACCAACAAGAAAAAGTCGCGCGCGATCTAAAATTTGGCTCAGAATGTAAAAATCCGCATTACGCGAAGTCGCCCGAAAATAATCACGATGACGATAAGCAAAACTAAGCAGCAAGGTAAAAACAAGACTGCGAACCGGACGGCCCGAAAAAGATCCACTAAAATCCTCAACTAAACTGCGCTCATAGGTTTGATAGGCCGAATTGATATTGGGACTATGTGCATAGAAGGTTGGCGAAGAAATACCAGTGTCACGACAAATATCTCGCACAGAGACACCCCGTGAACGTTCGGAAATATAAAAATTTAGAGCCTTTTGAATGGCATGCTCATTGCGCAAAAAAGTTTTATGGGCCGAAGATCGTCGAGGACTTTGGTCGATTTTTGATACTGGCATATAATCCTTTAGCTGAATTCTGGTTGATATTTGCACCGATTTCACTAGCTTTCACCTTAACATGTATTCGGAAAAATGCAAATTTGACCAGCACATTCGTCTAGAATAGCACAGAGTCATGTATATGTCAACAGTTTTGTTGAACTTTATTGTAATTAGTCAATTTATATAGCATTATTTAGGTGGTACTTTCTCCGTACGGGCTTCTACGATCGCTCGTATGGCTTCATCAACGCACGCGTCACCTATGGCATCTGGTGGTCTACTACTGCTGGCTCTGCTACGTACGGTCACTACTTGGGTACGTACCCGACGGCTGTCCTCCCTCAGTATAACGGTTACCGCGGGTACGGTTTTGCCGTTCGCTGTGTGGTACGGGAGGGGCTAGTGGGGATAGGTTATATTTCTTGACACGCAAAAACCGCCCCAAAAGAGGCGGTTTCTATCAAGACAAAATGACTAACTAAACATCCAGGTCATCTAGATCAGCCAACTCTGCACGAGTTTTTGCCGCCAAATCATCCTCTTCTTCGGTCGGATTTACATCCTCGTCTCTATTCGCCGCTTCTGCTGCGATATCAGCTTCGGTCTCTGCCGCATCTTGATCCGCTAGATCATCCTTCGGAGCGTTTGAATATCCTTCCGCAGCCGCCTCCCCCTCGTCGGTGTTTACAACTTTCAAATTGTAACGCGCCCCATTTTTGGTACCCAAAACGCGTAGCAACGTACGAATACTCTGGGCCGTCGCGCCACGCTTGCCAATTACGCGACCAACATCTTCCGGGTCAACGCTAAGGCTGAGTAGCACACCACGCTCATCAATGTCACGCTCGACATCAACTTTGTCCGGGTTGTTCACGAGCGTTTTTACAATATATTCTACAAATTGTTGGTCAATGGTTGCCATATGTTCTCCTGTTAAGTGATTAATGCCAGTGCGGTATTCCGCTCATGTTTCTGGTAGGTTAATTATAACATATCGCACAAAAAAATAATTAAAAGCGTCAAAAATTACAAACTTTCTCCGTACGGGCTACTACGATCGCTCGAATGGCCTCATCAACGAACGCGTCACGTTTGGCCACTGGTGGTCTGCTGCTGATTCTGCTATTCACGGTCACTACTTGGGTACGTACCCGACGATTGTCTTCCCTCAGAGTAACGGTTACCGCGGGTACGGTTTTGCCGTTCTAGTAACTTCGCTATCGCTCAGCGGGACAGCGGCATCCTCAAAAAGAAGTGCGTAGCACTTCTTTTACTCGGATTGCCTAGTCCCTAGGTACGGGAGGGGTGAGAGATCATCAAACAAAAATAAATCCTCGCGGATTTACCTTACGTGGTGGGCGATAGAGGATTTGAACCTCTGACCTCGTCTACGTCAAAGACGCGCTCTAGCCAACTGAGCTAACCGCCCTAATAGTTTTATTATATCACGAGCTAGCCCGCATGTACAGTTTTTCATAGTTTCACTTATTGAATCCAAGCAGAAACCTAACTTTCTCCGTACGGGCTTCTACGAGCGCTCGGATGGCTACATCTTCGGACGCGTCACCTATGGCTACTGGTGGTCTACTACTGCTGGCTCTGCTACAAACGGTCGCTACTTGGGTACGGACCCGACGGGTGTCGACCCTCAGTGTAACTATTACCGCGGGCGCGGTTTTGCCGTTCGCTGTGTGGTACGGGAGGGTGAGACATCTCCTCTCTCACCTCCCGACGCAGCGAAGAGCGAAACCGTAGCCACGACCATAGCCATTCTGAGGGTAGACAAAGGAGCTACCGGAGAACAGGTTGTAAGCCCCCTCCCCGGAGTAAGCCGTACGTGACCAGTAGTAGCCGTGTGACCCCTCATTGACCAGCGAGCCCGAAGGGAAGTAGCCGCCAGTGTAGACAAAATCAAGAGGAGTATGTTGCCTAGCGTCATCAATTTCAAACAATTATCTATCCATGGTATAATATATATAATGTTTAAATTCCTAGATTACAATTTTAATCCTGATACCTACCGAGCTTTTTTTCGCTACCAGGGTGCAGATGAAATTATTTTTACTGAAAAAATCACTTTTTCAAAAAGTTCAGATGAATTTAGCCAAAATAACCTCGAAATTCTTGATCGGGCGCTTTTTCTTGCGTGGATAATAATTGGCACCAGTTATTATAAAGCACATCCGACTGCCAAAGTCCAACTATCGACCGAGATCGACAGCTGGCAATCCAACTTTTTTAATCACGTCTACCAAGAAGGCCTGAGCCAATTCGCGTTCGAAAATAATCTATCGCGTGAAGATTTAGCACATTTTCAAGCCACTGACGGGAAAGGTCCGACTATTGAAGCCCTCACTTTATCGCTTCCGTATGATGGTGAGGGGAATCTCGTGCTGCAATCAGGCGGAAAAGACAGTCTACTGGTTGGGAAATTACTAGAAAATGCTGGCATCGAATTTACCCCGTGGTACGCCGCAAATTCACCCGCCAAAGTTTATCCAGCCATAATCGACAGCTGGAAAACTCCTCCCGAAATCATCGTGCGTGAAATCGACTTAGAAAAATTGCGAAAATCCGATGGCTTGAATGGTCATGTCCCGGTAACTTATATCAACGAAAGTTTGGCGCTAATTCAAGCGATTCTCGACCACAAAAATACCGTTATCGTCAGCATTGCCCAAGAGGGAAACGAAGCCCATGCTAGGATTGACGATCTTGCGGTCAATCACCAATGGTCAAAGTCCTGGCAAGCTGAACAGCTGCTAGCAGAATACGTGGCAAAGTATATAAGTCCGGATCTTCATGTTGGCTCGCCACTCAGAAAATACAGCGAGCTGCGGGTAGCCGAACTTTTTGTAAAAAATTGTTGGCAAGATTTTGGCGCCAAATTTAGTTCCTGCAACCGCGCCAATTACCAGCAAGGACAACAAAACCAAGAGCTGTCTTGGTGCGCCGATTGCGCCAAATGCGCCAATAGCTATCTCTTATTTTGCCCGTTTTTACCTGCCGAGCAGCTACAAACAGTTTTTGGCGGGGAAGAATTATTCACCAAGCCCAGCCTAACCGACATCTATAAGGGGTTGCTTGGAATTGATAATTTCATCAAACCATTTGAATGCGTTGGCACAATTGAGGAACTGCGCAAAGCTTATGAACTCCGCGCTGAGGATTATGCTAATTTGCCCTTCGAAGTTCCAGCTAGCGATTTTGATTATTTAGCTGAATATCCAGCCCAAAATTTCTTTGCAAATATGTGCTAAAACATAACTGGCATTGACTTCTTACGTAATTTGTGATACAATAGAGAGATAGACTTATTTTTGCGCTTAGAACTCGTGCTATAATATATATTATATGGAGAGTATACAGAAACGGCTGCGCGACTTGTCAGCAAAACTGGCCGACACTTGGCAAAAACTTCAACTTGACCAAAAACTCGCTCGACTGGAGGAACTTGAGCAAATTACCGCAGATCCAGAACTTTGGAAAGACCCACAGCGTGCTCAAAATCTACACCGCGAACTTAGTCAGCTCACAAACTCAGTGCAACCTTGGCGACTTCTAAAAACTCAGGTTGCCGATCTTGACGAAATTATTACGCTTGGCGACAATGAATTAATTACCGAAGCTGAGCGCCAAATTGAAATTCTTGAGCAAAATCTCGAGGAGCTCAAAAAAGAGCTACGGTTTACCGGCGAATTTGATGCGGGCGATGCAATTTTACGCATTACTGCCGGCGTTGGAGGCGTTGAAGCGATGGATTGGGCGAGTATGCTTGAGCGGATGTATCTGCGTTTTGCTGAAAATAAAGATTTTAAAGTTACCTGCCTTGAGCGTAGTGCGGGCGAGGAAGCGGGTATCAAAACCGCAGTTTACGAAATCCACGGCCAAAATGCTTATGGACTACTGAAAAGCGAACACGGCGTGCACCGGTTAGTACGCCTGTCGCCATTTAATGCCGATAATTTGCGTCAGACTAGCTTTGCGCTGGTCGAAGTTCTGCCAGTCGTATCCGACAACGAAAAAGTCAAGATCGAGGATAAAGACTTACGCATTGACGTATATCATGCTGGTGGCCATGGCGGACAAAGCGTCAATACCACCAATTCCGCTGTTAGGATTACCCATTTACCGACTAATACCGTTGTCGCGATTCAAAATGAACGTTCACAATTACAGAATAAAGAGAAGGCTATGGAGATTTTGCGTGGTAAATTACTGCAATTACAACAAGAACAAAACGCCGAGAGCATCAATAAGCTCCGCGCTGGCGAATCGGCCAAATGGGGACAGCAGATTCGTAATTATGTTTTGCAACCTTATAAATTAGTCAAGGACACCCGCACCAAGCACGAAAGTAAAGACCCGGATGCGGTGCTAGACGGGAAAATTGATGAGTTTATTGAGGCGTTTTTGGATATTGCGCGTTGATAAAGCTTATGATATTATAGTCGCATGATACTGCTTGATCGTGTCACCAAAACTTATCCGGGCGATGAAGATCCAGCGCTCGACAACGTTTCAATTCATATTGAACCGCATGAGTTTGTTTTTTTGGTGGGTAAGTCCGGTGCCGGCAAATCGACTCTGATCAAAATGATTACAAAGGAGGAAATGCCTGATTCCGGCAAGATTGTGATTGGCGGCATTGACCTAGATTATGTTCGTCGGCGGCACATTCCGCATTATCGCCGGCGGCTCGGCGTAGTATTTCAGGACTATAAATTATTGCCGACTCGAACGGTCTTTGAAAATGTTTCGTTTGCCCTAGAGATTGCCGGTCTCAGCAATCGCGAAATCCAAAAAACCGTACCAAAAGTGCTTGATCTAGTTGGACTAGCTGATAAAGCCCACAAGTTTCCAACCCATCTTTCTGGTGGCGAACGCCAACGCGTCAGTATTGCTCGTAGTATGGCTCGGCAGCCGAAAATTTTGATTGCCGATGAGCCAACTGGTAACCTTGATAAACTAACCCGCAAGGAAATTATCGACTTACTGCAAAAAATCAATGATTTTGGCACTACTTTGCTAGTTACGACTCACGATGAAAATATCGTAAATAATCTGAGCAAGCGCGTCGTAACCCTAAAAGCGGGGCGAATTGTTGATGACCAAAAAGTGAACGGAATTTACCGGCTAGATAGTGAACCGGAACCAGTAGTTGCCGAGCTAGAAGAGCCGCTAATTATCCGTACCGCCCCGAGAAGTTCAGCTGCCGATGCAAGGCTCAGCTTCACGATTGAAGACGGTATTTATATCGAGCACAAACGCCCGGCAGTCGGCGCAAAGCTCAGTGATAACCTTGCCGTAAAAGGGGTGAAAAGTGCTAAAAAATCTACAGCAAAGCCTCGGGCTAATAAGGCTGCCGAAAATAAAAAAAATGCGCCGGCAAAAAATTCGACTAAAACCGTGAGAAAATCTACCGCTAAAAATCCGATGCCAGCCCCGAAATTCGCCCAAGATTCGGCCAACCAATGGTATGCTGCTTCAAAACCGCTTAAGTCTGCACCTAAACTCAGTAATCTTACTGGCGGTCAAACCGTAAAACTAAAACCTGCCCCGAGCCTCAGTCAAGCCGTCAAAAAACCAATTCCTAGGCCACGCGCAAGGAGGGTAATTTAGAATGGTGGGTTCTAAACTAACAAAACGAACTGATCGCAAAATCAACAAAGCCAAGCAAAAAGAACACCTCAAAACGCTCGTCGAAAACAGTAGCGTTAGCAAGGTGCGCAGTGCTGGTCGCGTCTTAAAATATGGTGCAGCCAGTTTCCGGCGCAATGTTTGGCTTAGTATCGCCGCAACCTTAGTCATGACGATTACTTTGATTATTCTGATTATTACAATCGGCGCAAGTTTGATTTTAACCGCAACCGCCGAATCAATGCGTCAAAAAATTGATATTACGGTTTATTTCGCGCCAGGCACGAGTGGGGAAGTTTTGGAACAAGCTGCCGAAGCAATGCGCGCAGAGCAAAACGTAAAGTCAATTGATATTTCCGATACTAATGCCGAATACCAAGCTTTGCTTGACCAATATGCTGGCGAGGAAAGTATTATGGCGGTGTTTGGAATTGAGGGGATGTCCGACCAAACGCTTTCGAAACTACCCGCTGCAATGCGCATCAAGGTTTATGACCCGGATAATTTCTCGGGCGTGAAGTACATTGTTGATAATAATCCGATTTTCCAGGAAAATCTCGACAGTAGTTATGAACCGACTTACGAAACAAACCAAGCTGAAATCGCCACTATTACCTCATGGGCAAACGTTGCCAAAAATGGTGGTCTGATTCTAAGCGTCGTCTTCCTGGTAATTTCGATTTTGGTGATTTTCAATACCATCCGAATGGCGATTTTCTCACGGCGAGAAGAAATTTATATGATGAAATTAGTTGGCGCCGATCTTGGATTCATCCGCGGGCCATTCCTAGTTGAAGCAGAAATCTGCGGAGCGATTTCGGGCGTACTGGCGGCTACGGCGGCATACTTCGGTTTCGATATGATTCGGGGCGGATTAGTCTCATACGGCGTTGACGTCTCACTAGTAGATGGGTTACTCCGATCGAGTCGGCTTGTACTAGTTTATCTTGGCGTGATTGCAATCGGTATGTTAGTTGGGATGATTTCAGCTCGGCTCGCCATGAAGAAATACCTGAAATAGCAATGTTTAACTGTACTAGGTGGATAATACAATAGAACTTTTGCCCGATTTCATTGTATCAAGCGCTTAATACAATGAGAAACCCGAGTCAACAACTTTACTTTTTAACATAAACACTATACAATAAAGTTATGAATAAGCTACAACACAAGACAATTGGTCTTCGCCCGATTTTGGCAGTTTTGGTTTTGGCAGGAATTTCGATTGGCGGCAGTTTTTGGCTGTTCCAGCATAATGATAATACTTACGCGTATCCAGCTTCTTGTGTTACGGATGCGTGCCATCAAGCATATGACCGTGCACAATCTTCCCAAGCTACCGCAAATGCTTTTGCCGAGCAAGCAAACACATTAGAAAATGAAGTTGCAAAATTGAATGCAGAAATATCAGCTCTCGAAGCTGATATCGCAATGAAACAAGAAGTTGCTAACGGGCTAGCAGTACAAATTGAAGAAAATCAAAACAAATTAAATTTGCAACAAGCCGCATTAGCAAAACTTTTAGTTGATATGCACTTTGAATCCGAGACCGATGCGATCACGCTACTTGCGAGCAGTGAATCGCTCGGTGATTTGGCCGAAAAACAAAGTCGTCAAAACAATTTCAAAGATCAAGTGGCTTCGTCTGCGGAACAAATCAAGACCATCAAAGATGACCTCGAAAATCAAAAAATCAATATGGACGCTTTGATTGCTTCAGCCGAAGAAAATCGCAATCAAATTTCCGCCAAGCGCAACCAGCAAAATGCGCTTCGGGTGAAGTATGAAAATGACTCGGCAGCTTTTGAGCGCGACGCTGCTGCCGCAAGAGAAACTATGCAAAAAGAAATCGCCGCCGAGATCGCCCGCAATAACCGCGGCGGTACGGTTGGTGATGGTGTCAACACTTATCCTTGGGCGGCAAATTGTCCACGCGATGACTCGAATTATCTTTCGCGTCTAAATAACGGTACTGTGATTGGCGGCTATGTTTGTCAGTGTACTAGCTATGCGGGCTGGAAAGCTTACGAATATTATGGTGTGGTGATTAATTCTTGGGGTAATGCTAAGACTTGGGGCTCAGGAGCAGTTGCAAGTGGCTACAAAGTTAGCAGCACCCCAGCGGCGCATACCGTGGGCTACAGCACAGCGGGAGTTTACGGACATGTCGTATGGATTGAAAGCGTCAATAGCAATGGGACCGTTAATCTGACCGAATATAATAACGCCAGCAGCTCAAAAAGTGGTCTCCCGGGCGACTTCGGTGCACGCTATAATGTACCGGCCTCTGCTTATCGTTATATCTATTTTAGATAAATACGTGCTATAATAGTTTTATGTCGAAATGGGACGAAAAGCGAGTTAGTCTAGGAGGCGCAATTATTGGTTGCGTGGTCACTCTCGCGATTGGGGTGTTTGCCGGAATTAGTTGGAATAATTTCTCTAGTAGTTTTTTGCCCTACCTTGGTGTCCGCGCTAGATCTACCAACGATTGGTCAGCACTCGATGAAGTTTATTCCAACCTACTAGTGCATTACGACGGCGAAATCGACAAAACCGCCCTGGTCGAAGGTGCAAAAAAAGGCATGACCGATGCGCTAGGCGATATTTACACCAAATATATGGACACTGAGGAAGCCAAAGAATATCAGGATGCACTGCACGGCGAGGCTGGCTCGGGAATTGGTGTAGTGATGGCGCTTCGCGATGGCTATACTAGGGTACTGAGAACTTTGCCAGACAATCCAGCCGAGAAAGCCGGCATCAAAGCAGGCGACATCATCTTTAAGGTCGACGGTGAAGAAGTTTACGCTGAGGATTCCGATACCATCAGCAATAAAATCCGCGGCGAGGTTGGCACCGAAGTCGAAATCACAGTCGTACGCGACGGCGAAGAAAAAACTTTCAAAATGAAACGCGAAACTATTAATAATGTTTCAGCATATGTAGATTATGATGGTGACACTGCAGTTATCACTGTGACTAGATTTGATGATGACACCGGAGCTAATATCCGCAAAATCGCTGGGGAAGAATTCTCGAAAAAGGGCGTGAAGAAGGTTATTCTTGATCTGCGCAACAATGGTGGTGGTTACGTATCAGCGGCAAAAGATTTGGTCTCGCTTTGGATTGATGGCGAAGAAGTCCTTATCCAAAAGAGCAAAAACGAGGGCGAAGACGTCACTTATGCCAATCGCAACCAAGCAATCCTGCGAGATTTTCCAACCGTAGTGCTCGTGAATGGTGCGACTGCTTCCGCCTCGGAAATCGTTGCGGGCGCACTCAAAGACCATAATAAAGCTACAATCATCGGCGAAACAACTTTCGGCAAAGGCGTAGTGCAAACTCTACTAAATCTTTCCGGCAATACGTTGCTCAAAGTCACAACCGCAAAATGGTATACACCTAGCGGCACCAGTATCAATGGCGAGGGCATTAAGCCCGATCAGGAAGTTATTCTCACTTATGACGATACGAACCACAGCCGTGACCCACAACTCACTGCTGCCAAAAAATATCTAAAGGAGCAAAAATGATCAAAGTCTATACTACCCCAACTTGCATATATTGCCACGCCTTGATGGAATGGCTTGACGAGCAAGATATTAAGTATCAAGAAATTGACGCAAGCGGTGATCCAGATATTACTGCGGTGCCGGTCACAGAGATTGGCAGTGAACGCATTGTTGGGTTTGACCGTCCCGCTATAAAACGTGCCCTGGCGAATGAAAAATAAGAAGCCTGGAATCTTACTTTTACATGGTTATCGCGGCGCACCGATTGGAGTTGAATCAATCGCTAAGGAACTGCGCGCGCATGGTTACAAAGTTTACGCTCCCGCAGTACCGCCGTTTGCCGACGCCGGAATACTTGAAGAATATTCACCGGCGAATTATGCAAAATTTGTCAAAGATTACATTGACCAGCATTCATTAAAACAGCCGGTTTTGATCGGTCATTCCATGGGCTCAATTGTGGCGGCAAGTGTCGCTGCGACTTATCCCGAGTCGATCAACTCTAAGATTATTCTGCTTTCGCCCATCTCGAAGCGCACTCCAAGAGCGCTAGCTATGCTGTCACAGGCGGCAGCTTATTTGCCGCGCAAATTAGTTGATTATGTAACCACGAGAGTACTTTATGTTGGCAAAAAT
The DNA here is from genome assembly GCA_013316435.1 of Candidatus Saccharimonadota bacterium. Lineage (GTDB taxonomy): Bacteria > Patescibacteriota > Saccharimonadia > Saccharimonadales > Saccharimonadaceae > Nanosyncoccus. The sequence continues at coordinate 18,707 of WSMR01000001.1, read as the reverse complement.
CGCAATGAGCTGCGCGAGATTCTTGAAATTACCAATCAATGCACAAGCGCGACAAAAATTCCGCGCCACGATATGGCGCGTGCGGGTCTATTCTCGGCTAGTCATGGGGTGCTTGATTTTGATTTTGACAAAAACACTTTGCTACTAGCTGGGGCAAAAGACCGTCTAGTACACCAAAAAGACACCCGAAAGCTTGCTAAAAAACTTGACGCTGAACTAGTGTTCCTCGAAAATACTGGTCATATTCATAATTACGAAAAACCACATGAAACTGCAGTCGAAATTATGAAATTTTTAGAAAAATAGCGTATATCTTTCTATTGTATCATAGATTGCTAGAAATGTCAATGGTCGGGACTGCATGAGGGCTATATAGCGCCACAGCGCTGTATAAGACTTCTGCGGCCTTTTTAACGACGCCACCACCGGCGCGAACTTTGGAGTTTTTTACCCTTGAGTTCGACCGCTTCTTGATAAATTTCCACAAAGCGCGCCAAGGTACGATTTAGATCGTGCTGTTTTGCAATTTCGAGACTAGCCGCGCTATATTTCGCACGCAATTTCTCGTCTTTTAAGATTTTTGTAAGCGCCCCAGCCATCGCACTAGTATCACCCGGTCGGCATAGTATACCATTTTTACGATTCTGACAAAGTTCACCCACCGCTCCAGCGTCTACCGCCACTAACGGCAAGCCCGTCGCAGCCGCCTCGATCAAGACAATACCCTGCGTTTCGGTTTCGCTTGCAGTTGCAAAAACCGTCGAAGCGCGGTAAATATCTGCAATGTCGGGCAACATTACTCGACCCAAAAACTTCACCGATTCTTCCATACCAAGCCCCTGCACGAGATCGCGCAGCCGGCTACGATCGGTGCCATCACCCACAATTACCAGTTCCGCGTTTGGAACTTCCGCCAAGATTTCGACAAACGCCGTTACGACATTACCAATACTTTTTTCCGGATCCACTCGACCAACATACAGAACTCGCGGCCGGTTTGCCTGTAAATGAAAATGCCTGAGTACTTTTAGCTTTGGTTTGTTTGGCGTAAATTCTGATAGGTCTACCCCATTCGAAAGTGGCTCAACCGGCACCTTGAAACGGCGACGATTCTTTGGCACTAAATCACCAATCGCCATCTCGGTCGGCATAGTTGCATATTCAGAATGTTTCAAAAAACTCGCCATATAAGTCCTCAGCGCCGCATCAACCGGACGCTTAATTGGTTTTAACATTTTGAGCTGACCAGTGATATTGTCCGGGTAGGCATGTCCAGTGCTCACCATTGGCACGTCTTTTTTCTTGGCATAACGGCGCGCAGCAATGGCAATCGTCTCGGCGGTTTGATTATGAATTACATCCGGGCGAAAACGATCAAGCGCCTTTTTCATAGCCAAGTACGGCTCAACCGCCACCCAGATTCCATGTCGATAAGCCAGTCGCGGCAAAGATTTTCCCAAAATTTCTTTTTGATCGGGAACCTTGTTGATTTGGTCGGGATAAAACGGAAAGCGCATCGAACGTAGATAAACTGTATTTACTCCATCCTGGCGCCGTTTGTGACCCTTCCCAGTAAAACTCGGGCAAATCACCATTACTTCGTGACCTTGCCTAGCCAAACCTTTGGCGAGATTATGCGCAAAAACCGCCACGCCATTCGTCATAGGATAATATAAATCAGTCGTAATTGCAATTCTCATACTGTATTATTATACCATAGTCTATCCCCAAATTACGATACCCGAAAACGCTTCTACGTGTTATAATAGTATTATGAAAAAGTCAAGAACTTCTGACATGGTAGTCGAAAACCGGCGGGCGCGGTTTGATTATCAATTAATTGAAGAAATCGTCTGCGGAATGTGCTTGACTGGCGCCGAAGTTCGCCTAATTCGTGACCACCATGCACAACTAAAAGGTAGTTTTGTTACCATCAAGTCCAATGAATTATGGCTCAATAATATCACCTTGGGTGCCGACACTATGCGCAATATTAAGCTACTGGTAACCAAGCGCCAGCTCGCGAGCCTGGCCCGCGCCAAGCAAGATGGTCTGCAAATCGTCCCGGTGCGAATGTTGGCAGGTGGGCGCTATATCAAGCTTGTAGTTGCGACTGGACAGAGCAAAAAGAAATATGACAAACGTGAAACAATAAAGCAGCGCGATCTTGCGCGCGGGAGGTATTAATGCGACTTTTTTCCTGGAATATTAACGGGCTACGCTCAAGTTTGAAAAAGGGAACTTTCCAAGATTTTTTGAATTGTGAACAGCCGGACATTATTTGTCTGCAAGAAACCAAGACCAAGCCCGGTCAAGTCGAAGTTGACTTTCCGGACTATCTCGAACTTTGGAATAGTGCCGAGCGCCCAGGCTATTCCGGCACCGCAACTTTCACAAAATTCCAACCGCTCAGCGTATCGACTGAATTTCCGCCTGAAATCGTAAATAGCTACGCATGGGATACCGATAAGCATGGCAATCCGTTGCTCGAGGGGCGTATCCAAACTGTGGAATTTCAGCCTTTTTATCTCGTCAATGTTTATGTGCCAAACAGCAAACGCGACCTTGCAAGGCTAGAGCTAAGGGAAAAAGTTTGGGACCCAGCTTTGCTTACTTATTTGAAAGAGCTCGAAAAAACCAAACCGGTCATTATTTGTGGTGATTTTAATGTTGCTCATACCGCCGTCGATCTAGCTCGCCCAGGAGACAACGAAAAAAATGCTGGCTACACCGAGGAAGAGCGTCAGGGAATCAGAAATTTGATTAATGCTGGATTTATCGATACTTTTCGGCATTTTTATCCTGGCGTGCAGAAATATAGTTGGTGGGCACAGTGGGCGCAAGCTCGACAACGCAACATCGGTTGGCGAATTGATTATTTCTTGATTTCACCTAACCTACTGCCACATCTCGAGAGCGCCGAAATCCATGATTATATTATGGGTTCGGATCACTGCCCGGTCTCAATTGAGCTGGAGTTCAAATGAAAATTGCGATTTTTAGCGATTTATATACGCCGGGCGGAGCAACTGGCGGCATTGTCTCTTCAATTCGCGCCCAAAAAACCGAACTCGAAAATCTCGGTCACGAAGTTACAGTCTTTTGCCCCGGGCTAACAACCGACGAGCAAAACGTTTTCTTGGTGCCGACTTTTATGCGACCAAAAGTCAACGGTGCAATGATGGCACGCGGGCCCAAAACCGTTGCCGCCTATATTCGCGAACATTTTCCGGATTTTAGTAAGTTTGATATTGTACACGTTAATTACGAAGCCAGCTGTAGTATTGCGGGAATTTTTCTTGCTCATGAATTTAATCTGCCACTTGCCCAAACTATGCACGGTCGCGAAGACATGGCAATTGCGGTTAACGTGCCAAAGGGCGCAAGGGCAATTACTTCAACCGGACTAGAACAAATTCATCGCCATTATCTTCCGCACGAAATCAAAGTCAAAACCGACGATTATCAAGCTCCAAATTATGCTCGCGCACGCATGTGGCAACTGATGATTAATCATGCCGAGTGTGCCGATACTATTATTGTCCCGTCCGGGCATTTCGGGCAAAAACTAGAACACTACGGCGTAAATAAGCCCGTTGTCGTGGTACCAAACGGTCTGCCAACAGAATTTACTAAGCCTGATTTTGCCACGCGCAAGTACCAAGACGGCGACGTGCTCAAAATGCTTTGGAACTCGCGCGTTTCAAGCGAAAAGCGTTTTATGCCGTTTTTGCACGCGCTGCATAAGCTAAAGCGTCCTTATATGTTATATGTTTATGGTGACGGGAATGATCTTAAAAAAGCTCAAAATTACGCCAAAAAATATGCTCTCAAAGTCAAATTTTTTGGCGCCAAACCGCGCGAGGTAATTATTGAGCGCATGCGAAGTTGTCATCTAAGTATTTGTGCATCTTATAATTTTGACACGCAGGGCATGGTACTAATTGAGGCTGAAGCAACTGGGCTACCAGTTTTGTTATGTGATCCGGAACTCGCACGCGATCTACCGCGCGATGGATATTTACTCACCGATGGTCCGAGCGTTGACGCGATTGCTAAGACATTGAATGATTTCCAACCGGCAAACATTGAGCGCATGAGCAAAATTATGTTGGAACATCGCGGTGAGACCGCTCAATCCACCCAAATCGGAAAATTACTTGGCGCCTACAAACTCGCAATCAAAAATCACAAAAAAATGCGACCGCAAAGCGGCCGCGAGGCTGAATTCTGATTTTGTCTGAATCACAACTTGGTAACGTCTTGGGTTAAGCGGTTACGCTTGATTATCATCAGGAATATTCCGACGATAGATATTGCTGCTATAGCCACGCCTTTAGCTAACCCGTTCCATGATGTTGCGAACAGCAAAGTGAACAGTGCCAAGACTATGCAGGCTAAGTATATATAGCGCCGGAGCAAGATTAACCGCTTCGAATAATAGTGAAATTTTAAGCCCTCAACTATAATGCAAAAGAGCGCGACGATACCTCCGAGCATCAACAGATCGAAACGACCAAGTCTTACGCCTAGATACATAGCGGTCGCCGTGATTAGAAAAATGTCCGTCACTTGATCAAGTACCGAAGCATTCTCACGCCACCAGCGTTTCTTCCCATCATCCGGATAATGCCAACGGCGAGCGCAAATACCATCAAAAGCATCACACAGTTCGCCAATCACAAACAGCCAAATCACGATATCGGGCGAGTTCCAAACCGAAGCGGCCGAGTCAAACAATACCACTAAACCGGCAATTAGCCAAATAGCAAACGCCAAAACACCCCTAATTGCAGTTAACACATCTGCCAAAATGTACAATCTTTTTCCCATATTACAACCCCCTTTGCTTGGACGAGAATCAGCCTATAATTCCATTATAGCACACTTAGCGAAAAAAGTCAATGGGTTCAGCAAGAAGCGGCGTCGTCTCAAACAGCGGTCATTTTTAAGCAAGAATTGCGGCAGCTGTGGCTTTGAATGATTGACCGGGATTATAGAGGTTGTAGCCCGCCACTTTGGCTGCTAAGCCACCAGACCAAAGCTCCAGCACGGAGTATTTTGTCTTTTCGAGCGGCGTTGAAACGATTTGACCGCCCTCGGCGACAATGATTTGCTGTTCATGAAAAGTCAAAATCGTAGCAGGATAGCTCAAGGTGAATTTATGCAGAGTTTCAACCGCCACCACCAGTGACTGAGATAGCATCAGCATCCGCGGGTAGTAAACCGCACGAAAAATCCTCTGCAGCTGCGCCATTGAGGCAATCAAAATCAACTTTGGGTGTCCTAGGAGGATTGAGGCATCAGCAGATAATAAATCTACACTATCGCGCATGACTAGTAGAGGGCTAGCAACACCATTTTCTATCGCTTCTCGAATAGCGTTCGACAAGGCTGCCGCAGTAGCAGAATTTCGAGAGAAATCGCCAGCTAACACCGTCAAATCATCCGCTAGGCAAGCCTGGCTTAGTTCTGTAGATTTAGCGAAAGATCCGCTCTCGGTCGAAGGCGCGAATTCAAGACTCGGCAGTGACGGTACTTTGCCTCGCAGGGCGTCCGGCAGTAAGATATCAACGGCTCTAAGTGGAAAATCGTTGGTCAACGATTCGGCAAGTTTCATTACGCCATGAAATCCGCCCGCGTTTCCACCAATTATACCGACGCGACCGTTTTTTTGCTCAGGGATGTTCCAAGCTAAATCCGCAAAAAGTGGGGAAGTTTGTTTTTTCCAATACGAGAAGTCGAAATTTTGCTTTGCAAATGCCATAAATATATTATAGCACGCAGTTTTACTCCACTCCATCCCGACGCAGCGAAGAGCGAAACCGTGGCCACGATTGTCGCGATCCTGAGGGTCGACACTGGAGATATTGAAGTACAGGTCGTATGCACTCGAACCCGAGCCAGCGGTACGCGACCAGTAGAGGCCGAACGACCCCTCATAGTCCAGCGAACCACCAGAGTAACCGTAGTAGCCAGTGTAGACAAAATCAAGAGGAGACTGTCTGAGCTTAGTAGAACCAGTAGAGTTACTTGTAATGTGGTAGGTGGTAGTGAGAGAGGAGTAGTCGGAAGAGGTAGGGAGGGTGAAACCCTTTGGACAGACAAGAAGCAGAAATAGGCTAAAGCCCATACCTCCTTCCGACTACTCCTCTCTCACCCCTCCCGTACCACACAGCGAACGGCAAAACCGCGCCCGCGGTAATAGTTACACTGAGGGTCGACACCCGTCGGGTCCGTACCCAAGTAGCGACCGTTTGTAGCAGAGCCAGCAGTAGTAGACCACCAGTAGCCATAGGTGACGCGTCCGAAGATGTAGCCATCCGAGCGCTCGTAGAAGCCCGTACGGAGAAAGTTGAGAGGATATCTTATCACTCATTCTTAATGCTCATTCTAGACAATCTTTCAAGCGAACAACAGGACTTAGTCTACGCCACTAACGCTTACGACTCCGCAGGTGGCCGACGACCGCGAGGTCGTCGGCCTAAGGTCTTGACTCCCTGCGGTCAGCGTGATAGGATGTAGATAGTTTGTTGTTTTATTCTAGGCTTTGCCTAGAATAATTCTTATACGTAGTTTACCTACGCGTATAGTTAATGCTATACCCACTATCTTTAACTTTCTCCCCACTGTTAAAGTTTTCTACCATGAGCGGCGAACCTCGCCCTGCTGTCCTAGACCATAGTATACTTCATGTACCGACGCAAAACAGGTCTAAAATAGTACTTTTCGCCCTTGCTGCAACAAGGTAACACGAGCCCCCTAGTATACAGCGAATTAAAGAAAAATTACAAGCATAAGTTTGTAGGCAAAAACAGCTTTCTCAACTTTCTCCGTACGGGCGGATATTACCGTTCAAACGGTGGCATTATAGAACGTGATACAGCCGGCTACTGGTGGTCGCCTATAGTAGGGTCTGCAGAATATAGCCATTTCTTAGTTACATATTTAACGTATGTAAACCCATTAGATTCTCATTACCGCGGGTACGGTTTTGCCGTTCGCTGTGTGGTACGGGAGGGGTGAGAGGTAGTCTCCTCTTGATTTTGTCTACCCTGGCCTCTACTCCTACGATTCAGGCTCGCTGGGCGGTGAGGGGTCAAACGGCCGCTACTGGTCTCGTACAGCAGGCTCCGGAACGGGTGCATACGGCCTGTACTTCAATAGCTCCAGTGTCAACCCTCAGTATAACGTCAGTCGTGGCTACGGTTTCGCTCTTCGCTGCGTCGGGAGGTGAGAGGAGAGAAGTATGCCTATGTTCCCGCGCAATAATTCGCATGATATAATATACTTATGGAAAATTACACAACATACCGCACCGCCGAAAGCGTCTCCCCTCGGCACCCCGATAAAATTTGTGACCAAATTTCTGACGCAATTCTTGATAGTTACCTTAAGCAGGATTCAAACGCGCGTGTCGCCGTCGAAACATGTGGCGGACACGGCATCGTCTACATTGTTGGTGAAGTTACCTCAACTACAAATGATATTGATATTGAATCAATCGCGCATGAAATTGCAGGTGACAACATGGAGATTCATGTAAATTTAGTCAAGCAAAGCCCGGAAATTGCAGGTGGCGTAGATCTAGGCGGAGCTGGCGATCAGGGGATTATGATTGGTTATGCGACGAGCGAGACCAGCGAGCTGATGCCGCGCGAAGTGATTTTATCGCGCCGACTCAATCAGCATATTTATCAAAAGTTTCCCTTTGATGGCAAAACGCAAGTAACTCTAAAATTACTAGATAGCGGCGATTTTGAGCTTGATTCCATCGTGGCAAGTTTCCAAAATTCCACCGATCGTGAGTTACGCGAACTAGTTGAAGAATTCATTGGCCAAAACCAGCTTAATGGCAGTCCAGAACTCCACCTCAACCCTGCTGGAGAATGGCACCAGGGTGGCTTCAAGGCGGATACTGGTCTGACTGGACGCAAACTTGCGGTCGATAATTATGGTCCGCGCATTCCAATTGGGGGCGGTGCATTTTCTGGCAAAGACCCATCCAAGGTCGATCGCAGCGCAGCTTATATGGCGCGACGAATTGCCGTAGACTTTCTACGAGCACGCAAGGCTAACGAAGTTTTTGTGCGGCTGGCTTATGCAATCGGTCATGCCGATCCGCTTGAACGTACAGTCATCATTGACGGTACCAGTGAGCAAATCCCACTAAAGCCCGGTGCAACTCCAACAGATAATCATGGTAAGATTTCCGGTTATGACCTTACTCCGCAGGGAATTATTAATTATCTCGACCTAAAGCGCCCAATTTATGCCAAAACCGCACGCTATGGTCATTTTGGCGAAGGTTTTGACTGGGACAAAGCGTAGAGCGATAATAAGTAGTCAACTCCTATTACTATCTTTTATTTTTCCGACGAACGCGCTTTGCTTCGGGGATTTGGTCGAGCGTGAGATATTTTTCGCCCGGTTTTAGTCTAGGATTTTGTTTTGCTTTCTGAATTTTGCGAATCTGCCGACGTTCCCGATGTGTAGCCACAGCTTCATAACCGTATCCACCGGTAATTGGATCTTCAAACAGAAAAACATGATGCAGCGGAAAACGCGTCAATAATAAATATAAGGTTAGAATCAAAATTGCAAGCGCAATTGAAGCTAACTCCGTGACCAATCCAACCTTTGGAGCGTCTAGTAGCATGGCAAAAACAATCGAACTTAGAAATGAAGCCAGCACGAAGATCGCAATGTCAAGCGGAAGAAAAGATTTTAGCCCAGTCACGATTCGATAGCAATAGAAAAAAGCCGGAATTACCAAAATCGGCATAATGAGCGAACAGCTCCGCGCCAGCCAATAGTTCGGATTGTCGCCAAAAATCCAAATATCAATTAGCGTACAAAAGAAAATCCCCGAAAGAGCCAGTTTAATATGTTCCCAGGTGCTCTCATTGACAGCTGAAAACAGTGCAACAAATTTATTACGGTGGAATAATTCATAAGTAAAATGTAGAACGCCGCCAATAATCGCCGTCATTAACCCTTCAACTACGATAATTGTCCAGTTCATACCTTCATTATATCATGTTGATTGTGCTTTTAGACTGGGCTCCGCAAGTAATGCTATGATATAATAAGACCATTATAATTAACTTGAAGAACGATGATAGATGAAATAAAAATCAAAGGTATTTATCGACACTACAAAGGGGATTTATATCTAGTAGAGGATATCGCGACTCATAGCGAAACCGGCAAAGAAATGGTGATTTACCGCGGACTTTATGACGGCTCTCCACTTTGGGTAAGACCAAAATCATTATTCCTGAATAAGCTTGACACCAAAAAGGCGCAAGAGTTTGGTCAAGAATATCGCTTTGAACTCCAAGATATCAAAAGCGTACGAGAAGACTAACTCAGTTTTGTTTCTTGTTAAAACGAACCGGTATTTCTAGCCGGTTCGTTTTTAGGTTTTAAAGGTTTTAAAATATTTTTAAAAATCACTTGACTAGTCTGAGCAGCTGCTATATCATTGTATTAGTTAACTAATACAATGATATAGCGATCCGTATTCGATGTATCATTGGAATAACACAGTACAATTTTAATTTTTATACTATGCGTCAACAAAATAATACAATCAACCAAGGGTCCGAACTCAACTTCAATTTCGACAACGAACGGCCAATCTATATTCAAATAGTTGAACAGCTCGAAGCTATGATTATTTCCGGAAAGCTACCACCCTCAAGCAAACTTCCATCCGTACGCGAGCTCGCCGCCAAGGCACGCGTAAACCCCAATACCATTCAGCGTGCGCTACTCGAACTAGAACGCAAAAACTTAATCTATACCGAACGTACCAACGGCAAATTCGTTAGCAAAAACCTTGCGCGACTTGTCGATTCACGCGAAGAATACATTAAAAATCGAATTGCCGAATTCGTCATCGAAATGCATACGCTCGGTCTAGATGAACGCGAATTAATAAGAATTATAAAGGAAGGGAAGAAATCATGACCACTAGCAAAACAAAACCAAACAAACCGGTCGCAGAAAAAGCCACCACAAAAGAGCCCACCAACAAGAAATCTAATGGCAAAACTGACAAAAATTCGATCGCAAAATCAGCCAGTATCACTCCGCTACTTGAATACCGGAGTGTCAGCAAAAGTTATGGCGATAGGACTGTGCTAAAAGACATCAATCTTACAATTCCGCGCGGACGAATTATTGGTTTGCTCGGTAAAAATGGCGCTGGCAAAACCACACTCATCAAACTTGCCAACGACTTACTACAGCCAACCAGCGGAGAAGTTCTCGTGGAAGGTCAACCGATCGGCGTCGTTAGTAAAGAGCAAATTTCCTATCTCCCGGAAGTCACTTATCTCGACAAAACTATGAAAGTTCACGAAGCAATGAATTTCTTCGCTGAATTTTACCGTGACTTTGACATCGAAAAAGCTAAAAAACTGGCCAAAATTCTTGACCTCGAGCTCGACAAAAAAATTATCAAAATGAGCAAAGGTATGCAAGAAAAGCTGCAACTCATCCTGGTGATTTCGAGAAAAGCTGATCTTTATATTCTTGACGAGCCGCTTAGCGGAATTGATCCAGCCACACGCGACTTTATCCTCGACACAATTCTTAACGAATTCGACGAAAACGCCAGCCTGCTAATCTCGACGCACTTAATCGCCGATATCGAGCGTATTCTTGATGAGGTAATCTTCATTGATAATGGCAAGGTTGCTCTTCAATCAGATGCCGATGCCTTGCGCCAAAAGGAACATGCCTCGATCGATGAAATTTTCCGCAAACGCTTCCGCAGCCATTTATAAATCTAAAAATTCAAATCGAAAGGATCTCAATGTTAGCAAAATTATTAAAATACGACCTCAAGGCAATTTATAGAGTACTCGGTTTCTACTATGTCATCGTAATTATCAGTACTTTGGTCTTAATTATCACTAATGTCAGCGACGGAACGAACGGGCTAATCGAATTTATTCGTAGTTTTGCGTTTGGCTGTAGCTTCGGGCTTAGTATCGGAATTTTAGTCAACGTTATCACCCGCAGTTGGCAAAGTTTTCAGAAAAATCTCTACGGCAACGAGGCCTATCTTATGCACACTTTACCGGTCACGAAGAGACAACTGTTCGGCTCAAAAATCCTTGCTTGCCTAATTGCAATAATCTTCAGCCTAGCGGTTACAATTTTTGCTTTTCTAAGTTCCACTGGAGGAATCAACACAGAGCTTGCAGAAATGCAACAAGCATTACGATCCGCCGGATCAAGTTTATGGCAAATTATCGCAACAATCTTACTTGAGTTATTCTTTGTGGCAATGTGTGGCTTTGCAGGTATTCTTATCGGTCATCGCAAAAACGATCACCGTGGAATTTGGTCATGGGCGGCTGGTGGCGCACTTTATATTGGAGCGAGCCTCCTGATACCTGGTGTAGTATTAATTTGGAGTTTATTCGATTCATCAATCTCAAATTTCTTATTTGGCGGAAGTTACGGCCCGATCCAAGACTTAATTTTCAAAGTAATCTGCGGAGTTGATATTTTGTATATAGTCGCAATTAGCGCAATTTGTATCATAGCCCAAAAGACCTTCGATCGCGGTGTAGACGTAGAATAATACCGTCCGCCAAGTAGGATATAATATAGTTAATGGGAAAAGTTTACGCTGCAATTGATCTGAAATCGTTTTACTCGTCAGTTGAATGTCGCGAGCGTGGACTTGACCCTTTGACAACAAATCTTGTAGTCGCCGATCAAAGTCGTACCGAGAAAACCATTTGCCTTGCAGTTTCACCAAGCCTCAAAAAGTACGGCATCCCCGGGCGCGCACGACTTTTTGAAGTCATTACAAAAGTAAAAGCTATCAATTTTGACCGCCAACGAAACGCTCCAGGCGGTAAATTCGTTGGTAAAAGTACCGACGAAAAAGTATTAGCTAGGCATCCGGAATTTGCGCTTGATTTTATTGTCGCGAAGCCACGCATGCAAAAATACATTGATTATAGTCAAGAAATTTTTGCAACTTATTTGCAACACGTTGCACCCGAAGATATTTTTGCTTACTCAATTGATGAAGTTTTTTGTGATATTTCCGGCTATCTACGTTTGCAAAATTACACGCCGCGTGAATTTGTGACCATGATGATTCGCAATGTTTATAAAAGAACTGGCATTACTGCAACCGCTGGAATCGGCACTAATTTATATCTTGCTAAAATCGCAATGGATATTATCGCAAAACATGCAAAACCAAATGAATTCGGTGTACGCATTGCCGAGCTAGACGAAAAATCTTATCGCGAGCAACTTTGGGATTATCAACCAATCACCGATTTTTGGCGCGTAGGGCGCGGAACGGCGCGCAGACTTGCTGGCCGTCAAATGTACACCATGGGCGATGTTACGCGCTGCTCACTTACAAACGAAGATTTACTATTCAAACTTTTTGGCGTGAATGCCGAACTTTTGATTGATCATGCTTGGGGAATTGAGCCAGTAGGAATCCGCGAAATCAAAAACTATCAACCACACGATCGTAGTTTGTGCAACGGCCAGGTTTTATCGCGTCCATATAATCACACTGAAGCGCGCACAATCGTTAAAGAAATGGTCGAGGACCTAGCGCTCAAATTAACTTTGCAAAATCTTGTTACCGACCAATTGGTACTCGATCTAAATTATGATACCGAAAATCCACATAGCGGCGAAACCAAAATAAATCGCTATGGCAAACTTGCACCCAAACCAGCACACGGAACGTTGCGTCTCGATGCGCCCAGTCTCGAACTCACTCGAATTCGAGCCGGTTTTGTAGAGTTATTCGATAAAATCGCAAATCCGGATTTCACGGTGCGCAGAATTACGCTCACGGTGGGGAATTTGACTCTAGAAAATGAACAACCTAGCCCTAAACAACTAAATCTTTTTGAATCACAAAAATCTCTAGCAAGAAAATCCGTCAACGCTTTGGCAAAAATGCAATTTTTAGTGGTATTAATCTTGAAAAAGGCGCAACTGGACTTAGCCGCAGGCGGCAAATTGGAGGGCATCAAGAATGAAATCTAGTACTAGAAACCTTGATTCTCAGAATCGATATACCGATATCATCGATCTTGAACGGCCAGTTTCTAGGCGCCCGAAAATGCCTATCGAAAATCGCGCTGCACAATTCTCGCCATTTGCTGCGCTTACAAGTTATCATGAAAGAATCGCTGAAGCTGAAGATTCACAGAATTATCTAGAGCAAGAAGTTATAGACTCTCAAGATATCTGAGTAGATAATTCCAAATCCGAATTATTCATCCTCATCATCCACGATTTCCGCTTCGACAATATCCTCCGTTTTAGTAAACTTATCCTGTTTTTTACGTTTAATCGGATTGCCATCTTGGTCGCGAATATCAATATCAACCTCAACCATGCCACTTGCGAGCAACGCCACCACAGCAACAGCAACAATTAGAATAAAAGAAATCAACGGTCTATACATATACTATATTGTAGCACAACTTCGAAGCGCCAATCGCAACTTTCATATATAATTATATAAATGTTTTACTCTACTAGCTATCAATCGCCGCTCGGAAAAATTATCCTTGTCGCAAACGAGACCAAATTGACTGGACTGTGGTTTGCTGACCGAACTTATAAAACTGAAACTTGTATCAAACAAGAAAACTCAGTACTAAAAGAAACCCGTGCGTGGCTGGATGGATATTTTGACGGTAAAGAACCGGGCTCCCAACCAAAACTGGAACTAGTTGGGACAGAATTTCAAAAAGAAGTTTGGCAAATTCTTGAGACTATTCCATATGGCGAAACAATGACCTACGGAGAAATTGCAAAAATAATCGCAAAGGAAAGAAAGATTGCGAAAATGTCCGCACAAGCAATCGGCGGAGCAGTTGGCAAAAATAAAATCTCGCTTATTATTCCGTGCCACCGCGTCGTTGGCACAAATGGCAAGATAGTTGGCTATGCTGGCGGGATTGAGCGCAAAATTGAGTTATTAAAGTTAGAACGGTACGAGCAGAATCCTCATTAGAAGCGTCAAGCACTATCAAGAATGTAATTTTAATGTATAATAATATATAGAATGATTTTTTCAATAAGACTAGTCTTATTTCCTAGCATATCTAGGAAATACCAAGATTTCCGGAGGGAAGCATAATGCCGGAAATGATTGACGTACTCGACGAAAACGGGATCAAAACCGGGCAAATTGCTTCGCGAGATGAGGTGCACAAAAAGGGGCTTTGGCACCGCTGTATTGTGGTCGCGATTCTGAATGACAAGAATGAGATTTTGTTGCAACAACGCAGTCAAGAAAAACTGACCCATCCAGGCAAATGGGATTTAGCTGCGGCCGGTCATGTGGATGCAGGCGAGGATGCTTTGTCCGCCGCTATGCGTGAGACTACTGAAGAAATCGGGATAAATACAGGGGTGGTGGCAAGACTACATCATATTACGACTTACCAAAGATCCAGCACCTACGAGTGGGGTGGTGAAAAAATGACCGATCGTCAAATTTTTGATTGTTTTTTAGTCAAAATCCCAGAAATCGACCCACGGAAATTCATTTTACAGAGTAGTGAAGTTCAAGCTGTAAAATTAGTCGATATTAAAGAATTTAAGCAGCTGATCAAAAGCGGAATAATGATGAATCGTCAGCCATTTTATGACATGCTTATCAAAATAATGGAGGAGTCATGAAGCCCTACATTGTCCATCACGATCAGACAAATTTTAATAAAGGAGATTTAATATGAAGTTAATACTCGCCTCCAGCGGTCTTGCCAACGAGGAAATTATCACAAATCTTGAAGAAATGACTGGGAAATCACGCGACAAAATTAACGTTGCGGTGATTAACGAGGCGATCAAAGCCGAGGCTGGTGATATGCGCTGGTTTACAGAAGAACTTGAAAACTTAGCGCACGTTATTGGTGGTAATGTTGAATTTATCGATCTTCAAGCGCACGACCTTGAATATATAAAATCACGGATTGAACCCACCGATATGATCTTCTGTTTTGGCGGCAACACGGATTATCTTGCTAATGTTTTTATGAAAACGAGGTTCGATAAAATTCTGCCGGAAATCTTGGCAGAGAAAGTTTGGGTCGGTAGTTCAGCTGGGTCCTGCGTGATGTGTCATAAAGAAGCCGACGAAATCCAAAAATCGGTCTACAAAGAAAAACGCACTGCTGAACATTTTATGAATTTTGTACCGATTATTTTCTTACCACACTTGCATGGCTGCTATAAGTTTGATAAGCCCGAGGTTATCAAAGCTTCCGAGTTTACCAATCTACCTGTTTTTGCAATATCCGACGATTCGGCTTTAAAAATTATTGATAATGAGCCACCGGTGATTCTCGGTAATGATTACATCGTAGCGCAAAATGGGAAAATAATTAAGGAGCATAAATAATGCGCGAAATTCATAAGAAAATTAGCCCAGAATATTTTGAGGCCATCAAATCCGGCGAAAAAACTTTTGAATACCGAGTAAATGACTTTGAATGTGAACCAGGTGATATTTTAGTTCTTGAAGAATACGAATATGCCAAAGGTCAGAAAACTACGGATGGTCGCCGACCGACTGGGCGCTCAATTCGTAAAAGAGTTGGCTATGTTGCACATACTACCGATTTTGATTGGTTGAATCGTCCCGATGTCAAAGCGGATTTCGAAAAATATGGCGCCCAAATTATTTCGCTTTTAAATGATGCCGCGGAGGGAGAAGGGATAGAGTTATGAAAATCTATCTTGCTCGTCACGGTCAAACCGACTGGAATTTAGAAATGCGCGCACAAGGTCGCATAGATTTATCATTGAATGCGACTGGGCGAGCGCAAGCCGAAGAAATGCGCGAAAATATCAAAGACCTAGAATTTGACGCCGTTTACGCCTCGCCACTGAAACGTGCTGCGGAAACAGCAGAGATCGCCGTAGGAGATCGCTACGATATCAATTATCATGATTTATTGATAGAGAGATCGTTCGGTGATTTTGAAGGTAAAATCATAGAGTCCTGGTCGGAGCTCGTAGATGGTGTCAATATTGACGACATCGATCTAGACAAAATTCCGGGAGACGTCGAAATAGTAAAAAGCGTGATTAAGCGCGCTAATGATTTTGTAGATTATCTAAAACAGAAGTACGATGATGGCGCACGAATTCTTGTAGTTGGTCACGGCGGCATGTCTAAGGCTTTTGACTGGATATTGTCCGAGCATGAAGAGGGCGATATTTACGGCGCAACACATCTTGGCAACGCGGAGGTAAAAGAATATGAAATCTAGAAAAAATAACCATACTCAACACCTATATCTCACCTCCAGTTTCCGCGGCAAAGGCATAGCAAAAATGGTAATGGGGGATATCGAAAAATTACTAAACAGAGCCGCAGAAGAAATCAAAGTCTCTTATATTATTACGGCTGGTAATTTACATCCTGTCGATCAGCGCGATTGGATTGACGAAGGTCGCGAAATTTTACAGCAGCATGGTTGGCAAGTTTTTGATTATGATATCGCCGAAAAATCCGAAGCAGAAGTCGAGCAAGAACTTGCAGACAAAGATGTGGTCTTTGTGCAGGGCGGCAATAATTTTTATCTTCTTAAATGGATGCACGAATGCAATTTCAGACAAATTATCCAAAAAATATTAGAAAAAGGTGTTCCATATATCGGTGAGAGCGCCGGATCGATTGTATGCAGCCGAGATATTACCGCGCAAAAAGCAATGAGTGCCGACGCACTGAATCAAGTTCCTGAATTAAAAGATTTTCGCGGATTAGGACTAATAAATTTTCTTATTCGACCGCACTGGAATCGCGAAGGCGCAAAACGCGAAAAATTTTCAAGATTTCTTCGCGAACATCCGGAAGAATTCTACAGTATTGATTATCCAATCATCTGTCTGAACGATAATCAACTCGTTTACGTTGAAGACGATAAATTCCAAATTTGGGAGGAGAGTGAATGAAGCTGATCGCCACCCGACATGCTGAAACTAATTATAATGTCAAAGATTTAGTCAATTACGATCCCAGCGTCGATGTTCATTTGACTACAAAAGGCATCAAACAAGCCGAGGACTTAGCTAAGCAACTGAAAGATCATCATTTTGATGCAATTTATATTTCGCGTTTACCGCGCACACGGCAAACCGCCGAGATCATTAATCGTTATCATAATCTAGATTTAATAGTGGAAGAATTATTGGACGACACCAAAAATGGTTTTGAAGGGCAACCCTATAGCGAAGCCAAAGGCTGGCGCGATGCTCAGCCCGACCCAGTCACGGCTCGTTATCAAGATAAATACGAATCGGTCGCCGATATGACTGCCCGTGTCAAACGTTTCTTGGATAAAATTAGAACAACGCATAGTAACAATGACACGATCTTAATTGTTACTAGCAGTCACCTCATTAAACAGCTGCGCTTACTAAATGGTGAAATTACGATACAGCAGCTATTATGTGAGCCGGCTAAACACGCCACTTACTATACTTTTGAGATTCAAAAAAACACTGAGGAGCAAAAATGAATCTATACATTTATGGTCTTGAAACCGATTTTACCGACGAACAAAAGCAGAAGTTGCACGAAAAATTTGCAAAAGTTATTTTTCTAGACAGAGCAAGCTATGAGTCGGCAATGCGAGACCATGAACCAAAAGTCCTCGCTCTTGATCCGGACATTAGCGGCTGGGAGTTGCCAAATGAAACAATCGCAAAAATTCCAAATCTCAAAGCAATCTGCTTACAAACTACTGGCTATGAATTGGTGGATGGAAGATGTTGCCGTGAACATAACATCGTAGTCACCAATGTCCCGCACTATGCTAGTGTTTCAGTTGCAGAAAAATGTATTTTTATGGCTTTGGCACTTGCAAAACGTTTCCCGCTTTATCAGCGAGAAGGTAAAATGAGCTACGCGCCGGAATTTATTGGCGACGAAATGTGGGATAAGCCAACCGATATCATCGGTTTTGGCGAAATCGGTCATGCTTTGGCGCGGAGGTTAGAGCCGCTAGTGGGGAACAAAGAAATTTGTTATTAT
Source organism: Candidatus Saccharimonadota bacterium (assembly GCA_013316435.1). Taxonomy (GTDB): domain Bacteria; phylum Patescibacteriota; class Saccharimonadia; order Saccharimonadales; family Saccharimonadaceae; genus Nanosyncoccus. The sequence continues at coordinate 646 of WSMR01000001.1, read as the reverse complement.
TCGCATAATCAAAACGACCCCGATTTTCATTACTGGCCTTTTGAAGATATGCTCGAACGCTCAGAATTTATGTTCATCACGATTTCCAAAAATCCCGAAAGCACCGCGCTGTTTGATGATCTTTCAAAGTTCAATAAAAATATGAAAATTATCGTCGTTTCAAATGGTTTTGAAGAAATCACAAAACGTTTGGTCGAGAAATGTGAAGCTGGTGAACTTGGCGGCGTAGCGTTTGAGAGTGACGATCCGGCAATATTAAACCATTCATACAATGGGAATATTTTTGTAACGCCACATAATGCACACTGCACCAAAGAAGCCCTTGTGTGGATGTTCGAAGTTTGGACTGATTCAATGCTAGGGATTGTCAACGGGGAAGCTATTAATCAGGTAGACTGGATACTCTAGCACATCTTTTTCTCACCTCCCGACGCAGCGAAGAGCGAAACCGTGGCCACGATTGTCGCGATCCTGAGGGTCGACACTGGAGATATTGAAGTACAGGTCGTATGCACTCGAACCCGAGCCAGCGGTACGCGACCAGTAGAGGCCGAACGACCCCTCATAGTCCAGCGAACCACCAGAGTAACCGTAGTAGCCAGTGTAGACAAAATCAAGAGGAGACTGTCTGAGCTTAGTAGAACCA
>WSMR01000046.1 GCA_013316435.1 Candidatus Saccharimonadota bacterium | reverse complement strand
TCATAAAAAATAACGAGGCGAAAGATGATGCCGTGGAGCCAATTAGATTCCAGACAAAATTTTTGCGCAGATTGGTAGCGTCAAGCGTGACATCGCGATTATTTTTTACGTTTGGCATCCTCAACTTCTTTCTTCAGTAACGCCATTTCTTGGGATACGAGATTGATACGTCGTCTTTGACTGGCAATCATTACTGTAAGAGCAATATTTAGAAAAATCAGCACCGTAATAATAAGGCCAACCACGAGATCCGACATGATATTAAACCCAATTAAACGTCCAAACGCCCCGAATAAATCTGGAACTAACCCAACCAGCAGAATGAAAACTGCAAAAGCATACCACAATAAGGAATACTTGATCGGGATTTTGCCTCTACCAACCAAAATGCTAATGAGTATAATCAAAATTAGCGAAAAAACAATTAAGGCAATCATCAGCTGAAACGACATCAATACCTCCCTCTAATTTTTACAACTAACAAAGTCATGAAAACATTAATCATGTAGTAAGCCTTTTTCCAGGTATGAATGGAGGAAGCGCCCGCGGTACGTTCATTCATCTCGACCGGGACTTCTGTAACACGATCATGCTGAAGCAGGCAAGCCGTGGTGGTGACTGGCTCAGGATATTCACTCGGGTAATCACGGGCAAATTTTTCAATAATCAACCGGTCACACGCCCGAAAGCCGGAAGTCGTATCGGAAATCCGACGATGCGTTAATAATTTCATGTAGTCGGAGATGATTTTGATGCCAACTCGCCGCGCAAACGTAGACCGAAAACGACCAGTTTTGGTTAGAAAACGCGAGCCAATCACAAGATCGGCCTCGCCATCTTTGATCGGCTGGATTAATGTCTCGACCGCATTAATATCGTGCTGACCGTCACCGTCAAACTGTACTGCAATATCATAATCTTTATCACGAGCATATTTATAGCCAGTTTGCATTGCGCCACCGATACCAAGGTTATAAATATGGTCAACGTGTGGCAGATGCGAAGCATCAAGAATTTGCCCGGTAGAATCATTTGAAGAATCATTAATGACAATAAAATCGTAGTCAGTGTGATGCTGCTTATTATAATCTGCAATCTTTTGACAAGTGCTCAAAATATTAGCATCTTCATCATAAGCAGGAATAATTAATAACACCTTTGGCATAGGTATATTATAACATAGACTAGACTTGATTACTTTTTTCGGATTTTGCATCTAGTTTTGCAATCCTGCGCGCAATAAAATCCGGCCAAAAACGCCTCAAAATTTGATAATCCTCTTTTGTGCGTAAATTATTCTGAATATTTTTAGTAGTTTCCGACCCCGTATGAATCCGATGCCCCATTAGTTTTTGGTCAACAAAAGTAAAATTGCCCGGTCTTCTACTTAGAACTTCCCAAGCATGCCAATCGACATCGTTCTTCATCTCATTATCGAATAGTGGCGGCTGAACTTTTTGGGTATTGAAAGTTACAGCCGGGCAACAGATTGGATCCCCAAAACGAAGCGACATACGTTTCGTAAATTTTAATTTACCCGTAGTAAGTCTAAGCGGCCAAAGCAGAAAATGTTTGACCTTGAGTAATGTGTTTTGCTCCACTTTTTGGTCACCTCGCAACTCGTAATAATCCGGAAAAAGAATTAAACTATCAGGATATTTTTGATATGCCTTAACCATGGCTTCACTATATCCTGGGTCATAAATGTCATCTTGATGAACAATCGTGACGAGATCCGTTTCGCCTGCTTGCAGGGCAAAGTCAAAATCTGCGCCAATTCCAGTTTTACCACGGTTGATCTTTACCCTTATATTATATTTCTTGGCTAACTTGCTAATAAAATCATTCGGCGTCGAAGTTGCAATAATTACTCGGCTCGGATAAGTTTGATTTATCACCGATTTAATACAATCCTCAAGATATGCGGATTCTTTATAAGCCAACACAATAAAAGTATGGATACTATCTTGCTTAGTCATATTTTTATTATAATATATTTACCGAGATCTTCTTGAGAATTCTCAACATCATCCCATCTAAATGCAGCTTCGTCAATACAACAAAAGCATTCAGAGTGAGGTTGATCGGCAATGTTTCCCCTTCTTGAAAATAAACTTTAAACTTAGCCTTGTTTTGTCGTAAGAATTCTTTATACCATACGATATGGCGACGGTAAATTTCAATTAACTCACGCACAGATAGACCGTCTTTATAAAGAAAGACATCCATCAATAAATTCTTTAGCACATAAAACTGAAATTCTGCATCATACAACATCTTTGAGTCATTTAAATCTTTTACTAGAGCCTTCATAACACTATAAAATGATTTTGCCTCAGAGTATTTTGCACTATGCGCCATGGAACTCCCGCTTTCGTAACAACAATATCCAGTATAATCCACAATTGCAATTTCATCTGTTTTTGCGTAAGCGCTCACATTAAAAAATGCGTCCTCACCCATATTAAGCGCACGATAGTGCAACTTGTTATCCTGCAAGAAACGTCGACGAAACATTTTCCCGGCCGTGGTACAAAAACGATACTTTGTATACGAAGTTAGTTCCGGCACACGCTTATCACGAAATTGATACTGTGCGTCATAGCGTTCAAATCCGCAAATCGCAATATCACCCTCGCCAAGCGCCGACAGCATTACTTCTACATAATCAGGTTTCAGCCAATCATCAGCGTCTAAATTAACAATGTAATCACCTTTGGCCTTTTCTAGTAATACATTGCGAGTCGCGCCGAGTCCTTTATTTTTCTGCGAAAATATTCGAACTTTCTGCGGATATTGCTTTTGGCATTTTTGCAAAACCCGCCAGGTATCATCTGTCGATCCGTCGTTAATGACAATTACTTCAATATTATCATAGGTTTGTACCAAAGCACTGTCGATAGCTTTATGAACCAACTTTTCAGCATTGTAGGCTGGAATCAAAATCGAGACCTTGGGCTTCAACATGGTGTTGTCTCCAGTCTCGAATGAAATCCGCCTGCCAAGATACAAACATTTAACCCCCCCCCCTCAGGGTATTTTCTACTTGCTTATTTTGCCTTGCACGAAGTTTGAGAACGATTGGAATTAGCGAATCGATAATTTTGTATCTTAAGGCTGGAAAAGGCTTCGTAATAGTATTAAAAATCCGCCAGCATAAAAAGTATGTATTCCATCCAGTGTCATCCGGCGTATCCTTCCAGGGCGTCATTGCCAAATACTTCTTGTAATCAGCGCGGTATTTGTGCGTATTGCCCTCTCGCCAGGGTCGTTCTTCACCTAGATAATGAATAACCACGGGATTTTTTATACTATCTTCAAACTCTGTCGGTGAAAAATATTCCGTCGGCGCCACTAATTTCTTTAGATATCGATAGGGATACTGCATATAAATATTACAGAAATTGTACTTTGGCGCCAGAGTGTAAATTTCCCCCTTCAAAGCACCGTTAATTGCATCTTGATCGTTTGCAAACAACTTACCGCCATGCTCCGCATAATAATCGAGAATTCGTTGACCAGTTTTTTCTTTGCGCCATTTTTTGAGGTCGATTAATAAAACCCCGGCGTTATAATACAGACCTTCAATGTCTAGGGCTGCTTTGTGCTTTCGACTTGCCGTTGGCTCAATACTCGCACCAATTACAGATTTACCCATGTCAATGTCGTATAAATCACGCAAATCACCGCGCACGATCGTGTCGCCGTCTAGATATAATATTCTGTCAACCGTGTTCGGTAATAACTTATCTAGCACTAGCCGCGCCAAGACGATCGAATTCCAGCCTGTGGTATCAAAATCGAAATCGATATATTTGCTAAGATCACCGATCTCAATAATATTGGCATCTTGCCCGTAGGTTTTTACAAAGTCTCTCAGTTTTTGTTGATTTTGCTCGGTGATACCATCAGATATAAGAT
>WSMR01000045.1 GCA_013316435.1 Candidatus Saccharimonadota bacterium | reverse complement strand
CATTATCATTTTTCACCCTTGTTACGGCAAGCTTGCCGGAACTAGGGTGAATTCTTTCTCTGACGTTTTTCACCCTTGTTACGACAAGGTAATCTTTCGTGGTCAATTCTAATTCTTGACCAGCCACAATGTTGCCAGCATCGCCGCGGACAATCGCATAGCCACGCTCCAATACTCGTTCAGGATTTAGAGTATCAAGTAGCTTTCTAGATTCCGCTACGCGCTTAGCTACTTGACTGATCTCTCGCATAACGACGTCATGTATTGCTCGCAATTTGGCTTGATTCATTTCTCGAGCTTCGGAAATTCGAGTAATCAAATAACGCTTCGCCTCATAAAGTCGAGTCGCCATCTGCTGAGCGAGCGCGCGCCGGTCACGAGTCAGCCTCTCCGCCGCATTTGACGGGGTAGACGCACGAATATCGGCCGCGAGATCGGCCAAGCTTTCGTCAACCTCGTGACCAATCCCAGTGATAACTGGGATTTTGCTTGCAGCAATCGCGCGCACGAGCTCCTCATCGTTGAACGCTGCAAGATCATCCGCACTACCTCCGCCCCGCACAATCGCAATAATGTCTACTTCGGGACACTGATTAAGTAAACTCAGCCCCTGGACAATCTGCGCGGGCGCTCCAACCCCCTGTACCTGCGTATTCACCGTCAAAATCCTCATGCCACCCCAGCGATTATCCAAAATCTTCAAAAAGTCAATATATCCAGCTGCTCCAGTTGAAGAAATCACCCCAATTGTCTGAATCTCACCCGGCAATTCACGCTTTCTCGCCAGATCGAACAACCCCTCGCGCGCCAACTTCTTTTTGAGAAATTCTAGACTCTTTTTGATGTCGCCTTCACCACGCGGAATAATGCGGCGAATGGTCAGAGAAAATTTTCCCCAACGCGTCACTTTGGGTTGTGCAAGCACTTCGATCTTCATACCATCTCTCAGTTTTACCGCCAACTGGTGCAGCGGCAAAAAGCAGCTTACACTCCCGCCATTATCCTTCAGCTCAAAAAAGACCCACTTGCCCTGGTTTACTTTAAAGCTACCCACTTCACCTTCGAGCGCAACTTCACTTAGCTCACGCTCGAGCGTAAAATTAGTACGCTCCAAAAACTCACTCACCGAGTAAGGTTTGTCATCGACTCTCAGCCAGCCGTCAAACCCCTCGAACATTTATTCTTCGCCCAAAATCTGCTGACGTTCTTTCTTGCCGATCTTGGAAACCGCATTCTGATAGAAGCCATAGCCGCTCACGATTGTGCCAACCAACACCACGACGCGTGTCGTAATCACCACCGCGGTCGCAAGCCCAATATCAACGCCCAGCACCGACATGATAAAAATCATTGTCCCTTCATACCCGCCAACACCACCAGGAGTTAGCATCACCGCGCCAATCACCGAAGCAATCGCTTCGCCGACCATAATTTGTGGCAAGATTTCGGGGTGCCCCATACTAATTCCAACCAACCAATAGGTGGCCACCTCAAGAAAACTATAGACTACGCCCCAGCCAATCGGGTGAATCAAAATCTTTTTGTTGCGCCGCGCCGTCATTAGGTCGCGATAGATATCACCAAGATATTCCTCAATCGCACTACGCTTAATAATTTCCTTTTTATGACCAAAGGTTACTACGCGAACAAAACCATTCAAAAACTTCTCGCTAACCTTGGCAAACCATACAATGCGCTTCTTGCTGCTCGCCACTACGATAATAGCCGCAACCGCTGCAATCACCCCAATACAGATCAAGCAAGTCAGCCCAATCACCCAGTACGCCTCCTTGGTAATTCCGCCCACAATCAGTAGGATAATAATCGCAACGATGGTCTGAAATTGGTTCGAAAGAATTGTAATTACATAGCGCAGCACATACATAAAACTTGTTTGTCCAACCGACGAGCCAAAAGCTTTGAGACGCCAAGTAATATACCCAAGCCCAGCCACACCACCGCTCGGGATCGCATGATTTACAAAATTTAGCTCAAACGAAATCCGCGCTAGCATCCAAGAAGAAACTCTGTTGGGAGGAATAATCTTCGTAGTTTTACCATCCTCTTCATGCTTGTCAATATCTTCCTCTGTAACTACAACACTTTTGTCGGATTCCGCAAGTTCAGCTGCCCTCGTATTAGCCTTAGAACCACACTCTTGCTGACGTTTTTGCTCGGCATTGGCCTTTGCCGCCATATAAGAAAAGAACATTTGCCCCGCGCAGTAATACATAAACAGCTGCTCCGGAATGAGCATTAGCACAAAGAAAATATTAGTATTGGCTAAATAATTGATTGCGTCAATAATTTGACCCCATGCTTGCCAAACCACAATTACCACAAGCGCCAATGTGACTACAGTTAAAATCTTCTTAAACATAACTTACTAATTATAGCATACAATTCTCGGCGGCGTGCTATAATTGACGTATGAATAAATATATTGCCGTGCTAGGGCGCCAGCCCAAAATTTCCCTAGCGGAGCTGGAAGCGCTTTTTCAAAACGTGCACCCGATTTGCCCTCTGCTCGCAGAGTTTGAAAGCAATTCTACTCCGGATATTCGAAGGCTAGGCGGCACTCTAAAAATTGCTAAGCCGGTTAACTTACAACAATTTTTGGAGAATTTACCGGCGAGCGGCAAGATCACTATTGGCATATCAGATTTTAGTCCCAAAACTACACCTTACAAAGCTCAAGGCGAAGCACTAAAACTTAAGCGGAGGCTCGCAAAGACCGGGCGCAGCGTGCGTATTATTCCAAATAAAACCGCCGTGCTCTCAAGCGCGACAAGTTTGCATAATCATCTGCTGACCGAGAGTAAGATTGAGCTGCTCAAATATCAGCAAAAGTTTTATCGTGTTATTCAGCTCTCGAATATCGAAGAATATGCCAAGCGTGACCAAAAACGCCCGGCACGCGATGCCAAAGTCGGGATGTTGCCACCAAAGTTAGCGCAGATTTTGATTAATCTCTGTGGGGGTCTGTCGCCAAAGTCGCGCATCCTAGATCCGTTTTGCGGGACAGGGGTATTATTGCAAGAAGCAGCCCTGATGGACTACACACCTTATGGCACCGATATCAGTGAGCGGATGGTGGAGTATTCTAGAAGGAATTTGGAGTGGCTGAGTGATGAGCAGGAACATGTCTCGCTCGGAATTTTTCGCGACCAACGGGGAGTGACCAAAGCTAGCCTCGCCCGGAACGACGGGACGAGGCGAAGCGGTTTCCGAGGAGATATGCACCTACTCATCACTCAAGGCGACGCTACAAATCATACTTGGACCCAACCAATCAACGCCGTAGCGTGCGAAGTCTACTTGGGCCAGCCAATGTCTAATCCCCCTGCCGAAATCAAATTAAAACAAGAAAAACAGCAGTGCGGTAGTATCATCCTCGGGTTTTTGAAGAATCTTTCCAAACAAATTGCTGCCGAAACACCCGTAACAATCGCCGTACCGGCTTGGTTACGTCTAGATGGCACTTACGAACGTCTAAATTTGCTTGACGAAATAGGGGAACTGGGCTATAATGTAATAAGTTTTAAGAATTTGGAGCAAAACGATCTGCTTTACCATCGTGCGGAGCAAATTGTGGCTCGAGAAATAATAGTTTTAAGGAAAAAATAATATGTCACACGTGAAGGCTGGCGGTACCGCCAAAAACATCCATAATAACGCTGGTCAACGTCTCGGCGTCAAGCGCTTTGGTGGCCAAAAAGTCAAAAACGGCGAAGTGCTCGTTCGTCAAACCGGTGCGACCAAGATCGCTGGTCCAGGGACTTATATGAGCCGCAATTTTACTATCCATGCCGCTAAGGATGGAGTGGTCACTTTTGTTAAAACCAAAAAGACTCATTTTTCGGGACACAGCGTACCGCGCGTGCGAGTTGAAGTCCGCTAAGTTATAACCTACAAAACACTGGCGCAGAAAAATCTGCGCCTTTTTTTGTAAAAAGTGCAAAAAAGTCCTTGACATTATACTTATGTTTTGCAATAATGTAGTAACAAGGTCATAAAACAAAAAGGATAAACA
>WSMR01000044.1 GCA_013316435.1 Candidatus Saccharimonadota bacterium | reverse complement strand
CTATTGACTTATTCCACTATCCGTGATATAATAGAAAGATATACCTATTCTAGGATTATCTCGAACTACTTATTTTGGGCTGTTTTGGGCTATTTTCCAAATCTTCGTTGCCGATAATGATATTCATCGAGAATCATCTCGATGTCTTCCTGCTCGAGAGCGGGAAAGTATTTGTCTAGGAACAACAACTCACTATAGGCGGCGCGCCAAAGTTGAAAACCGGAAATTCGCTGCTCGCCGGAGGTGCGCACAATTAAATCGCAAGGTGGGACTTCCGGATGATAAAGATACCCTGCAAAATCATCAGGGTTCTCGAGCGATTTTCCAGCCGCAATCGCTCGATTGGCTGCATCCACAATTTCCCACTGACCACCATAATTAAAACAAATACAGACTGTCTTGCCAGTGTTTTTCGCCGTACGCTGCTCAGTCTCCATTAGTTCAGCCCAAAGCTTCGGATCAACCGGCTCCGGGCGTCCCATCACGACAAAGCGCGCATTTTCCTTCATCAATTTTTTGCCTAGGGAAGCAATTTTAGCTTGAATTAGCTTCATTAGATAATCAACCTCAGCCTGGCTACGCCCCCAGTTCTCGGTCGAAAACAGGAAAAAGCTGATTACCTCAACCTCAGTTTCCTTCAGTGCATCAATGATCATTTCACTTTTACTGAAGCCCTTGGTGTGCCCCTCAATCGTAGGCAGGCCCCGTTCTCTAGCCCAGCGCCGATCACCATCACAGATAAAGCCAAGATGGCGCAATTTATTTTCTGTACTCATATTAAATTGTCATAATTTCATCAGATTTAGCTTTGAAAAGCTGGTCGATCTGATCGGTATATTTTTTCGTCAATTCATCAACCGATTTTTCAGCCTTTTTCTTGACGTCTTCCGGAAGCTCGGCGCCTTTTAATTCCTTCCTAGCATCCTCACGTGCTCCACGAATTGCAACCTTTGCCTCTTCCACCTTCGCAGAGGTTTGTTTGACAATTTCCTTACGACGTTCTTCGGTAAGTGGCGGAATTGGCACCCGCACTACGTGACCGTCATCAGTCGGATTAAGCCCGAGTGAAGCGTCATTACGAATCGCCGTAGCAATCGCCTGCAAAGTCGCCGGATCAAACGGCGTCACCTGTAGCATTGTGCCACCATTCACGGTAATATTAGCAACTTGAGATAGCGGCATAAATTGACCGTAAGTCTCAACCTTCACCCCCGCCAGCATATCCGGATGTGCGCGACCGGTACGTACTTTTTTGAGTTCGGTCTCAAAGTGCTCTATTGCGTTTTTCATACGAGTTTCATATTCGCTACTATCAAACATAATCTTTCCTTTTAATTACTTTTAGTATAGCAAAAAACTGCGCCCATTTCTAGACGCAGCTCATATTCTCAGTCTATTGACTTTTATCACAATCCGTGATACAATAGAAAGATAGACTAATTCTCCTAACTTTACTCGGTTACACCAAGCTCAAGGCGCTTAAACTGATTGACGGTGATATTCTCACCAGTTTTTGCGATCGCCTCCTTGATAAACTGTGCCACGGTCTTGGTATCATCAAAGATGTAGTTTTGCTCCATCAAAACCTGATCTGAGAAAGCTTTTTTGACTTGACCAGAGATAATCTGATCTTTCATATTTTCCGGACCACTAAATTTTTCTTCAAATTCCTTCTTTTTGGCTTTGACAATATCTTCCGGGATACTATCAATATCGACGTAAAGCGGATTCATTGAGGCGATTTGCATAGCAATTTTGTGTGCTAGGTCCTTGAATTCATCGGTCTTGGCCACAAAGCTAGTTTCACAGTTTAGTTCAACAATCGCACCCAAGCGACCATCATGAATATAGCTCTCAATGATGCCCTCACGCGTTTCGCGGTCGCCACGCTTTTCAGCCTTGGTCATGCCTTTCTTGCGCATTTCTTCAAGCGCCTTGTCGAAATTACCCTTAGCCTCAACAAGCGCATTCTTAGCGTCGGTCAAACCTACGCCCGAAAGCTCCTTCAATTTCTTGATTAGCTCAATTGAAACTTCCTTGACTTCTTCAGCCTTTTCGTTTAGTTCTTTGCTCATTTTCCCTCCTTATTTTTCCTTTTTAGCTTCGCCTTCTTTTACCGCAGCGACGAAATAATCTAGAATTAGTTGCACCGATTTAATCGCATCGTCATTTGCTGGAATCACATAATCAATGCCAGTTGGATCGACATTGGTATCGCAGACGGCAAACACCGGAATCTTCAAAGTTTTGGCTTCTTTGATCGCGTTTTTATCATGCGCCGCATCGACTATAATCACCGCTGCTGGCTGCTCATTCATATCCTTGACGCCACCATAGCGCTCGTTCAAAGTGTCAATTTCTTCTTGATGGCGCTGAACTTCCAATTTCGAGTAGCGAGCTTCGAGCTCACCGGAAGCCATCCGACGTTCCAAATCCTTCAATTTCTTAATTTGACGATTCACGGTATCAACGTTGGTCAAGATGCCACCAACCCAGCGCACGGTCACATATGGCATGTTCACCGATTCAGCAGCAACTTTAGTAATATCTTTGAGCTGCTTTTTGGTGCCAACAAAGAGAACTTTTTTGCCACTTGCGGCAATTTTTGAAACCTCCGGAAGGGCCGCTTCGAGTGCCTCCGCAGTCTTTTCAAGATTAATAATATGTCCACCCTGACGCTTACTGTGGATGTATTGCGCCATTTTTGGGTGCCAACGGCTGGTTTTGTGCCCGAAATGCGCACCCGACTCGAGCAGAGCCTTCATATCGACAGATACTGTCATAATAGATTGGTTTTCCTTTCGCTTTGTCGCGAGAAATCGATTAAAATCGAGGAAACCTCCCGCAACTGTTTCGTTAATATTATTACTCTGTAATTTTAGCACAAAGCTGCCAGCTTGACAAGAGTAAGAATAACTTTATTTGCTAAGGAAACGATAGTAAACCGCCATTTGCCCGTAGACCGGCATCAAATCATATTGTGTCGGAATTTGCGGATTATTTCGCTTGCCCCATAGTTTTTCTGAGACTGGCTGCGTCACAAGCGGAGCAACATAATTATCCCCCTTTGGGTTCTCAACAATAATCGCTAAGGTACCATTAAATTGATCCTCGTAGGGTGGGCAATTTTCTCCAAAGCAAGTGCTGGCGACATCACCGTGCCCGATCGGTTGAGTAAGTTTTTTCGTACTCTGACTCATCCGCCTCCGGATCCTTGAAATAATCTTCGATATCTACGTATGTATCCTCACCTTCATCCTCGTTTTCGTGCTTCAGATAGAAGTTATAAGTATTCATATCAATATCATAAACATAATAGAGATTCGTGTTTTCGTAGTTAAGCAAATAAATTTCTTCATTCTGAATTGAATAAACCGCGACCGAATTATAGCTGAGATTATTTTCGACCGAAGTATAATTTACCACCATGGTCGGAGAATTATTTTCGGACTCATAAAAGCTCACTGCTGGCTTAGCATCTTAATTATTCAAAAAACTCTCATCATCGTCGGAATTATCATCTCGCCCGGAATTTTTAGCGTTTTTGCGGTCTTGTTCGCGCACGGTCTTGATATGAGTGAGATAGACCTCGGCCCAGTCCGACATTCCCGGCTCACGATTACTGAGCATAATCCAAGCTACTACCCCGCTAATCGCGCCAAGAAGCAGAACTACCGCTAAAACTATAGCCACGATTCGCTTTTTATGCGACTTTTTTGAGGTTTTTGGAGCCTTTGCATTTTTCGCCACTTTTGTCGCTTTCTGAGCTTTTGATTTTTTTGAATCCCCCGATGTCTCTAAGTTTTTTGGGCTTTTCGTACCCGATTTTTGCACCGCCTGCCTTTGTTTAACTTTTGACCCCATATTGCACCTATATTAAATACTAGCCCAATTATGCCATGGCTTTGCTATGGCTATATAACTGCGTCGGCTCAAAGGAAATATAAATATATTTCTTCACTCGCGCTCCTTGTCATACCATAAAAGTAGAAAATGGATATGCTTGCATTATTGACAAGTCTGATATAGAATTGAATTACGGTTGGCTATATGAAATAAAAATTATAGTAAAACCGCCGATTTTTTATACGACAGACTAGCATTAGCCTGTCGATAGCACATTTTAGAAAGGGGGTGGATAATGTGTTTGAACCGACTTACTCTGACAAGAATGACAGGCCGCATATATCGGAGTTC